>JAIKXO010000159.1 GCA_024684065.1 Lachnospiraceae bacterium
GGCAATGGACCACTAACTCCGTCCCCTTAGGTCATCATGATCCTAAGCTTCTGTAAACTGTTTTTTTAATTCCAGATACTTTTTCTTTATATCCTCCGGTACATCCAGATCCATATCCAAATAATTGTCTATTATATAATATTCAAGTTCCAGTAACTCTTCCGGTATATCGTCCCCGTCCAAAACAAACAGATTTATACCAAGTTCTTTTGCCCGCTGCTTTTTCCTCCTAAATCGTTCCATATCCTCTCCGGAAACAGAGTATGTATATATCAATGGTCTATCCAATTCAGGTTTCTCAACTAATACTGTTTTCATAAGCTGCCTCCTTTCAAAGACTTCTGTATATTATCCCATACTTCTCAAGTTCTCTAACTGTTTCGTCAAATGATACTTCTTTTTGACGATAGGCTATTAAAGTCCTTTTAATCTCCATATAATTGTCATGTATTAACTCTCGCTCCGTTTTTTCTATCGTATATATAGATCCTTTATTTCCGATAACCATTAAAACTGCCATATTGGGAGTAATGAAAAACGTAATCAGATCCCTCGCCGAAAATGGGCCGTCACTCGGATGATTATGCAAGACAACGAAAATGCATTCAGAATCATCAATTCTGTCAACTAGCGAAGCTATATTAACGGATTTAGATGTTCCAAATTCAGCTCCTATAAAATCCAGAGTATTCAGATTTATCGCATATGCCATTTCTTTGGATCCATGTTTTGTCATGGCATAGCTCAAAAGTTTTTTGCAATACTCAAATATATAATCAACTACTATATCTTCACGTATCGTAGCAAACTGCGGCTTCCGCAAATTATCGATCACGGTTTGACTGATTCTGTTCTCTTCGATCACGATATCTTCCAAAATCATATCTGCATTCATAATCATTACACTATCGGTACGATTTGTTCTCATCTATTTGTCTGATTATTTTGTCACCCCTATTGAAAAGGGTTTTGTCCCTGAAATATCTGACATACCCTCTTCAGGGTCGAGGACTCCCTTTAATTACATTATAACACTTTTTATTGTTCTTATCACGTTCTTCCAGTTTCGGATCATAATCGGAACATACTTAAGGTTTATTGTCATTGTTGAAAGCTGTCAGTTTTATAAGTGGCACTGTTTCCGGTACAGTTATTGCTATTTATCATAGTGCCGTAATTGTTATCTGCACAGTGCCATGATTCTTTTCTATCATCTTCATATCAGGGAAAACGAGAAAGTCACAGGACTTAATGCAGCCTGAATCACATCAGGCAGAGACGTCAGGCTAATGCTATTAAAAGACCGAAGCACAAGTGCTTTGGGAATTAAAGAGTATTAAACACGGGTTGGTAAATAGCCGTATCGTATATTATAAGATCGGGACTGAAAATGATTTACGCAGATCCGTCATTCCGGCAGGAAATCTTTAAATTCCTGTGCAAATATGCTCTCGCTGCAGGCTGTGAGCTTATTATAATAGCTCTCATAGGCGGCAAGGATCTGCCTCGCTTCTTTTGTAAGCGCGGCACCGCCTCCGTTTTTTCCGCCGGTGCTTGATTCGATGAGCTTTACGTTTAGACAGTTCTCCGCATTTTTCATTATGGACCAGGCTTTGGAATACGCCATTTCCATTGATTTTGCGGCGGAGCGCAGCGAGCCGTGTTCGTCAACCCTTTTGAGGAGCTGCGCAACTCCCGGGCCAAAGCATTTCCTGTCCGTAAAAAGCCTGGCAGTTATTACCGGATGAAGTTTTTCGCTCATAGTGCCTGCATCTTCCTTTCAACATGTTTCAGACGTTCAGACGGTTTCCGGCTGCGGCCGGTTTTCAGAGGCAGCTCTTTAAAATCTTCCCCTTAAAGTTTCCCTTTAAAAGCTTCCCTTATTTATTATAAGACATTTACATCTTCCGCGAAACTTAAAAATCGACATAGCATATGTTCAGAAGGCTTTACTGTTCAGTCCCGAGCCGCTCATTTACTGCGTGGCTCGGGCAGATAATGTAAATATAGTCAACCGGAAGGCTTTGCTGAAAGACCTGATCCCCGGCCGTGTATTGAAGAATACATCCCGTGATGATATACTCAGTATGTGATGCTTTCGCCATCACAGCGTATCAGACACAGGACGGCATGATTATGAAGGAAAAGAAACCCTGTATCGTTGTCACCTTCCATACTACGGCTGAGGCGATGGCGACAGAGAGGACCTGCACGAAAAACGGGATAGAGGGAAAGCTTATATCGGCTCCCCGCGTTTTGTCGGCGGATTGCGGAATAGCGTGGAAAAGCCCTCCGGGTGCGCGCTCTCTGATCGAAGAGGCTCTTAAGGCTGAAAAGATCGAATACGCGGGGATTTATGAGCTGGAGATATAAGGATGAAGATATCATCATTACTTGAGATAGGACGGGGTGTTACCGCACTTATCGGAGGAGGCGGAAAAACCACGCTCATATATACTCTGGCAGAGGAGCTTACCGCAAAGGGCTCCGTCATCATCTGTACGTCGACCCACATCAGGGTTCCCGGACAGTATATGCTCGTTACGGGTGGTGGAAGGGAACTGCGGGATGCGCTGAAAAAAGAACGTTGTGTTTGTGCCGGTACCCCCGCGGAAAACGGGAAGCTCACCGCACCTTCGGTATCTTTTAAGGAGCTTGAAGCTGTTGCCGATTATGTGCTTGTGGAGGCAGACGGCGCAAAGGGGCTGCCGCTTAAGGCGCATGCGCCGCACGAGCCGGTGATCCCTGAAAATTCGGGACAGGTTATCCTGGTGGTGGGAGCTGACGGCCTCGGGAAGATGATAAAGGAAGCCTGTCACCGTCCTGAAATATGGGCAAAGCTTGCGGGGACGTCTCCTGAGTGCCCTGCCACACCGGAGGGAGAGGCCAGGGTGATATTATCTGAGGGCTATGGGGACCGGGTTTTTATTAACAAGGCAGAATCGGCACGGGAATGTGAGCTGGCAGAGGAGCTTGCAGAATTAATTCACCGTCCGGCGGTTATCGGGAGCCTTAAGAGGGGAAGCTTCGCCTCTTTTAATATAGGAGCCCTCGACTCTGAAGAGGGTATGTAAGATATTTCAGGGGCAAAAAACCCTTTCAATAGAGGAAAACAAAAATGCAGGTGACTGTTCTTATACGCGGTGCGGGAGATATTGCAAGCGGTATTGCCTTAAGGCTTTACCGCTCAGGAATGCGGGTTATTATGACTGAGATAGAAAAACCCACGACAATACGGCGCTCGGTCGCTTTCTCGGAAGCTGTCCTTAATAAAAGGCAGACCGTGGAGGGAGTGACCGCAGAACGCGCGGATTCACCGGAAGAAGCTGAAAGTCTTATGGAGCGGGGGATCATTCCGGTCCTCGTCGATCCGCAGTGCTTATGCAGGGTAAGTCTTTTGCCGGATGTGCTGGTCGATGCGATACTTGCAAAACGTAATCTCGGGACTTCCTTAACGGATGCGCCCGTCGTTATAGGCGTCGGCCCGGGATTTACGGCGGGAAAAGACTGCCATGCGGTTGTGGAGACAATGCGCGGGCACACGCTCGGAAGGGCTTATTATGAAGGAAGCGCTCTTCCAAATACCAATATCCCGGGCCTCATAGGAGGATATGCGGGAGAGAGGGTGATCCGCGCGCCCCGTGACGGTATATTTCACAGCACTCATGAGATAGGGGATCCGGTAGGGGAATCGGAAACCGTAGGCTTCGTTGAAGGAGAGCCCGTAAAGACCACGATCTCCGGCGTGCTGAGGGGGCTTCTGGCAGACGGTATAAGTGTCACTAAGGGCATGAAGTCCGGAGATGTGGATCCGAGAGGGAAGAGGGAATACTGCGATCTGGTCTCCGACAAGGCGCTTTCGGTCGCCGGCGGCGTGCTTGAAGCAATCCTGCATTACTGCGCCGATTTGCAAAGCAAATCGAGCGCTTAGGCACGAACTTTAGTTCGTGCCGAATAAATTCGATATTTGCTTTAGCAAATATCGAATAAGCCGATCTGATTTAAGATCGGATCATTTCATTATAGCGCCAGGCCCGATCTATGACCGAATAAGTTCAGACTACGGAGCGATATATGACTGAGAACGAAGTAAAACTTACAAAACTTGCAAAATGTGCGGGCTGCGGCGCAAAAGTCGGGGCGGGAGTGCTTGCGCAGCTTCTGGGTGATATGAAGGTACATAACGATCCTGACCTCATCGTCGGCTTTGATAAAAGCGATGATGCCAGTGTATACAGGGTGAGTGAAGACCTTGCGCTTGTACAGACCGTGGATTTCTTTCCTCCGATCCATGACGATCCGTATATCTTCGGGCAGATCGCCGCGACGAACGCGCTTTCAGACGTGTACGCCATGGGCGGTGAGCCGAAGCTTGCGCTTAATATCATGGCGGTGCCGAAGGATATGCCTTCTGAAACCGTTCATGAGATCTTAAGGGGAGGTTATGATAAGGCGTACGAAGCGGGAACTGTAATTTCCGGAGGACACAGCATCCTGGATGAAGAGCCCAAGTACGGGCTTTCCGTGACGGGTTTCGTGCATCCTGACAAAGTCCTTAAAAACAGCGGGGCGAAGCCGCAAGACGTGCTGTTTCTTACCAAGCCCTTAGGCATAGGGATACTTACTACGGCGGCAAAGGTCAATATGACGAGCGACGAGGGCATGGAGCTTGCGGTCAGGCTTATGACTACGCTCAATAAGGCTGCCAGGGATGTCATGGTAAAATATAATGTGCACGCCTGTACGGACGTGACGGGGTTTTCCCTTATGGGGCACGGGCTTGAAATGGCGCAGGGGAGCAATGCGGAGCTCCATTTTGACGTGGACTCTATCTGCCTGATCCCTGAGGCGTTAGAGTTTGCAAAGCTCGGGATCCTGCCTGAAGGAATGTACCGCAACCGGAGCTTTGCCGAAGCTTATGTTGACCCCGGAGACGTAAAGCTTGCGATCCAGGATGTGCTTTATGATCCGCAGACTTCAGGCGGTCTGCTTATCGCCGCAGATCCGGAAGATGCCGGTGCGCTTTTTGATGAGATGAAGGAATCGGTGCCTTATGTGAGGAGGATAGGGACTGTTGAGGAATACCGGGGAGGTAAGAGGATCTTTCTAAGGTGAGCGGGCAGCCCGTCCGGGATAAACCTGCAGTAAGCTGCAGATGGTACGCCTTTAAAAGGTTTTGCCGGGTTTTCTGCGGTCCGGGACTGTTCCTGACATCATTTCAGTACAGAAGGAGGTATGTTTAAACATGAGAAACTGTAAATTTACCCCGAAAGGGGTCTGCTCGAGACTGATCGAATATGAGCTTGATGAGGAGAACCGCATACACAATCTCCGCTTTACGGGAGGCTGCAACGGTAATTTAAAGGCGATAGGGAAGCTCCTGGAGGGAGAGAGCGCGGAAAAGACGATCCGCATCCTTAAGGGAAACGACTGCGCGGGAAGAGGTACCTCCTGTGCGGATCAGCTGGCTGTAGCTTTGGAGGAGGAGCTGGCCCGGAGCTAAGGAAACGCTTTAATCAGCGCTTCCCTGAGTGATCCGGCGGAACCGGAAGCAGAAGAGAGTATCGGCAAAAAAGGCATTCAGGGCGTTCACCCGAATGCCTTTTTACCTGTGCGATTGAGTAAAGAGAGGGCAGTCACTCCCTCACCGCTTTCATTTTCTGTTTATTCCCGTACATGATCTCGTCCGCCCGTTTGAATACGTTTTCCGCAGTCCTGTCGTGTTCGGGATCGAATCTGGCGATCCCCACGGCGGCAGATACCCTTTCCCAGTCAGGAAGTGATTCATTATTCTGCAGGCTCTCAAGTACTTTGAGGAGGCTCCGTTCAAGTGATGTAGCGTTATCATAGTCATCACCCATCAGTACGATCACGAATTCGTCGCCGCCTATACGAAATACCGGAGAATGCTTGAAAACATTGCAGACAATGCTGCATAACCTGACGATCGTGATATTTCCTTTGTCGTGCCCGTAGGTATCGTTGATGCGCTTTAAGTAGTTTAAGTCGACCATACCCATGCAGAACTCCGTAAAGCCGTTATCGATCTTATGATCCAGGTCTTTTACCATCACATCGTATGCCGCCTTGTTCCTTATCCCGGTAAGGGAGTCCCTCATGGCAAGCTTCTTAGCGTCGGCTTCGCGCTGCTTGGTCTCATCAAGCTCTTTACTGGTGCTTACCAGGGTTTTCATATGATTGTCAAGCTCCACAATCATGTCGGACATCTGCTTTGCAAGCACGCCTATCTCGGTTTTATCGCCGGCAAGCGACATGACCTTGTCAGCCACGGATACTGCTTTTGTATCGGAATATTCCCTGACATTTTCGGTCAGCATGGATATTTTGGTAAGAAAACGCCTGTCCATGTACCACATGATAACGATCAGGCTTATAATAAGTATACCGGCGATATTTCCGGCAAGGAGCAGTGAATTGTTAAGGATCTGTATGTTTATACTGTCAATGGCCACCTCGGTGCATATAAGCCCGAGCTTTTCCCCTCCGACAAACAGCGGCGTATAACAGGTATAATTGTAGCCGTATTCATTATCCCATGACTGGAATTCATCAAGCTGCATCCCTTCATCCCAGGTCCTCCAGAGTACCTGTACCTCGTCCTTCGGGTTCTCCTCGGGCGGATCTACGGAGCAGACGAGCAGATTTTCAGGGTTTTCCTCATCAGGTTCTCTCAGGGGATCAACGACGTAGGTGACCGTTCCGGTGTGGCTGTCGGGCTCGATCAGATAGGCGTACTCAAGACCAAACTTGTCTCTTGCGTCCTCAAAGACTATAGTCCAGTATTCGTAGTCATATGTAAGATACAGTAAAAGCAGTTCCTCCGGCAGATCGTCTATGGTCATGTCAACCCCGAACAGCGTTCCGGGAAAGGCTTTTGCATAAGCCAGGTTAAAGGCCTCAAGCGAAGATTCGTATTCGTCAAATTCAAGAGGTATCTCCAGTTTGCTGCCGTACTGCTCAAGATATCTGTAGAATTTCAGAAAATCCTCCCCGTCATGGATTATGAGCGAGTTCAGGTAGTTGTTTATCTTGCGGATCTCCTGAAGCTTCAGGTCATTGTACGCAGCACTCTCGTTCCTGAAAGCCGCTAAGGAACAGAAGATCGTAAGGACAATGCCGAACAGCAGAAAAATTACGGCAAATCGCGCTTTTAAAGTATCTGTTTTCTTCAAGATCATCACTCCCGTCAGATGCGATACGTTATTTGCTGCAGGTTATAAATAATACAGGACAGATTCCTTTTCGTCCGGAAAGCCTTATCAGGACAGGTTTTACCGGGACAAATCCATTATTGCAAAAAAGTCATACACTTCCAAAGGACATTATATCATATTGTATCGCTGTGGTCATTTTATTTTAAAGAATTATCTGAAAAATCACCGGGAGATGATCCGGACAAATTGGATTGCGGCAGCCCCTTTATTGTGCTATACTTTTATCATTCATGATCGGATATGGGAGCGGTGTTTTTTTATTTCCGCTCTCACATTATGACTGTCCCGTTTCTTGACAGTATCAAAATTTAAAAATGGAGGGAAAAACATGAAAAAGTGGATTAGTGTATTATGTGCCGTCACTATGGCGGGATCGCTCCTTGCGGGCTGTGCCGGACAATCGCTTGATTCAGGCGGGAGCGAGCCTTCGGCAGACGCAGCGCAGACTGAGGCTCAGGCGCCTTCGGCAGGTGATTCAGAGGCATCCGGAGGGCTTAAGATCGCTATAGTAAGTTCGCCTTCAGGCGTGGATGACGGTTCATTTAACGAGAACATTTATGACGGTATCCTTGCTTATATCGATGAGGATCCAAGCAGCTCCGTAACTCCCGTCAAGGAAACGACCGGTGATGTTGCTGCCTGTATCCAGACCGTTCAGGATATTGTGGCGGATTATGACGTGATAGTCTGCTGCGGCTTCCAGTTTGCGGGGATCGGCGGTATTGCGCAGGAAAACCCGGACGTGAAATTCCTTATGGTCGATACTGGGGCCACGGATGCTGAAGGAAACGAGATAACGCTGGATAACGTTTACTCAATGACCTTTAAAGAGCAGGAAGGCGGCTTTTTAGCGGGTGTTGCCGCCGCTCTGACCACGAAATCCGGAAAGGTTGCGGTTGTAAACGGTATCGCCTATCCTTCAAACGTTAACTACGAATACGGGTTCATGAGCGGTGTCAACTATGCCAATGCACATTTTGATACGAAAGCCGAGTGTGTGGAACTCGATTCCTATGCAGGGACAGACGTGACCGGGGCGAATGTGGGAGGCAACTATGTGGGCTCCTTCGCGGATGAGGCGACAGGCAAGGTCGTCGGGCAGTCTCTTATAGATCAGGGCTGTGATGTGATCTTTGTTGCGGCCGGTGGCTCCGGAAACGGCGTATTCACTGCCGCAAAGGAGAATGAAGGAGTGTTCATCATAGGCTGTGATGTCGATCAGTTCTCGGACGGCGTAAACGGTTCCGGAAATATCATCCTGACCTCGGCTTTAAAGGTTATGGATATGAACGTGACCAAACAGCTTAAGAAAATAGCGGACGGTTCCTTTAAGGGCGAGAATGCGCTTCTGGGAGCGGAAAGCGACTCTGTAGGATTTGTCAGCACACAAGGCAGGAACCAGCTTACGGATGATGCGATCTCAAAGATCGAAGAAGCCTATGGGCTTATAAAGGACGGAACGGTTGTACCTGCTGCGAACTTTAACGAGATGACACCGGATAACTTTACCGGACTTTGATACAGATTTGACCTGCGCGGACTGCTTTTGCGGTTCGCGCATTTTTTTGGGAAGGTTTGGAAGGTTTATAATGGCAGAAGAATATATCGTTGAAATGCGGCACATCACAAAACGGTTTCCTGGGATCACCGCAAACCGGGATGTGAGCATACAGATAAAAAAAGGTGAGATTTATGCGCTGCTCGGGGAAAACGGCGCAGGGAAGAGCACGCTCATGTCAATGCTCTTCGGAATGTACGAGCCTGATGAAGGTGAGATCTATATCCGCGGAAAAAAGGAGAATATCTCAAGCCCTTCCTATGCTACGAGCTTAAACATCGGAATGGTGCACCAGCATTTCAAGCTGGTCAGTAATTATACCGTGACCGAGAACATAATACTGGGGATAGAGCCTAAGAAGAAGGCACTCGGCCTGTTTCCGTATGTGGATCTTAAGACGGCGGAGGAACAGGTTGCCGCGCTTTCCGAAAGATACGGACTTTCCGTGGATCCCAAAGCACTGATCAGTGATGTGAACGTTTCTGTCCGTCAGAGGGTGGAGATATTGAAGATGCTTTACAGGGAAGCCGAGATACTGATCTTTGATGAGCCGACGGCGGTTTTAACCCCTCAGGAGATAGACGCGCTTTTACAGATCATTAAGAACCTCCGTGACGGAGGAAAGACCATTATTCTGATCACCCATAAGCTTGAGGAGATCAAGCAGGTGGCGGACCGTCTTGCCGTACTCAGGAGGGGGGAGCTTATAAAGGTGGTTCCCGTTGACAGCGTGGATACGCGTGAAATGGCAAGCCTTATGGTCGGCAGGGAAGTGGAAGCTCATCTTCAGAAGAAGGAAGCTGAATTCGGGGACGTTGTGCTTGATGTGAAGGACCTTTTCGTAAGGAATGCAGACCGGCGGGAGGTAGTGAGCGGGGTAAGCTTTCAGATCCATGCTGGCGAGATCTTTGCAATAGCGGGCGTTTCGGAAAACGGTCAGACCGAGATAGCCGATGCGATCTCCGGTCTTGCGAAGGATGTAACGGGAAATATCAGCATAGCAGGAACCGCTCTTACGGGGCTTTCCGTAAGAAAACGCACGGAAACGGGAGTCGCCTATATCCCGGAGGACAGGCAGAGCGTAGGACTTGTGCTTGATTTTGATTTAAAGGATAATCTTGCGCTCAAGCAGTATTATCACGAGCCTTTCTCGCATAAGGGCGTTTTCCGCAGGGAAAGCTTTACCGAATACGGAAACGAGCTGATCGAAAAATACGACATACGAAGCGGTAACGGCACGGAAACAATTGTCCGCTCCATGAGCGGGGGTAACCAGCAGAAGGCTATCATCGCAAGGGAAATCGAAATGAAGTCCCCTCTGAGTATTTTCGTACAGCCTACCAGAGGCCTTGATATAGGCGCGATAGAAAATATCCACAGGCAGATACTGAATGAAAGAGACAGCGGAAAGGCGGTGCTTTTGATCTCGTTGGAGCTTGATGAGATCATGGAGCTTGCGGATACTATCGGCGTGATCTACAGGGGGCAGCTGAGAAAGATAGCACCGGCGAAAAGCTTTACGACCTCCGAGGTCGGAGAATTCATGATGGGAACGAGGTAGATGGTTTTATTTATGAAGAAGAAAAACGATACAATAAAAGTAGCCTGTCTTTCGGTGCTCATAAGCCTGATCGCCGGCATGGCGGTAATACTGATCCTCGGGAAAAATCCGCTGTCTGCGTATTTCAACCTTCTGCAGGGCTGCGGTCTTGCCCCGAAGGGGAAATATGCCGCGGGAAAAAGCATGCTGACCGATATTTCGAGTTTCATTGACTACTGGACGCCGATGATCTTTGCTGCACTTTCATGCGCGGCGGCTATGAAGGCAGGGTTGTTCAACATAGGTATTTCGGGGCAGATGCTGACGGCGGGCTTTATCTGCAGTATAACCATCGGTTACAGCTCGCTTTCCGCAGGGGTTGCAAAGCCGCTCGTGATCATTGTCGGCGCCCTGTGCGGAACCTTAGTCGGGGCACTGATCGGTTTTTTAAAGGCGCGTTTTAATATCAATGAGGTTGTATCCTCGATCATGCTGAACTATATAGGAAGCTATGTGTACAGCTTCTTTATCAAGACAAACTATATTGATACGATCTCCAGGCAGTCAAGGGCTGTTTCCGAGGCTTCCAGGCTTTCACTCCACCAGATCCGGATCGGAGGATTCACCTATGACATACCGTTAGGCTTTGTGCTGGCCATTATTGCAGCATTTCTTTTAAAGTTCATTTTTGACCGGACGGTTTTAGGGTACGAGCTAAAGGCCGTGGGGATGAACAAAACGGCTGCGGGGTATGCGGGTATCAGGGTAAATAAGAGCATTGTTGTTTCAATGTCGATTTCCGGCCTGCTTGCGGGGATCGCGGGAGTTACCTATTATCTTGGATATTTCGCATCGATCCAGCCAAGGGTCCTGGTTTCAACCGGCTATGATGCCATTGCCGTCTGCCTTTTGGGAAACTCAAATCCTTTAGGGATCCTTGCTTCTTCCTTTCTTGTGCAGATCATAGGAAAGGGGAGCGCTTATATGAGCTCCCAGGCCGGTCTGGAGTCGGAGATAGCGGGCGTCATTACAGGGCTGATCCTTCTCTTCTCCGCCTGCAACCGCTACATACTTGAATGGCTTGGCCGGCGCAGGGAAAACCTGGTGAAGGGGGGTGAAGAGAATGTTTAATAACATTGTTATTGATGGAATGAGCTTTACCATGCCGCTTTTTATTATGGCGATCGGAGGGATCTATTCCGAAAAGAGCGGGATCACCAATCTGGCCCTGGAAGGGCTGCAGGGTATGGGTGCTTTCGTTGGCGCGCTCGTTGCCTTCCTGATGGCAAGGAACTTAGGGAATAACAGCAGTCTTTCATTTTATGCGGCCATGCTGTTTGCGATGCTCGGCGGGGCGGTTTATGCATTGCTTCATGCGCTTTTATGCATCCGCTTCAAGGCTAACCAGGTCATAAGCGGTGTCGTGATCAACATCCTGGCCATGGAACTCACAAGCTTCTTAACTAAGGCTATTAACAGGAACGCTTTCGGGGAGGCCTCCGACAAGTTTGACCTTGGAGTAATGACAAGGTTTAATGTTCCGGGACTGAGCAGCATCCCGTTTTTAGGAGCGTTCTTCAGCAGGGTATACCTTTATGAACCGATCATCATCGTCATTGCCGTATTTGCCTGGTACATTCTCTATAAGACCCGTTTCGGGATGCATCTTAGGGCCTGCGGGGACAATCCGCATGCGGTTGACGCGGCGGGCGGAAACGTCGGGAAGACAAGGACGATCGCTGTCATGGTCTCCGGCGCGCTTTCGGGCCTTGCGGGAATCTGCTTTGCATATTCTGTTTCCGCGAAATTCAGCAGGGATATCTATCTCGGCTACGGGTATCTTGCGATCGCGGGCATGATCTTCGGAAACTGGAGCCTGCTTCCGACGCTTTTTGCCTGCATGATCTTCGGCTTTGCAAAATCCGGCGGATACCAGCTTGTCCAGGCTGTCGGGCTTCCCAGCGCGTATTCGGATCTCATCATGATCCTGCCCTATGTCCTGACGCTCCTTCTGCTTGTTTTCTTCTCGAAGAACAATCAGGCGCCGAAGGCGTTAGGGGAGGTGTATGATAAGGGAAAACGATGAGGCGGTTATTATTATCCCTTCCCGTATTGTGAGCCTGTCAGGGAACCCCGGATGAATTAGCAAAACATCAGGGACACTTTTTCCGAAAGTGATTTATTATTCTTAAGTAAAACAGACAAAGGCATCCGGAAGAGTTCCGGGTGCCTTTTTATAATACGATAAATTTTAGTAAACAGACAAGGCAGTTGCTGTTTAAGCCTGCTCAAACCCGCAATTATTTTGTGAACGGGAATATGCTGAACGAATTTATTAAATTGGTTCAGGATAACTTGATTTTTGGAGCGTGATATTTTATTATGAATAACGAAAACAGGAAAGGGGGATGTTTGTTTTGCTTAAGCGTATTAATCCATTGGTTCTTGTATCGGGTGCTTTAGTGGGAATTGCCGCAGTACTGCTTACGGCGCTCGGAAACCCTGCGAACATGGGCTTCTGCATAGCATGTTTCATCCGCGATATAGCCGGCTCCGTTAAGCTTCATACCGCTGCGCCGGTCCAGTATTTCCGCCCGGAGATCGTCGGCCTTGTTATCGGATCGTTGATCATGTCCCTTGCTTCGAAGGAGTTTAAGGCGCATGCCGGGTCATCGCCTGCCACACGTTTTATAATCGGTGCGTTCGTCATGATCGGAGCTTTGGTGTTCCTCGGATGCCCTCTTAGGATGGTCATAAGAATGGGAGGCGGGGATCTGAATGCTTTTGTGGGCCTTGCCGGTTTCTTTGCAGGGATCCTTATCGGCATTTTCTTTTTAAAGAAAGGCTTTACCCTGAAGCGTAATTATGAAGTGACAAAAACCGAAGGCTTCATGCTTCCGGGTGCGCTTGTTGTGATGTCCGTGCTTTTCCTTGCGGTTCCCGCGCTGTTTGCGTTTTCCGAGGAAGGTCCGGGCAGTAAGCATGCCTCATGGGCGGTCGCTCTTATCGTGGCGCTTGTGGTCGGGGCTATCGCACAGAAATCAAGGCTCTGCATGGTAGGAGGAATGAGGGATGCGGTGATGTTTCGTGACTTTAACCTGCTTTCGGGATTCGGAGCGATCTTTCTGACGGTTTTGATAGGGAATGTGATACTTGGCAAGTTTGCCGGTTTTTCAACGATATCCCAGCCGATCTCACATTCAAGCGAACTGTGGAACCTGCTTGGGATGGTACTTGTCGGATGGGGAAGCGTTCTTCTCGGAGGCTGTCCATTAAGGCAGCTGATCCTTGCGGGAGAGGGCAACGGAGACAGTGCTGTGACTGTTCTCGGAATGCTTACAGGCGCGGCCTTTGCTCATAACTTTAAGCTTGCCGGCTCCGCGGACGCGATGAATGACGGCGTATATACGGTCGGCGGCATCGGGACTGCGGGGAAGGTTGCGGTGTTCATCGGCTTTGCGGTATTGCTTTTTGTTTCGTATTTAAACAGTACGATGTTAAGGGAAAAAAGCAGGTAGGCCGCTGAAAAGATTTATATCTCTCAGAATTTGACAGGGTAAGTCCGGAGTAATGGACCCTCGGTTCTATAGAGGGCATGTCGGATATTTCAGGGGCATAAACCCCTTTCAATAGAGGAGGTAAATTTATCATGATAGATGCAAGAGGGCTGAGCTGCCCGATCCCGGTAGTGATGGTGCAGGATGCCGTAAAAAAGGGAAATAACCCGCCGGAGCTTTCGGTTAAGGTGGATGCCATGGTATGCGTGGAGAACATTACCCGCTATGCCGGTTCACAGGGCTATAACGTTGACGTGAAGGAAGAAGACGGCGAATATACCATGACGCTGAAAAAATAAAAGACAATACGAAAAAATAAAAGACAATACGATCATACTGACAAGGACACCGTATTTATTTGCGGTGTCTTTTTAGATTGGATTGTTTTTTATTCTGTGCATGTTATAATGATATCGGGGTTAAAAGCCTGTTACCATGGCAGACTTACCTGCCGTGGGGAACAATCCGGGATATCGCTTCTGCCTCTGATGTTATATATACTCATTAACGAAATGGCTCGCCGTTTCGTATATGAGTACGCGTTGTAAATAAGTTTTTAAAAACCTGTGAGGAGGATCCTTATGTCCACGTTTACGGTGAATGGCAGGACAGTTACAGTCACTGAGAATCAGAAGCTTATCCGGTATCTGCGTGATGAGCTTCGTCTGACGAGCGTCAAGGATGGCTGCAGCGAGGGAGCCTGCGGCACCTGTACGGTGCTCATGGACGGAAAGGCGGTAAAGGCCTGTGTCCAGCAGACTGACAGGCTGGATGGAAAGAGCATCACAACCGTCGAGGGCCTTTCTGACTGGGATAAGGAGGTCTTCACCTTTGCCTTCGGGGAGGCCGGTGCTGTCCAGTGCGGCTTCTGTACCCCGGGTATGGTGATGTGCGCAAAGGCGCTTATCGATTCGAATCCCGATCCCTCAAGAGAAGAGGCGGCTATAGCCATACGGGGCAATATCTGCCGGTGTACGGGATATGTCAAGATACTTGATGCCATCCTCCTTGCGGCAAGGATCTTCCGCGAAGGAAAGATCCCGGAGCCCGGCGCTGATGACTGGCAGGTCGGCTCACGGGTGCAGCGTATTGATGTTGCAGAGAAGGTTCAGGGTTACGGGAAATTCCCTGATGATATATATGTGGAGGGGCTGTGCTACGGAAGCGCGGTAAGGAGCCTGTATGCAAGAGCGAGGGTGCTTTCTGTCGATAAGAGCGAGGCGGAGGCCCTGCCCGGGGTCGTATGCGTGCTTACGGCTGAGGATATCCCAGGGAAGGTCAATGTCGGGCATATCAAAAAGGATCAGCCGACTCTGATAGCGGTCGGAGAGATAACGCACTATCTGGGAGATTCGGTGGCCCTTGTGTGCGCAAGGGATATGGAAACGCTTGAAGCGGCGAAGAAGCTTGTCAAAGTGGAATATGAGCCGCTTCCCGCCGTACATGATCCCAAAGAGGCTTCGGCGGAAGACGCGCCGCTTGTTTTCGAAACGGATGAGAACAATGTCCAGGCATATAAGCATGTTTCCAGGGGAGACGCGGACGGCGCGATCGCAGGGAGCAGATACGTTATAACGGAGCATTTTGAAACACCCTGGACGGAGCATGCTTTTTTAGAGCCCGAATGCTGTGTGGCCCTGCCTCTTGAAAACGGGGGAGTAAAGCTTTTGACCTCCGATCAGAGCGCCCATACGACACTTCATGAGTGTGCTCAGATGCTGGGAGTGGATTACGAACACTGCCTGGTCGAGAACCAGCTTGTGGGGGGAGGCTTCGGCGGCAAGGAGGACATGTCGGTGCAGCATCACGCGGCGCTTATCGCCTATGTTGCCCGCGTGCCGGTCAAGGTTAAGCTGACGAGGCAGGAGTCGATCCTTATCCATCCCAAGCGTCATCCGATGTGGATGGATTTTACGATGGGCTGTGACGAGAACGGTATTATACAGGGGGTGAAGGCTAAGGTCGTTTCCGATACGGGAGCGTTTGCCTCTCTCGGAGGACCGGTGCTGGAGCGGGCCTGTACCCATGCCGCGGGCCCGTATGCTTATGAGAATTTTGAAATAGAGGGTACTGCCTATTATACTAATAATCCCCCGGCAGGAGCTTTCCGCGGCTTCGGGGTGACGCAGACCTGCTTTGCGACGGAAACCCTGCTGAATATGATGGCGGATAAGATAGGCATAAGCCCATGGGAGATCAGGCTCAGGAATGCGATCCGTCCCGGACAGACGCTGCCGAACGGGCAGATAGTGGGCCCGGAGACAGGCCTTGTGGAAACTCTTGAGGCGGTTAAGCCGTATTATGATGAAGCAATAAAGAACGGTGATCCCGTGGGGCTTGCCTGCGCAATGAAAAATTCGGGAGTAGGCGTGGGCCTTCCCGACTGGGGGAGAGCAAAGCTGATCGTTGAGGATGATGCGAAGGTCCATATATATTCGGGTGCTTCCTGCATCGGGCAGGGGCTTGGGACGGTCCTTACGCAGATGATAGTCACCAATGCGAATATAAAGCCCGAGGATATAGTATATGAACGGAACAATACCTGGATTGCCCCGGATTCCGGCGATACTTCGGGATCCCGGCAGACCCTGATAACCGGAGAGGCCTGCAGACGGGCCTGTGAAAAGCTAGTGGAGGCTCTGCAGGGAAAGACGCTTAATGATCTTAAGGGACAGGAGTTTTATGGCGAATATCTGGCGGCTACAGATCCGTTAGGCGCGGATGTTCCGAATCCCGTTTCCCATGTGGCGTACGGATATGCTACGCAGATGTGCATCCTTGACAGGGAGACGGGGAAGGTTAAGCAGATGATAGCGGCCCATGATGTGGGAAAGGCGGTGAACCCCCTGTCCTGTGAGGGACAGATCGAGGGCGGTGTAGTAATGTCGATGGGCTATGCGCTCACCGAGCAGTACCCCATAGACGAAAACTGCAGGCCGACTGCAAAATACGGGACTCTCGGGCTTTTGAGGGCTCCTGACGTTCCGCCCGTGAAAGCCATCGTTGTTGACAAGCCGGGATTGGAGCTTGCAAACGGGGCGATCGGGATAGGAGAGATCACCTCAATCCCGACGGCGCCCGCAATTGCCGAAGCTTATTACCGTTATGACGGGAAGCGCCGGTTTACATTGCCGTTAGAAGAAACGCCCTATTCAAGGAAAAGAGGATAGTCCTCTATACGCCTTAGCGCCTCAGGGGTGTCGGCATCACAAAGCTCCCTTTCGGGGATCTCAAATAAGATAAGGTCATCAATGTGTTTGCGGATTATCCTGCTTCCGCCGGTATCCCCGGTTAAACCTTCGAGGGAAGGGAAATATTTTTTCGGAAAGATGCACGGATTCCCCCTTTGCCCTCCGGAGGACGCGGAAACGATATGACCGGGATTTTTAAGGTAGAGATTAATAAGTCCGGCGACGCTTCCCTGTGTGAGAAGGGGCTGGTCTGCGACCATATAAAGGATCGCGTCGCATTCCTTTGAAAGCGCTTTTGTTCCGAGCTTTATGGTATAGCTGAGGCCATCTTCGGGGCGGTCGTTTCGGATGCATCGGAAATCGTACAGAGAGGCAAGGGTCTCCGCCTCGTCATATTGGGTGACGACGCAGACACTGTGGAGCTTTTCAGTGGGAACGGCTTTAAATATATATTCGAGCATCGGCTTACCGTTTATGAGGACATTCAGCTTGTTTTTCCCGAAACGGCGCGAATTTCCGGCGGCCATGATGACGCATCCGAGCCTGCTGTCAGCGGTTTTTCTGATAACATCGGGAATATCCGTATCGGAAGACAGTATTGTCCCGGTGCCGCTTTGTGTACCGCCCGGGGACTGGTTCGCGGCTTTTGCCACGCCCGGGAATGGAACCGCGGCTTTAGCCGTATCGTTTTGTAATATGCGCTTTGTTTTTTTCATATATGCAAGACTGCTGTCTTAAAGACAGAACAAAGATAGAATCACTTTTGGCCCTAATATCATCTTATGGACATATCGGGGATTAGTCAAGAAGTTATGAAGGAACATGTTTTCCGTACAATCCCGCAGGCTGATCCTGATATTTAGCATATGGACGGCTTACAGGATAAATCGGTGAACTTTATGGTAAGGAAGGAGGTATTCATGGACAGGGAACGATCACAGAGCGGCCTTTCCGACAGGGATCCTAAAGAAAATACTGATAATCCGTCAGGTAAGGGAAACCGCAAGGTGGGCAGGAGTGAGCTTCGCGTGGACGGTTTCGATAAAGCCAGCGGAAGGACGAAATACTATGAGGACCGGATCCCGCAGGGGGCGCTTTTTGTAAGGATCAGACATTCGGAGATAGCTCACGGGATAGTAAAGTCCGTTGATAAGAGCGGGGCGGAGGCGATTCCCGGCGTGGTAAAGGTTCTTACCTGCTTCGATGTGCCGGATATCACTTTCCCGACCGCGGGACACCCGTGGTCCATGGATCCGGGGCATCAGGATGTTGCGGACAGGCATCTGTTAAACCGGCACGTGCGTCATTACGGTGATGATGTCGCGGTGGTCATCGCGGAGGATGAGGTGTCCGCAAACCAGGGCGTCAGGGCGCTTAAGGTTGAATACGAGGAGCTTCCCTTCGTGCTGGATGCCGTGGAGGCCATGAAGGACGGGGCGCCCATACTTCATGAGGAATATCCGGATAATATCCTTAAGCATACGGACATAAGAAAGGGAGATTACCAAAATGCCATAAAGGAACCGGGGCTAGTATGCGTTGACAAGTATTATGATACGCCTTCGGTCCAGCATTGCCATATAGAAAACCACGGCTGTTTTGCCTATGAGGAAAACGGAAGGATAGTCGTTGTGACTTCGACACAGATCCCGCATATCATCCGCAGGGCGGTAGGGCAGGCTCTGGGCCGTCCCTGGGCGGATATAGAGATCATCAAGCCCTATATAGGCGGGGGCTTCGGCAACAAGCAGGATGTGCTCTATGAGCCGTTATGTGCATGGTGCTCGACTATGGTCGGCGGCCGTCTGGTGCGCCTGGACTGCTCCAGGGAGGAGACCTTTTCTTCCACCCGTGTCCGTCACGCCATCCGATTCCATATAGTGTCCTGGCTCAGAAAGGACGGCACCATAGTGGCCCGTAAGGTGGAATGCTTCTCCAATCAGGGCGCCTATGCTTCTCACGGCCATTCCATCGTAGCCAAGGCCATGGGTTCTTTCCCCCAGCATTATCCCTGTGAGAACATGGAGTGCGATGCCTATACGGTATTTACAAACCGGCCGGCAGCGGGAGCGATGCGCGGATACGGAATGCCCCAGGCAAGTTTTGCCGACGAGTCAAATATCGAGGACTGCGCCATAGCCATCGGAATGGATTCCTATGAGTTCAGGAAAAGGAACGTAATGCCCAAAGGCTTCCATGACGGTTTCTCAGGAAACACGAATTATTATGATACCTACAGGCAGTGCATGGCAAAGGGCGCGGAGTATATAGATTTCGAGAGAAAGAAGAAGGAATTTGCAAACGATACCGGGGACATCAGAAGAGGGATAGGCGTCGCGACTTTCTGGTACAATACTGGTGTTTATCCGATATCCCTTGAAACCTCTTCCAACCGCATGCTTTTAAATCTGGACGGCACGGTGACCTTCCAGTGCGGAGAAACGGAGATCGGGCAGGGCGCGGATACGGCGTATGCGCAGATGGTAGCCGAGGCCGTCGGGCTTAAGAGCTACACCGATGTACATGTAAAGTCCTGCCAGGATACCGACATAACTCCCACGGGCCTCGGAGCCTATGCTTCCAGACAGACATATATGGCAGGCTTTTCCATAAAGCAGACAGCTGACATCTTACGGGAGAAGATACTTAAGTATGCCAATGAGCTGACGCGCCAGTCCGTGGCCTGCATGGACATAGTGGATGGAGACATAATCAGAAAAGAAGACGGCATGGTGCTTATGAGCCTTAAGGAGCTTGCCATGACCGCCCAGTACAATCCTGTCCACAGTGAGCATATCACGGCAGAAAGTACCTATACTATCAGGAATAACGCCTATTCCTTCGGCTGTACCTTTGCGGAGGTTGAGGTCGATATTCCGATGTGCAGGGTGACCGTAAAGAACATCGTGAACGTCCATGACTGCGGAAAGCTCATAAATCCGGCGCTTGCGGCCGCCCAGGTTCACGGAGGGATGTCAATGGCGATAGGCTACGGCCTTTCCGAGCAGCTCATTTTCGATCAGAAGACCGGAAAGATGTTAAACGGAAATCTTCTTGATTACAAGCTTTCCACCTTTATGGATCATCCTCATCTGGAAGCACAGTTTATTGAAAATCCTGAGCCCACGTCGCCCTTCGGGACGAAGGCGCTTGGCGAGCCGCCGGCATGTTCGGGCGCGCCGGCTATCCGCAATGCCATTTTAAACGCTACCGGTGTTGCCATAGACCATACCCCGATAAATCCGCACGTCCTTTTTGCGGAATTTACGAAGGCGGGGCTCATACAGGACGACTGGGCACCCTGAGGGCAGGCATTTTCAGCCTGTGCCGGGACGGTTTCAGGAACGGTCAGATGACAGATAATTAAGAGGCTATAATCCTTTTCAGGAAAGGAGGCATGACAATGTACGATATGAAGGCGCTGTATGAAGCGGACAGCGTAGAAGACGCGGTGAGGCTCCGCATGGAGCATCCCGAGGCGCAGATCATAGCAGGCGGTTCGGATGTGCTCGTACAGATGCGGGAGGGAAAGCGCGCGGGAAAGGAACTGATCTCCATATATATGATAGATTCGTTAAGGGGCGTGAGCCTTGATGAGGATGAAAGCCTTCGCATAGGCTCCCTTACGAGCTTTTCGCATATCACGAGGGATCCCCTCATACAGAAATACTGTAATGTGCTTGGTGAGGCGGTGGATCAGGTAGGTTCGCCACAGATCAGGAACATAGGCACTATCGGAGGCAATACCTGCAACGGTGTGACCTCCGCCGATTCGGCATCCACCCTCCATGCCTATGAAGCCATCATCGAGCTTACCGGAAAGGATGGCGTAAGGCGCCTTCCCATAAAGGATTTCTATATAAAGGCGGGACAGGTGGACATTGCTCCCGATGAGATCCAGACAGCGATCATCATCCCTAAGGAGAGCTATGAGAACACATATGGCCATTATATAAAATACGGGCTCAGGAACGCAATGGAGATAGCTACGCTCGGATGCAGCGTCAACGTCAGGCTCTCCGCGGACAGGAAGGTCATAGAGCGCTGCAGGATAGCCTACGGCGTGGCCGGTCCGGTTCCCATGAGATGCCCTTCGGCGGAAACGATCGCAAACGGCGCAGAGCTTTCGGAAGAAATGGCAGAACGATTTTCCCGGGCTGTCATAGACGACATCAATCCCCGCGATTCCTGGAGAGCCGCAAAGGCCTTCAGGCAGCACATAGCCGTGGAGATGGCAAAGCGGGCGCTTTCAAGAGCGGTAGAGCTTGCGGGAGGTGAGATGAAATGAGTACGCAGTATAAACTGATCCATTGCACGATAAACGGCAGGGAAACAGAGAAAATGGTGGATGTCAGGGCTTCGCTTACGGACATGCTCCGTAACGATTACCACCTGACCTCCGTAAAGAAGGGATGCGAGGTAGGGGAGTGCGGCGCATGCAACGTCCTTATAGACGGCGAGGCCTTTAACTCCTGCATTTATCTTGCTGTATGGGCCGAAGGAAAGAGCATACAGACTTTGGAGGGGCTGCTTTCTCCGGAAGGGGAGCTAAGCGACATACAGCAGGCTTTTGTGGAAGAAAGCGCCATACAGTGCGGCTTCTGTACCCCCGGCTTTATCATGACTACGGTTGAGATATTAAATGCAAAGAAGCTCTATACGGATGATGAGCTGAAGAAGCTTCTGTCGGGGCATCTGTGCCGCTGCACGGGTTATGAAAACATCCTGCGGGCTGTGAAGAAAGCCATGTACAGAAGGCTTGGGATGGAGACGGATTTCTGAAAATAAGGAAAACCGATTAAATCAGTTTTCCTTATTCTCTGGCTATGTTTTTTACTGCTTCAACGGCCGCGTCGATTTCCTCATCGGTATTAAACCATGAAAAGCTGAAACGTACCGCGCCCTGTTTCTTTGTACCGAGCGCCTCGTGCATGCGGGGAGCGCAGTGCGCTCCGGAGCGGGTCGCGATCTCATATTCTTCAGACAGAAGATCGGATATCCCGCCGGAATCAAAGTCCTTTACATTCAGGGTGACGATTCCGGCGTGTTCTTTTTCAAAATCTCCGTATACCGTAACGCCGGGTATGCCGCGAACGCCTTCGTAAAACCGTCTTGTCAGACGGTTTATTTTTTCTCCTGTCTTTTCAACGCCTGTGCTCAGTATATAGTCAACCGCGGCAGAAAGTCCCGCTATCCCGGGGCCGTTTAATGTCCCTGCCTCCAGGCGGACCGGGTATTGGGACGGCTGGGTGCGGCTGTAGGTCTGAACGCCGGTGCCTCCTACCTTAAAAGGCCTGATCTCAACATCCTCACCTATACAGAGCCCGCCAATGCCCTGAGGCCCCATGAGCCCCTTATGCCCGGTGAAGCACAGTACATCGATACCGAGCTCCTTCATATCAAGAAGGTGGGAGCCTGCGGTCTGGGCCGTATCGACGATGAAAAGAATGTTTTTTTTATGAGCGGTCTCTGAAATGCGTTTAAGATCAAGGACATTTCCCGTCAGGTTTGAAGCGTGGGTACAGACTATGAGCTTTGTCTCCGGCTTCATAAGGCGGTTAAAATCCTCATAATCTATAAGTCCCCGTTTATCTGCACCGACAAAATCCACTGAAACGCCGCGCTCCGTTTCAAGACGGTACAGAGGCCTCAGGACCGAGTTATGTTCCAGATCGGTGGAGATTACGTGGTCCCCTTCGCTTAACAGCCCGAAAAGGGCAATGTTAAGCGCTTCGGTAATACCGCTCGTGAAGATGACGTGGTCAGGACGGGGAGAGTTGAAAAACTGTGCAAGCTTTGTTCTTGTATCAAATATCATCCGGGAAGCGTCCATTGCGCCTCTGTGGGAGCCCCGGGAGCTGTTTCCGAGGGTGTCAAGCGCGTTAAAAACGGCTTCCTTAACCTGTTCGGGTTTTTTCAGCGAGGTTGCGGCATTATCAAGATAGATCATTTATCGCTCTTTCCTTTCCGGGTAAGGTTTTGCGTCTGAGGCTTGCGGCGCGGCCTGTTAACGAAACGGCAAGCCGTTTCATTAATGGATATAAACCCGTGTCTGCAGGGCGCCGGCTATGCTTCGATAGGTACATGGCAGAAAGCTTCCACGTCAAACAGCCCCATATCGGTCAGCTTAAGCTCTGGAATGACGGGAAGGGCCATGAAGCAGAGAGTCATGAACGGATCTGCCGTTTCGTTTATGCAAAGCTCCCTGCGTGCCAGGGCATCAAGCTCCTTTAGCCTTTCAGCCACATATTCTCCCGAACCGTCCGTCATAAGGCCTGCGATCTCATGAGAAAGGCTGTCAATTATCCTGCCGTTCTTTGCTACGGACATGCCGCCGCCCATCTTTATAAGCTTTTCGACCGCGACAGCCATATCTTTGTCGTTATCGCCTGCGACAATGATATTATGGGAATCATGGGCCACGCTGGTGGCAAGGGCCCCTCCCTTAAGCCCGAAACCGGAAAGCAGGCCGAGGCCTATGTTCCCCGTTCCGTGGTGTCTTTCGATGACGGCGATCTTTACTATATCCTTATCATCCCTTACCCAGCAGCCGTGTTCGTCAAGAGCGACTGAAGCGCTGCCTGCCTTTGTTACGACAGAATACGGCAACAGGTTAATGGTCTTTACTTTACCGGACTTAAGCGGGAGGGCGAGCCTTTCTTCGGAAAAATCCTTCACATTCATTCTGCCGCTTACATTTTCCGGATCGACATGAACATCCTCTGCAAGGTACTTCCCATGGTAAGCTGCGAGGCTTCCGCCGATCCACACCTCGTCGGGACGGAAATCCTGAAGGTCCTTAAAAAGGATAAGATCCGCCCTGCGCCCGGGGGCGATCGCGCCGCGGTCCCTTAAGCCGAAGCATTCGGCGGCGTTTATGGTTCCCATGGTGATCGCGGTGATGGGATCTATGCCTTCCGATACAGAGAGGCGGACGTTGTTGTCAATATGGCCGTCTTCAATGAGGCTTATCGTCTGGCGGTCGTCCGTGCAGAAGAGGCAGAACCTGTAATTTTTGCTGTCAACACCGGGCAGCAGCCTGAGGAGATCCCTGCAAACCGTGCCCTCCCTTAAAAGCACATAGATGCCTCTTCTGATCGTTTCCCTGAGCTCTTTGGGATCGGAGCATTCATGGTCATTAAGGATCCCGACGCAGGAATAGGCATCAAGCATCGGGCCCTGAAGCCCCGGACAATGTCCGTCAATGACCTTTCCGGCTTTTTTGGCTTCCATGATCTTATCAAGGATCTCATCCTTTGCGGCGCAGACCCCGACAAAATCCATCAGCTCGCCAAGGCCCCTTACACGGCTTTCTCCTATTCTCATATGTATTTCCGATGCGTTAAGGATGGCACCGGAGTTCTCAAAGGGCGTACAGGGCACGCAGGAGGGGAACTGGAGAAATACCTGAAGCGCGATATTCTCTGACGCTTTCAGCATATAGTCAAATCCGTCAAGCCCGCACACATTGCAGATCTCATGCGGATCCGCGATCACTGTTGTGGTGCCGTGGGGCACTACCTGCTTTGAAAAGGCGGCGGGGGATAGGTGGCTTGATTCAATGTGCACATGTCCGTCAATGAGGCCGGGAGCCAGGTATTTTCCGTCGGCATCATATTCGCTCTGGGCTCTTTTGAATGAAGCTCCCCCGAAGCCTGCTATCACACCTTTTGTAATATAAACATCCGAAGGGAATATCTCCTGGTTGAAAACGTCGATCACGCGGCAGTTTTTAATGCAGAGATCGGCTTCTTCCCGTCCGGCTGCGACATTTATAACGTGTTTCAGTTTTTCTTTATCGGTATTCATCGGATAAACGGCCTCCTTTCCGTTGCAAGCAAAGGAAACGCCCGGACGCGCCATAAGGCTTTAAGGCACCTGCCGCGGCCTTTTCAGGTCATCCGGAATGGACATGGTTTTCTTAAAAAAATTTTATCAATAATTAATATAAAAGTCTACAGCGCTTGCAATATTTCCTGTCTTTTTGTATCCTAAAACAAAGGCTCTGCCATCCGGGGCCGGTTGTACAGGTGCGTGTTCAGGCAGGATCGGGCCTGCTTATATACAGGAAAATACCATAACCTCACCAAAACCATCAAACTTCACTAATCAGGCCTGCTTATATACAGGAAAATACATACAGGAAAATATATACAGGAAAAGGAAATAAAACATGAAAATAAATGATGACGGCTTTATACTGCACGGGGATATTGTTTTCAGCAAAACCCCGGATGAGCTGGCGGTATTTGAGGATGCTTATGCCGTTTGTGTAAACGGCGTGTCACAGGGTGTATTTAAGGAGCTTCCCCGGGATTTTACATCCCTTCCGCTCATCGAAACAGAAGGAAAGCTTATTATGCCCGGGTTTTATGATCTTCATACCCATGCGCCCCAGTACCAGTTCAGGGGAAACGGAATGGATATGGAGCTTCTGTCATGGCTTAATACATATACGTTTCCGGAGGAGTCAAAGTATGGCGATCCGGATTATGCGGAAAAAGCATATGGAATGTTTGTTAAGGAGATGACGGGCAGCGCTACCGCAAGAGCCTGTATTTTCGCGACCGCCCATAAGGACGCTGCGATAAGGCTTATGGAGATGTTTGAAGAGAGCGGGCTCGAAACCTTTGTGGGCAAGGTGAATATGGACAGGAACGTGCCCGGTTATTACGTGGAAACAACTAAAGGGTCTATCGGGGCGACCAGAGACTGGCTTGATGATGTGAAAAGGGCAGGCTTTAAAAGGACACGCCCCATCATCACCCCGCGTTTTACCCCGTCATGTACAAGGGAGCTTATGAAGGGGCTGTCGGCTCTGGCTAAGGAGTATGGCGTGCCGGTCCAGTCCCATCTTTCCGAGAACCTGACGGAGATAGAGCTTGTAAAGGAGCTTGAACCCGATGTGTCCTGTTATGCGGACAGCTATAAAAAAGCGGGGATAATTGATAAGGATATTCCCTGTGTCATGGCGCATTGTGTCTGGAGTGATGAAACGGAAATATCCATGCTTAAGGAAAACAACGTATTTATCGCTCATTGTCCGGAATCAAACATAAACCTCTGCTCCGGGGTCGCTCCGGTTAGGAAATATCTTGAACTTGGAATGAACATTGGCCTTGCCACGGACGTTGCCGCGGGATCCTCGACTTCGATGTTTGCGGCAATGAGGAATGCCATATATGCTTCCAAACTCCGTTTCAGGCTGTTTGATGAGGGCTTATCCCCGCTTTCGTTTTCGGAAGCCTTTTACCTCGCTTCAAAGGGCGGCGGGGCATTTTTCGGAAAGGCAGGGAGCCTTGAAAAGGGCTATATGTTTGACGCTCTTATTATCGATGACGGTATGATACCGACGGCGAGGGAGGACCTGACCGTTGAAGAGAGGGCGGAACGCGTGATCTATCTCTGCGATGACAGACATATAAAGGGAAAATATGTTTCCGGAAGGAAGGTTATCTGAAGCGCTGACAGGACCGGGTTAGGCTTTAATCAGCGTTTCACTACATGTATATCTGCCGGCACGGTTTATGATATTTCGCTCCCGAGAATTGTGCATAGGGTATCTCATGGGCAGGGTTCCCATACAACAGAGACACTTACGCTTAAACAAAGTGTGTACCGGACGCTTAAGGGGCATGATACCCTTTCAGCAGAGAGGATATGGTTTACACAGAATGAATGGATATTATAAGGCGCTTAAAAGCTGCGATCCAAATGAGGAAACTATAACATTGACCGTTATAAACGGGGATGCCGCGGGGGAAAAAGCGGTCATAAGCGGGGAAAAGCCTGTTTATTACTCGAAAGAAAACGGATTTTTAAAGCTCCACGAGAAGGAACTGTGTTCCCTGTCCGGCAGCGGTATCGTGACCGTTGACGGTTTTCAGATCTATCACGAAAAACTGGGGCACGAAAAGAAGCTTGTCATCTGCGGGTGCGGGCATGTATCCATCCCGGTCATAAGGCTTGCGAAGATGGTCGGGTTTAAGGTAACGGCCATAGACGACCGTCCCGAATTTGCGGACAAGGCTAAAGAAGCGGGAGCCGATCTGGTTATTTCGGGCACCTTTAAAAAAGCTCTCGGCAGCATAGACGGCGACCCCTTTACTTACTATGTGATAGTCACGAGAGGACACCGCTGGGATGAGGAATGCCTCTTTGAGATATGTGGTAAAAAGCATGCTTATATCGGAATGATGGGGTCAAAGAGGCGGATCGCCATGGCTAAGGAAAGCCTGCTTAACGAGGGGATCGACAGGAGCATAATTGACAGCCTGCATTCCCCGATAGGACTTGAGATAGGCTCCGAAACCCCGGAGGAGATAGCGGTTTCCGTGATGGCGGAGATCATACAGGTTAAGAACATGAACCCCGATCATCCGATCCCGGAGGATATACTTGCGGCTATAAACAGACAGGAGACTGAGGAGGCGTCTGAGGAAACAGAGGGCACGCACACAGCTTCTGGTGAAAACGGAAGTTTGAACACGGTTAACAGGAAAATGATCCTTGCAACGATCATAAGGAGAGAAGGCAGCGCGCCAAGGGAAGCAGGCGCGAAGATGCTGTTTACCGGGGATTCTGCCATAAACACCATCGGCGGAGGCCTTCTGGAAGCACGGGCGAAGAAGAAGGCACTTGAAATGATCGAAAAAGGCGCGCAAAAGCCGGAGATCCTGCATCTTGAGCTCACCGCGGATGCGGCGGCAACGGAAGGGGAGGTATGCGGCGGCAGGGTCGATATCCTTTTAGAGCCCGTATAATTTATAATAAACGACAGAACGATTTTCGTTATGGCGTTTGCTATATTTTTTTTCCGGCAGTAATGGATTTGCCGCGCAGATCGGCGCGGTAAAGAATTTAAGGGAATATTTTTCAGATAATTTCCCTGGGTAAAGTAAAGAGGAGGTCATGACATGATTAGAAAAAAAGAGGATTGTAAGACAGAGCAGAGAGAGCATATGAGAGACGGCAAGGGCGTCGTGGAGCTTGTCAACTTTATAGAAGGCCCGGAGGAGCTTTGCGGTAAGGGCAGGCTGTTTTCAAAGATAATCCTGAAGAGCGGATGCAGCATAGGCTTCCATATCCATGAGAAGGACAGCGAGCTTTTCTATATCCTGAAGGGCAGCGCTGAGTATAACGATAACGGCGAGATCAAAACGGTAGAGGCAGGCGATGTCACGATCTGCCCTGTAGGGAGCGGTCACGGCATTGAAAATAAATCCGATGAGACGGTTGAGCTTATAGCCGTTATAGTTTATGAGTAACAGATAAAAGGACGGTTATTCATCAAAAAGCGGGGTTGAGAAATATCTTTCGGCGGTGTCGGGCAGGACGGTCACGACTGTCTTGCCCTCGCCAAGCTTTGCGGCGAGCCTGACGGCGGCCGCGACATTGGTGCCGCTTGATATCCCGCACATTATCCCTTCCTCCCTTGCGAGCCTTCTCGAAACTTCTATAGCTTCGTCATCGGTCACGATGTAGATCTCGTCATAGATATCCCGGTTTAAGATGTCGGGAATGATCCCGTCGCCTATCCCCATCTGGAGATGTGTACCGATATTGCCTCCGGCAAGGATGGCGGCATTTTCGGGCTCTACGGCCCAGATCTCTATATCGGGATACTGGGCTTTTAAGACTTCCCCTATTCCCGTAAGGGTACCACCGGTGCCTATCCCCGAGCAGAACCCGTGTATCGGGCGGGCGGTCTGCGCCATTATCTCAAGAGCGGTATGGTTTTTGTGGGCGAGGACATTGTTCTTATTGGAAAACTGCTGCGGAACGAAAACGTCCGGGTCCTCACGTTCCATCTTAAGAGCGGTCTGAAGGCATTCCTCTATGCATGCGCCGATATCCCCGGCATCATGTATGAGTATCACCTCCGCTCCGTAATGCTTTACAAGCTTGGCTCTTTCCTCGCTGACGGAGTCAGGCATGATTATTATGGTGCGGTATCCCTTTACTGCTCCGATCAGCGCGAGACCGATCCCCTGGTTTCCGCTTGTCGGCTCCACGATCGTTGTCTTTCCCGGCGCGATCAGGCCTTCATGCTCCGCTGCTTCGATCATATTTAGCGCGGTCCTGGTCTTTATAGACCCTCCTATATTCTGGCCCTCTATCTTCACGAGGATCTCGGCGCTTTTGGGCAAAGGTATCCTGTTTAATCTCACAAGGGGGGTGTTTCCGACCGCCTCCAGCATATTTTCATATATCATGACATTTCTCCGTATGGATGTATAGTCCGTCTTCACGGCTGCCGTAATAGTCTATCACACTTTCATAAAAATCCAAACAAATATTTTTCAGCGGATAAGGCCGGCATGCAAAACTCCGTTTATTTCCCGTTATCCGGTTGTTACAGTTTTTGGGATATATATAAGACTTTTTTGTACAAAGAAATACCTGTGATGTGATATAATGATATCAGTGTCAAAAGCCTGAACCCACGGCAAGCTTGCTTGCCAGTGGGTGAAAGGTTTTATGACCCGCCACGATATATTAATAGCGTGTACTATATAACAATCACATATGGCCACGGTAAAGGAGGGAGCTTATGTTAGGAGTAAAAAGATTAAAACGAAACGATATGATTGCCTGTGTACTCTGCAATGAGGCTCCGTGCAGCGCAGCCTGCCCGTATATGGATCCCGCCGGGGCCCTTAGGAGCGTATGGTTTGATAATGAAGATGTGGGGGCTTTAAAGCTTCCGGAGGATAATCCCTGCAAAAACTGCGATGCGCCCTGCGAAAGGGAGTGCGTAAAGCACGGGGAGGTTCCCGTAAAGAAGCTTATGACAAAGCTCTGTGAAGAAGTAAGGCCTGAGGCGGAAATACCGATCCCTGAAGACGAGAGCAGGCTGTCCTGCGATCTCTGCGGGATACCGCTTGAAAACCCGTTCCTTCTGTCATCATCTGTTGTAGCTTCGACCTATGATATGTGTGCGAGAGCCTTTGAGGCCGGATGGGCGGGAGCCTGTTTTAAGACGATATGTTCTCTTGATATCCATGAGGCGTCGCCCAGGTTTTCAGCGATCACGGGAGACAACGGTACGATCATAGGCTTTAAGAACATCGAGCAGCTCTCCGATCACAGCGTGGCTGAGAATATGGAAATATTCAGACGCCTTAAGGAAAAGTATCCGAAGAAGTTCATCCTTGCCTCGATAATGGGGCAGAATGAGGATGAGTGGGAGGAACTTACGGCCCTTTGCGCAGAGAACGGCGCGGATGCGGTCGAGCTGAATTTCTCCTGCCCGAACATGCAGGAGGGCGGACTGGGGAGCGATATCGGCCAGGTCCCGGAGTTTGTAGAGAAGTTCACAAAAGCCGCAAAAAGAAGCGCTAAAATTCCGGTCCTTGCAAAGCTGACCCCTAACGTGGCTGAAATGAGCCCGGCGGCTGAGGCCGCCATAAGGGGCGGGGCGGACGGGATTGCCGCGATCAATACGATAAAAAGCATCACCGGAGTAAATCCGTATACATACGTATCCGAGCCCGCGGTCAGAGGAAAGTCCGCGCTGGGCGGTTACAGCGGAAATGCGGTAAAGCCCATCGCGCTGAGGTTTATCGCGGAGCTAGGACACAATGAAATGATGAAAGGAAAGCATATAACCGGGATGGGGGGGATAGAAACCTGGAGGGATGCGCTTGAATTTGTCCTTCTCGGGGCAGGCTCCGTTCAGGTGACTACCGCGGTTATGCAGTACGGCTACAGGATCATTGACGACCTGAAGGCCGGTTTGAATTATTATCTTGCCCAGAACGGGGTCAAAAAGATCGGAGAGATCGTCGGGGCGGGACTTGACTTTGTCGATGGTTCGACCGATGCCCTGGAACGTGATACAGTCTTATTCCCGAAATTCGACAGGGATAAGTGCATAGGCTGCGGCAGATGTGTGATCTCCTGCATGGACGGAGGCCATCAGGCCATCAGGTTTGAAGACCGGACTCCGAAGCTTGACGGAAGCAAATGCGTCGGATGCCATCTCTGTATGCTGGTCTGCCCTCAGAATGCGATATCCTCTGCATCAAAAAGAATAAACAGAGGGTAGGAAGGACATGATCTACCTGAACAATGCGGCAACCTCCTATCCGAAACCCAAAGCGGTCACAGAGGCCTTTGTAAGGGCTGTAAACGCGCCTCCGTGCGGACAGTTCAGAAGCAGTGAAACGGAGGGGTCGGATATAGTCGCTGACTGCAAAAATCTCCTTGGAGAGCTTCTGGGGATTGAAAACCGGGACAGGATATACATGACCTCCGGTTCGACCGAAGCCCTGAATACGATCATTAAGGGGCTTTGCGTTCCGGCGGGACAGATTATCACGACCGCGACTGAGCATAACAGCGTGCTGCGCCCTCTGTATAATCTGCCGGATGATACGGGGGAGCCCTTTATCCTTCCCTGTGATGAAAGCGGGCTTGTGGCTCCGGAGCTTTTTGAGGAGGAGGCGCGGAAGGGGAAGTACAGGGTCATAGTGCTGAATCATTGCTCCAATGTGACAGGCGCCGTGCAGGACGCTGCCGCGTTCGGCGCCATAGCAGGGAAATACGGCCTGATTTTTGTTTTGGATGCTTCACAGAGTGCAGGTTGTCTTCCGGTTGCGGCCGATGAGTGGCAGGCGGATGCGCTGGCTTTTACGGGACATAAAAGCCTGCTGGGTCTTCAGGGCACAGGCGGTTTTTATGTCAGAGAGGGAGTTCGGTTAAAGCCGTTAAAATACGGGGGTACCGGCCTTGATTCCTCCCGTGTGCGCTATGAAGAGGGACAGTATGAATATGAAGCGGGCACTCAGAACATCGCGGGGATCATTGCCCTTTCGGAAGGGATCCGTTTTATCCTTAATGAGGGCCTTCAAAACATCATGCGCTGCGAATCGGAGCTTATCACGCTTTTGCTTTCGCTCCTTTCTGAGATCAGAGGGGTGAAGATTTATGGGAGCAGGCTTAAGGAGAGGGGCCCGGTGTTAAGCTTTGGCATGGATAAACTGCCGCCCGCCGACATTTCCTATATCCTTCAGAACAGCTTCGGCATAGTCACAAGGGCAGGTTTCCACTGCAGTCCCTTCATCCATCGGTATATCGGAAGCGGAGAGAAAGGAACCGTACGGATCAGCGTTTCCTGCTTCAATAAAAGGGAGGATATTCTGGCGCTTTCCGGGGCGCTTAAGGAGCTTATATGACGATCACCGGCAAAAGAAGATCACTTGAGACCTGTACCGAAAGCGGATGGGATGCATATGACCTTATGACAGCCGGGCCCCTTTCGGATGAAGACATAGAGACTCTGCGCAGGCTGGAAGGTTCTTTTCTGTATCTTAAAAACCTGCGGAAGCCTTTTTTTAAGATAGAAAGCCATAAATATGTGATAAAAGGAGTTAAGGGCGATAACTTTTTCCGGTTCGCGGCCCACCGGGATGATATGTCTGAGCTTGACAGGATAATCCGGCTTTTAGAGGCGGAATAAAAATACAGAATTAATAGAATATCAACAGGAGGAAGAAAAAAATGAAGAAAAAAGCAATGGAAGAGAAGCTTGTCGTTCGTCCTATAGTAGGATGTCTTACACATTCCCATTTCTGGGAGGGACCGTGCAGAGCGGGGCATGCGGAGGATATGACAAAGGAAGCCGAGAATGCGGCCGCGGACAGATATTTTGCGAAGATGGGCGAAGAGCTTAAGCAGGTCATCCCCGAGGTTTCGTTACTGCCGATGGTGGACGCAAGGTATGACGAGAAATTTATCGTGCCAAACGAGGTCTATGCTCAGATCGAAGAGGATATGGATAAGGCGGATATATTCCTTTGCATGGGCTGGAGGATCCCCAAGCTTGAGCGTTACAGGAAGCCTGTCGTTGTGATGCAGAACGGCAATGAGGGAATAGATTTTGCGGCTTACTGCAGAAATATAGGAGTGGAAGCTTACGTTGCAATGGATATAAAGGATCTGAATGAGATCCTCCATTTTCTCTGGGTCAGAAAGGCCATCGCCTCAACAAGGGTCCTTTGCCTTTCGGCGGCGGCGCAGCCGACCTTTGGCATCCAGAGCCTCATAAGGGATCCGGAGATACTGCGCCAGAAATACGGCCTGGAAGTGATCAAGCTTCCTTTCTACGAGATCGTCAAGTACATGGATCAGGTGACGGACGAGGAAGCAAAGCCTATAGCTGATAAGATCATTAAGGGGTCGGATGATGTTAAGGTAAACACGGAGTGGTTTATCAATGACATAAAGTATTATCTTGCGGCAAAGAAAATGATGGATGTATACGATTGCAACGCGTTTACGACAGCCTGTCATGAACTGTGCACCTCGGAGATCCCTCAGAACCGCAAATTCACGCCCTGTATGTGCCATTCCATCATGAAGGATGAGGGCATACCGAGCGGCTGTGAGGAAGACCTCAATGCGCTGATGGCAATGTGCATCATGCAATATACGGCGAACCGCCCGTGCTTCATGGGAAATCCGAACCATGAGACAGATGAGCTTCTTCGGATCCATCATGCGGTACCTGCCCTTTCAATGAACGGCTACGGGACAGAGCCGTTAAAATATAAGCTCTGGGCCTTCACGGGACAGGGCTTCGGAGGAAAGCTCCAGATAGATTTTACGGAGAATAAGCAGGACAAGGTCACTCTCGGAAGGTTCAATCCCGCGGGAGACACGATGGTTCTAAAGACCGGAGAAGTGATCCGCACGGAATATGATGACGTATACTGCAGCCCCTATTATTATATCCAGATGGACGACGCGCGTTCATACATGCATACGCTTGCGGGCTTCGGACATCATCAGGTGCTGATCTTCGGAGATTATTCGAAGGAGATAAAAGAGCTTTCCCGCTACATGGGCTTTAAGATCGAGGAGGGCTGATAAAGATAATTAGGAATGGATTTGCCGAAAAGATGTAAAAAACACATCGCTTATAAAAACATCTTCTGGCCCGCAAAGATCACGAGGGGAAGGGATACCGCAAAGAAGAGAGTGGAAAAGAGCACGCTTCTGGCAGCAAGCTCAGGCTCCATGTCATTCTGTATGGCGTAGATCGCCGAAAGGGTTGCACAGGGGCAGGACAGATACACGAGCATGCAGAGCCTCCCCATACCGTCGGCGGGGATAAGAGTCAAAAGAAAAAGGGATATGGCCGGTATTAAGAGGTTTCGTATGGCAGTAACGGCGTAAGCCCTTTTTTCTTTGAATATAGCCGAAAGCCTGTGTTCGGACATCATTACTCCGATTATGATAAGGGACATCGGGGTGATCATGGATCCGACAGAGCTTGCTACGGTCTGAAGCGGATCCGGAAGATGAAGCCCGAAGACAAGCATTATTATCAGTATTGCCGTTGATATCATCGGCGGGGTGACCAGATTTTTAAAAATAAACTTTTTCCCGGTAAAGAGACTGAACTGGACTGAAAAAAAGAGCACGTTGAACGCAACTGTCGCCACGGCGTTATATAATATCGCGATCTCCCCGAATAAAGCATAGCAAAGCGGAAGCCCGAGAAAGGTAACGTTTGGATAAGTCACCAGTGAAGTAACGGCTGCCCTTACGGGAAGAGGGCTGTTTCTGAGCCTGTGATATATAAGGGAGATGACTGTTGTCGTCCCGAATAAAAGAAACATTGCGAGAAGAGCTATCGAAAGCCTTGCGATCTCTTTGTTGCTTATCTCCTGGGAGGAAGCCGAAAAGATCGTAAAGGGTAGGATAAGGTTAGTACACAGACCCGTGAGATATTTTCTCTGATCGGGATTTATGAGCCCTGCCTTCCCGGAAATAAAACCTGTGATGACATAGAGGAAGATAACAAGGATCTGGGTGAAGACTAAATTCATTGACATGGCGTAAACTCTTTCTGCAGCGTGATTTATGGTGAATGAGCCGTATGCGTAAAACGTATCCGCTTTCGGCGTTATTTCTGACCGATAACATGGATGATCACCCTGTCACCGTGTATAAACCTGAGACCGTGATCAAGCGGAAGCTCTTTATTCTGCCGGGTGACCGAAACCGGGACAAGTTCAGGAGGAAGGCAGAGGTCGTCTGATGTCTTTCCAAGCCAGGGATGTTCTCTGTTTATCAGTATGGTTATATTGTCTGTCCTGCCGGACTGGGCTGTGGAGGAGCTGATCTTCTGAACCTGCCCGACAAAGCCGGCGCTTATGATACCGGTAGGGATGGCGACTATACCCACGCCGAGAAAGGCTATGATGATAGCCATGATCCGGCCGCCTATAGTGATGGGGTATATATCCCCGTATCCGACGGTCAGCAGCGTTGACATTGACCACCAGATCCCTGAAAAGGCATTTTTAAAGTTCTCAGGCTGGGCGTCATGCTCTAAGGAGTACATACATAACGACGAGGCAAGCATCAGGATCATGATCAGGCAGACGGAGGAGATGAGCTGTTCCTTCTTTTCCTTTAACACATCGGATATGACGTTAAAAGCGTCATACTGGGCGTTTATCTTAAACAGCCTGAAAATCCTGAACACCCTTAAAACCCTGAAAGCGATCGCGCCGTTTATCAAACCCGGGATATAATATGGTATAATGGTTAAAAGGTCGATCATTCCGTAAAAAGAAAATATGAACAATACGGCGGCATGGAGGGATGAATCTTCTGCGGGATAGAGATATTTTGCGGTCCAGAGCCTGAGCGCATATTCCACCGTAAAGACAACGAGGGTGAAGATCTCTAACGGATCAAAATATTTTGCATAGGGGGCATACTCTTCATAAGTGGAAAAAAAGGTGATGAAGAGGTTCAGAAATATCACGCCGGTAATAAAGAAGTCAAACAGGATGCTTGGTATATCCGGCCTGTTTCCGATCTGTATGATTTCGAATGTTCGTTTTCTTGCTTTTTCCATGTTCGTGAATTTTTTCTTTTTATTGAGTCCGGATAATAATGTGCCTTAAGTTATGTAAACCGACGCACATAATCTCCGAAGGAGATGACCGGCTACAGTATATCATATATTTTAAGAACGTAACAGTCGCAATTCAGTACGGGAAAGCGCTGAACCGATACCACGGACCGATACCGGATCACAGCGCATCGTCTGTTTCAGAGCCTTTTGCGATCAGGAAACCGCAGGTATCAGGCTGAAACCGGAAGCTCCGTTACCATGCGTTTCGCACAGGCTTATAAAAAAACAACAGGAAGGAAGCTAAGATATAAGTGGCAGCACAGGGAGAATTAAAGGAACGCACAAAGAACAAAATAAAGGAACCTAAGCTTTATAATGTCATCATGCTTAACGACGACTTTACGACTATGGAGTTTGTGGTGGAGATCCTTATGGATATCTTCCATAAGCCCAGAGGAGAAGCGGAGTTTCTGATGCTTACGGTGCATAAGAGCGGAAGCGCCATCGTCGGAAGCTATCCCTACGACATCGCATCGACAAAGGTTGCTGAAGCCCTGTCAAGGGCCAGGGCATCGGGTTTTCCGTTCAGGATGAAGATCAGTGAAGCCTGAAGCTTTGGAAATAAAACGGTTCGGAGTATATAAAAATGAACATATCAGAAGAAATACAGGATGTTTTGAAAATAGCCGCAGCTTTCGCGAAGCAGCATGAATATGAATATATCACTCCCGAGATGATCTTTCTCGTTTTGTGTGATATAAACGACTATGCGGAAGCGATAGAAGACTGCGGCGCGGATGTTTCAGCACTTAAAGAGAAATTTGAGAATTTCTGCGGAACATATCTCGACAGGGTGAAGGATGCAGAGCCGATGCTTTCCCTGGGCGTAACACAGGCGGTCACACTTGCGGGGCAGCAGGCCTTAAACAGCGGCAGGGACTGTATAGAGACGATCCACCTGGTGGATGCCATGCTTAAGCTTCCCGAAAGCTTTGCGTCATACTATTTTCAGGAGCAGGGCATTGAGCCTTCGGAGCTCATACGGAAAATCCAGGATATACACGATGAAGCGGAGAATGATGGATACGGGCAGGATGGCTTTGGAGACACCGCTGTAAGCCCGCAGGGACCTGAAGGAAGTGCTTCGGGGACGGAGTCTCAGAGCTATGCGCCCTGTCTTAATGATGTCCTTCAGGATGTCAATCCGTTAATAGGCAGGGAAGCTGAGCTTGAGCGCACGATGGAGGTGCTCTTAAGGCGCGACAAGAACAATCCGCTCTACATAGGAGAGCCCGGGGTTGGAAAGACGGCCATAGTGTACGGATTCGTAAAGCTCTTAAACGAAGGGAAGGTGCCGGACGCTTTAAAGGGCAGCAGGGTATATTCCCTGGACCTCGGAAGCATGCTTGCGGGAACCCAGTACAGGGGGGACTTCGAAAAAAGGCTTAAGAAGGTCTTATCTGATGTCGAAAAGGAAGAGAAGCCGATCATTTTCATAGACGAGATACACAATCTTTCGGGCGCCGGTGCCGTGGGAGAAAGCTCCTTTGATGCCGCGAATATCCTGAAGCCGTATCTGAGCTTCGGAAAGGTACGCTTCATAGGCGCGACGACCTTTGACGAGCACAAAAAATACTTTGAAAAGCATAAGAGCCTTGCGCGTAGGTTTCAGAATATAGAGATACCGGAACCCTCGGAGGAGGAGACCGTAAAGATATTAAAGGGCCTGAAAAAGAAGTATGAGGAATTCCATGGCGTGAAGTACGCAAAAGGAGTTCTGGAATATGCAGCTTCCATGAGCGCAAAGCATATAAATGACAGGTTCCTTCCGGATAAGGCCATAGACCTGCTGGACGAATCAGGCGCTTACAGGAAGCTCCATCCTAAGGAAGGCGGTAAACAGACGGTCGGAAAGGATGTTGTCGCGCATGTGCTTACAAAGATATGCAGGGTTCCGATCGAGAGTACGGAAGCCGATCCGGATTCAAACCTCGCAACGCTTGAAAAAAGGCTCAAAGCCCGGATATTCGGGCAGGATGAGGCCATCGGCCAGGTGGTCAATGCGGTCAAGCTCTCAAGGGCGGGCCTTTCAGAGGAGAATAAGCCTTTGGCAAGCCTTTTGTTCGTAGGCCCCACGGGTGTGGGAAAGACGGAGGTGGCAAAGAGCCTTTCCGAGGAGCTCGGGGTTAAGCTTATCCGCTTTGACATGAGCGAATATGAGGAGAAGCATGCCGTGGCGAAGCTCATAGGTTCGCCTGCCGGCTATGTGGGTTATGAGGAGGGCGGTCTTCTCACCGGGGAGATACGAAAAAGCCCTTCTTCGGTCCTCCTGCTTGATGAGATAGAGAAGGCGCATCCTGATATCTACAACGTGCTTTTACAGGTCATGGACTATGCCACTCTAACGGATAACCAGGGGAGAAAAGCCGATTTCAGGAACGTGATCCTTATCATGACCTCAAACGCCGGCGCGAACCGAATCGGAAAGAATGCCATTGGCTTCAACAGCAGCGCCCATGACTACGGGGCTCTCATGGAAGAGGTGAAGCGTATTTTTCAGCCCGAGTTCAGGAACCGCTTAAGCAGGATCGTATCCTTCAACGGCATGGACGGTAAGATGGCGGAGCTCATAACTGACAAAAAGCTGAATGAATTAAAGGCGGTGCTTGAAAAAAAGAAGATCAGCCTGAATGCTGACAAAAAGGCAATGGAACTGATAATGAAAAAAGGCATTACACCCGAATTCGGCGCAAGGGAGATAGACAGGGTGCTGAGGAATGAAGTAAAGCCCCTGTTTGTAGACGAGATATTGTTCGGGAGGCTCAAAAACGGCGGGAATCTGACACTTACTGCCGACGCATCTGAGTTTAAGATCGAGATACGGAAAAAAAGCACCGGTTGATATCCGGAGGCTTCCAGCTTTATATTGATAAAAAAACCACGTTGCAATAAAATATGATAAGGCCGTAAATTAAAAAGAGTCATCGGTTTCTATGAGGCCGTTCCGGATATTTAAGGAGCGGAAGACCTTTTAACATAGGAGCCCCCGACTCTGAAGAGGGTATGTCAGATATTTCAGGGGCAAAAACCCCTTTCAATAGAGGAGAAGATATAAAGAGGCGGAGGACGTTATACTCAATAACTGAATTAAATTCCATTATTGATTATAACATGATGCGGCCGGCTGTGTAAGGAAATCAACCGCTTTGTGGCATGCAGCCCTCGCGGCCTCATTAACGAAACGGCAGGCTATTTCGTTAATGAGCAAAAAATAAAAGGAGGATGTACGAATGGGAAGAGGAAGGATGTTCAGGACGGCAATTGCCTTTGCCGTGTCGTTTGGCATGTTTTTGTGCGCATTTCCGGTTTCTGCCTTCGGGGCGAAGCTGGAAAAGGAGGAGGAGCCGGAGGTTAAGAGGGTAGTCGAGGCAGAGACTGTCGGAGAGATGATGAGCGCCCTTGCAGACAACGTGACCATAGTCTTAAAACCCGGAACCTATAATATCACCGAATACATCGAAAGCCTTGAAAGCTACGGGCGCTGGGAGGATGAGGGAGAGGACTTCCCGGGCGTATACGTAAATGAGGTATTTGACGGCCTGGAGCTTATAATCAACGGATATTACAATATTTCCATCGTTTCCGAGGATAAGGATGATCCGGCGGAGATCGTCATAGAGCCCCGGTATGCTGACGTTCTGTCATTTAAGGAATGCTACAACATCCTGATCGATTCCGTATCCTTAGGCCATACTCCCGAACAGGGGAGCTGCGCGGGAGATGTGCTGAACCTTGAATATTGTGACAATGTTGTTATTTCGGACAGTGAGCTGTACGGCTGCGGCACCTACGCGTTCAACATCAGTCACAGCAGCGATATTTCGGCGCTTAACTGTGATATACATGACTGTACCTATGGCTGTGCGGAAGTCAGTTCCGCGAATGATCTTGTGTTTACGCGCTGTGACTTTCATGATTGCAAAGAATATTCGATGTTTGAGCTGTATAACGGGACAATGGATTTCATAGGCTGTGATTTCAGGAATCTTGA
>JAIKXO010000161.1 GCA_024684065.1 Lachnospiraceae bacterium
AGTAAACGACAAAACGATTTTCGTTTTGGCGTTTACTGCGCCGGATTTTGGCCACTGAAAGTGGCATATTTCCTTACAAAATCCGTGCGCATCCTGCCGGAGGCATTATAGTAAACGCAATTTTATATTGCGTTTACTATAAGTATAGGAAATTTAAGGAGATATTCATGGCAGTTTATACGGCGCCGCCCGGATACGAATATGATCATAATACAGGATTGTATTATACACAGGTTCTGGCGGAAGACGAAGATGGAAAACGATCGCAGGTAGTGACATGGTTTGATGCGGATACCGGTTTATATTCCCAGAATGTCTATCCGATCAGTGAAGGCGGATATGATGATCCGGCAGAAGATATTCCGGACGGATATATCGGAAAAGCTGCAGGATTTTCGTTGAGCACGCCTGTCAGGGAGCGCCGTTTAGAAAACGGCCTGCCGGGAGAGCCTGCAGAAAAGGCGTCAGCTTTTGGCAGTGATAAGTCGGGAAATATGTCAGCCTTTGGCAAGGATACGGCGGGAGAAGTGTCAGCTTTTGGCCGTGATGCGGCAGAAAAAATGTCAGCATTTGGCAGGAATGCGGCGGGAAAGGTGTCTGCTCTTGGCCAGGAAGCGGCGGAAAAGGCAGGCGGATGGATCCAAAGGATTCAAGAGACCCAGCAGGATGATGACGATCTTTATTATGAAGAGGATCTTTATGATGAAGAGGATTACTATGCCTATACTGCTTATGATAAGAACGGTGAACCGATGCGGGCCGGCATTATAAGAAAGCCGCTGTATGCCGTAAAGAGATTCGTTAACAGATGCCCGCTTTGGATGAAGTTCCTCCCGCTTGCTGTTCTGATGCTTATAGACCTTATTCTGGTGATAATTAAGCCGGAGGAGGTTTCGGATATCCGCTGCTCTATATTTTTGGGGTTTGTCGCCATACCGTTTATCGTCATCCATCTTGTGGATCTGAAACGAAAGTATGAAGCCAAAGCTCTTATGATCGTTCAGCCGGTCCTCCTTGTAGTGATTGGCCTTCTGATGATGCCGAGCGTGATCGCCGTTTCCTTCGGGATCATGAAAGACATATGGATAAAACCTGGAGCGGGACCGGTGGTTCTGTGGTATTTATGTGTGACGCTGGGCTATGTCCTGACCTATTTTATGGTCAGGAAAAGATTTCAGAAAATATCCCTGCCAAAGGCCGAGTTATGGATCACTGTCATCCTTATCGGGATGGCTTCCATGTGGGTGGGAGTTCTTGCAATGTGGATCTTTGCTCTCGTGATCTTCGTTATAACGTTTGTTGTGATCGTCCCGCTCATGCTTAAGTTCGCTTTCTCCAATGATAACGTGGTTTACAGGGATCAGTCCGGCCGCCTGTACGATGAATTCGGCAATAGGATATCCTGATAGGAAATGGTGAAAGGATGAAATATAATATTCCGGAGGGATTCGTTTTAGATCAGAATACGGGGCTTTATTATTCGCAGATCATTGCGGAAGACGCAGAAGGCAGAAGGAGCCAGGTCGTCACGTGGTTTGATGCGGAATCGGGACAATACCATCAGGAAATATATCCTATGGACGGGGCAGGCCGAAAGCCGGAAAGAAGACGAAGAAAGCCTCCAAAGGCCGATACTGCAGGAGACATTCAGTATCTGAAGAACAAAAACTTTATGAGGGGGCTGGCGGCAGTCCTTATTTTCTGCATGATAATGGTTGTGATCATCGTCCTGATCTTTAAATTCCTTTCGGGAGATTTTTCAGATTCCCCGGATGCAGGCGAGGCCGCCCCGGTCGTGAATGAAACTGCAAATTATCAGGAGGCCGTGCCGGAGGGTTCGGCTGCGGCAGCCGGAGAATCGGAAGCTGCTATGATCTCCATAGACAATGAGGGATCGTCTACGGACTTGAGAACCGGTGCAGAACCTGCCGCCCAAGGCGGGATTCAGGGCGAAAACGAGGATAACGCGGCCGAAAGTGGAAATATCCCCGAGGAGTATGTCACGGCTGAAAGCGGAAATATCTCTGAGGAGTATGACTCAGCCGAGCCTGAAACAGCGGAAGAGATCTATGAAGAGGGCTATGAGGAAGAATATGACGAGGGGCAGTATCTTGGCACCTTTATAGATGCGGATTTTGATATAGTACGAGCATTTGCACCGGTTCTTGTCTTCAAGCAGGATTATAAATTTGAGATGATGCTGAACTTTAATGACACTAACACCATGTATTATGGTGAATATTATGTTGAGAGCAATGCGGAAACCGGAGAGACAAATATTTCCCTGCATGATTACGGTACAGAGAACGGCATCCCGGCAAACGCTGTCGTTCAGTTCAGAAATAACGATTTTGATTATTGCTATTTTATGGATGAAGGCTTCGGATTGATGGGGTATTCCGGCTCGCCCTACGGTTTCTATCGGGATACTCGATAGTCTGAAAGGAAGGTACAGTATGGTATTTGATCCTCCTGAAGGTTTTATTCTTGATACCGCTTCAGGTCTTTATTATACACAGATAATAGCAGAGGATGCCGACGGAAAGATAAGCCAGGTCGTCACATGGTTTGATGCCGGGACCGGCGAATACAGGCGGGAGATATATCCTGTGGACGCGCAGAAAGATCAGGTCCCTGCCGGGAAAGAGCCTGTGAAGAAAACAAAGATCCTGATCGCCGCAGTGGCTTCTGTGCTGATCATCGGCTTAGCCGTTACGGCGGCGGCCATAGGACTGCGCGCCGGCAGACCTGTAGCGGATCCTTCGGAGAATGCTGTTGTTATAAAGGATAAGACGATCGGGGAAAGTGCGGGAACAGGGGATGGAGCTGGAGGCGGATCTGAGCCAGGAGCGTTGGAATTAACAGATTCAAATGGGGATGAAGCACAGGATAGCCAGCCCCAGATACAGGATCAGTCCCAGCCACGGTCGCAGGCTGAGGAGATAAGTGAAACAGACACCGCCATGGATGCAAGCGATTCCGATGAAGGATACGGCATGGCAAACTGTTACGGAGTAGATGAGGATGAGCTGTTAAAGGCAAATATTACCGTTTCGGAGATCACTCGGGGAAACAGCTATTGCAACGGCGAAATGACGGACTATTTCACGATCGTCGAAGCGGGAGAATACGGTATCACGCAGCTTTTCTATCATACGGAGCCCCTGAATAACGATTGGGACATAAAGGAGTATGATCTTTCGCTCACCCCGCTCGGTGCAAGGTTTTCCACCCTGTATGACCAGGACTGCATTGAGACAAAGGCCAGGGGAGGCGGCTTGGAGATCACGTTTTATGTGTTTATAAATGGTTCGACCGAGGTGGATGCCCAGAGCGTGGTGGTGGATGAGTCCGAGCATTCTAAATATGAGAGGTTCAGTTTCGGCGCAGAATATCCCGGAGACTATTACCAGTTCGATCTTTAAGGGCTTGAAATTCAGGTGGAGGAAGGGACGGTTCTTATGTCTTGATCTATCAAGCCCAAAGAACCGTCCCTTTGTCTGCCCTTATCTGTCGGCAAAAAATGGATTGACATTACTCCTATTATAAAGCATAATAAAATTCTCCACATGATTAAATATCTGATTCCATTTCTAAAAAACAATTCTTTTATTCACTTCAAAAGGAGATCTTTATGCAAAATGAAAAAGAACAGATCATTGAGTCCATTTCTAAAAAGATATCTATTGAGAAAGAACACATTTTAAAGAACGTGCTTCCAAAGCTTGCGCCAGGGGAAAAGCTTTCAGAATACCGGAAGAAAGAGATCGTATCAGAAGTATATATGGATCTGGCGCTTTCTTTTTATGTGCCGATCAAGCTTGACGATCCTTCGGATCCGTTAGTTTCCCTGCAGGTCACTAAGCAGATATTAAAGATTTCAGGAATAACAGTCGAAGAGCTTAAAGAGAACGCGATAACAAATCTTGAAAAAAAGCACCTGATAAAGCCCATGGCAGAAATGCTGAAGGATCTGGGCTACGGGGAAGCTGTCTCAGGACCGCTGGAAATGCTGGTCATTTCTTCGGAAAATAAGAATCAGGGGGCGGCGCTTCTTTTGTGCGCCAATGTATTGAGAGAGGTCTACTGCAAGCTGGGAAGCTTTATAGTCCTCCCATCCTCCATACATGAACTGATCTGCATCCCAAACGATGAGACTGTCGAGATAGGTTACCTTACTGACATGGTAAAGCAGATCAATGAAGATATCGTAGAGCCGCATGAAAGGCTTAGCAACAATATCTATATCTATGAGAACGGCGGATTGTCCTGCATCGTGGCGTCCTGCCCCCCCAAAACCGATTCATCGGGGCTAATCTTCAACGATTTTTAACAGAACATCAGAAAGGGAAGGTATCTGGGCCTTGAGCCTTAAGCCTTTATCAGGGGATTCAAAGATATCAATGAGGTCATCGGCCGCATCGTAGGCTTCGTCCTCATCGTCATAGTCGTCCTCGTAATCATAGAACTCCTCATACTTGTCGTCGGCGAAGCTCTGCGCGTCCTTATAGCTGTATACGTCATAAGCATCATATTTCTTTTTTGACTCCGACGAAGATTTTGAAGAGGAGCTGCTCTTCTTTTTGCTCGAGCCCGAATATGTCGTCTTCTTCTTTCTGCTCGCCGAGCAGTACTCCGTCCCGTTTGTTTTATCGTACTTGCAGCCGGCCGATACGTCCGCCGTGTCAAACATAACCATTGCCGCCGCAAAAGCCGCTATCATAAGTATCATCAAACCCTTTTTCATTCGTTTCACCATTCCTTCCCGGCTGGTCCCGCCGATTTATGTTTGGGCTGATTCCGGCTGTCCGCCCCAGCCCCGCCTCTCTATCCTTATTATCCCCGATAACGTGTCCATTATTCAGGACAGCTGCAAAGATGCATAGGGCTGCGGGACGCAGAATTATCCCTTTACGCATAGAGCTTACCACAGGGCAGGGGCGCTTTCATCAGCAGTTTCAGCGGAATAAGGGGCTTTAATTCTGCCGTTTCAGCGAATTAAGGTCCGGCGGTATCCAGCACATGCATGTTTATCCCTTATTTTGGAAAGGGGCACAGTCACATTCCGGTGCCCCCGTTCCGGTCTGTTCCGCCTTCTTCTGTATTATGGTTTACTCTGCGGGATCTGCCGATCTCTTTCTCCGGTTCAGCTCCGCAGTCTCCATAAGGAACGCATCCCTGCGCTCCGGCTTCATCGAATTATATTGGTACAGGAAAAGATGCTCCATGATCTCCCGGATGGACTTGGCCCCGCAATTCCGGATCCTCTTAAGGTCCCCGCCCCCGGATATTGACTCCGCAAGCTCCTCTATCGTGTCCATGCCCGCCCTCTTCAGGCTGTTGTATGCCCTTACGCTAAGCTCCAGCGCCTCGATGTTCGTATCATACATGGCCTGCGTCATGTGCATGTTGAAATAGAAATGCCCGCCGCGCTTCTCCCTTACCTCATGGCCCGCCCGGCTCATTAACGACTTCAGCGTCTGCCCCTGTTGTTCTGTCTTCATACCTGATTCCTCCGTATACGTCCTTGATGACCTCCCTGACCCCGCAGCAGCAGAATTCCTGGATGTCATCCCCGCACTTTTTTACGATCATCTTCGCAAGGTATTCCAGGTCCTTCACGTCCTCGGACACGGCGACGACATGGAGCCGGCTTCCGCCCGTGGTGCTGAAGATCTGGCGGATGAATGCCGTCCTTGTGGCCACGTACTTAAGCACGTCCTCAAACCTCTCCGGCACCGTGACGATATCCATAAGCATCGTCTTCTCCTCCTCCCTGAAGACATAGGCGTTATATCCACGGATTATGCCGGCATCCTCCATCTTCTTCACGCGCTTCTTGGCCGCCACCCTTGACATGCCAAGCGCATCCCCCATCTCCTGGTAGCTCATGCGGGCGTTGCCCCTCAGCATCTTCAGTATCTTTTTGTCGTTTTCGTCCATATGCATGTTCCTGAAATACCCCTGCATAAGCATTCTTTATGAATGCTTTCCATTGACAGTTACAATCAGCGTCGACTCTGACCTCCCGGCACAGGCTTTTCTGCCTGCCGGGATAATTATTTTGGTTCATTATGGATTTATAATGATAATATAATTATAGAAAAGCTCACAATAATTGCAACCATTCAAGTTACGATACGAAACCAAAATGCTGACAATGCCAGTGTTTAAGCTATTCATGCTCGCTTTGTGGCTCTAGGGGATGTATTGAAAGATATGGGGTCAACTTTGTGATAAGATGGTATAAAACGGCTCTAAAATAAGGAAAAAGAGCCACCGTGCCTTGCGCAGCGTCAGCCCTTAATCCATAGGGTTAAGATATGTAGCCATTTGTCCTCCGTTCTGCCTGCGTCTTTGACTGTTCGCCAACTGTGCAGGCGTATTGTTGTTAACCAACTATGGCTATTTGTATAATATATCGGATAAAAATCCGCCTATGATAATCCCTGCGGACTATTCTTAATAGTATCTTTATAATCAGTTCAATTAGACATTATCCTGACCGTTGTCATTTTACGCTATTCATAAATCTACCCCCGTTTGTTCCCATAATCCGCATTCGGCGGCCAAAACGGCTATCAGGAAAAAGCTGGCAATCGATTCAGATAAGTATACCATACGGTGCGCAGTTTGTGGCATCCCCATCCTATTCCGGGCAACAGCAAGGCACAAAAATCTCTTCTAAAAAACTGCCCCGGATCCTCAAAGCATTGTCAGAACCCGGGGTCGTATACATGTATCAATGCAGTGTTTCTAGTGGTTGACCTGTGGCCACCAGACAGGGTATCCGATATCCTGAACCCCCGTCTGCTCCATGTACCTGATCAGCTGGATAGTCTCCGCATCTGACATGTCCGTGCTGATCCCGCAGGCCTCGCAAGTCCAACCGTTCCCGATGCCGGGAATCACCCCGCCCTTCATCGGCTTCCCGCAGACCGGACAGGTCGCTTCGTCCGGGCCGCCGACACCGCCGATTGCTTTCGCCATATCCGCATCGGCCAGCTCTGCATTCTTTGCCTGCTCCCTGAATTTCCTCTTGATTTCATTAAACTCGCTCTCTTTCATCACTCTACTCCTTCCGTTCTTAAATTCATGTTTCTAGTCAGATGTCGGATTCAGCGAACCACTTCTCGCTAGCCTCTGAGCCTGCCTCGTACCTGACCAGGTATTCCCAACCGTTAGGTCCGTATTTCCTTTCATCGATGAATCCGTCCACGGTAGTCACAACGCCGTTTCCAACCGTGACCATGACCTGCACCTTGTCGCCAACCTCATACTTGGGCCCCGCGATTTCAGCCACCCCGCCGTTTGCCTTTGCCATCATTTCGTCCTTAAGCTCCATGTTCTTGTTGTCTGCCATTTTTTTCCTCCCATTTTTTTATCTCCGCTCCCCTTCCGGAGCTGTTTTCTGTTCTTTGCCTTATTATACGGAAGACCCTTTTGTTATGGCAGTGAATTTGCGCATCCGGTCGTTTTAATCGCATATCCGGTAAAAATATCTCCCTTTTACACTAATATTTGATACCCCGCAGGACGCTTGTATCCATCGGCTCGGCCGTGAAAATGCTGGTATTGGAACGTTTGTCGATCTAAAAATCGAATTTCATGCTCCACACCGTCACACGTAAGCCATCCTGCAGGCGCCTGAGCGCCGTAATGGCCCTCTATGGAGCCCAACGCTGGGCAGTCCCGCCCGGCCCATCCTACGCTAGCGGGAACCGCAGCCAAAACTCATAAGCGTTAAGGATGCCTTCCGGGGCAGAATATGCTATAATATAAGTGAGGTGACAATATGCTCTGTGTGGAAATAGACGAATTAACAACCTGCTTACAGGACTCTGTTTCTGGCGATATTATTGAGACGGAAGTTATACGTATCAAAAGGAAAAGCTTTTTACAGAAATTTAATAAGAGAACGGGGTGGTTCACAAACTGGGCTGATCTTGTGCCTGAAAACGAGATATATGCTTTGGTCATCAAGGGGACTACTGATATTCAGGGCTTAATAGCTCTACGGCCGGAGCCTAACATGAAAGCCCTTTTCTTAACATGGGCATGTACTGCGCCCCAAAACAACAAGCTTATCGTAGATCAAGTAAAGTATATCGGGGTTGGAGGGCATTTGTTCGCAATAGCTGCTAAATTATCATGTGATTATGGATTTGGTGGTGCTATGACCGGATATGCCGCAAACATGGATCTGGTGAAGCATTATTGTGAAGTGTTTCACGCTGATTGGATTAAAGCTCTTCATCCGTACCATATTTTTATTGATGAAACTGCCGCTAAACGGCTTTTGGAGATGTATACCTATGATTGGACTGATGATGAATTATAAAAAATACAAAGACCTGCTTGCCAATATGGAGCAACCTGTAATGCGGGAGAATATTCCGGATATAAAGATAGACCTTCCTGCTATGGTTGCCTATGCGAAAAGGAAGGGTGTTACAGTCCCGGAGCTTACCGAAGAGGAAAAGGCAAAGTTCATTGAGGGTGATTTAGCGGAAGTAATATAGCCAGCCTATAAAAGCATAATTGCGGCAGCTTGAGGCTTATATATCGAAGTGAGTTTAGAAGTGAGTTTAGATCAGGCAGCGCCGCAACCCTCCTTTTTACTGTATTTTTTCGAACTGTTGAGAGTTCGATTCCCATCACCTGCTCTTTTATTTTCCCCGTAAAATCAATGGTTTGCGGGGATTTTTCATGCTCAAGAGAATTGAAACGAGTTGAAACCGGCGATATTATAAGCCAAGAACTTCCCGTATTTTGGCATCTTCATTGATTGTAGATATGTTTCTGTTGTAGTGCCGTGTCATCATTGCGGTCGTGTGACCTGAAAGCCGCTGGATTTCCTTCTCGCTGATACCTGCATCATACAACGCGGAAATGTTATGAAATCTTATTCCATGTGATGAAAAATACTTGACCCCTGCTTTTTCACATACTTTTTTCAGATTTTCATTAAATCTGTTTGTGTAAATCGGCTCATTTCCGGTTCTATTCGGCAGAAGCCATATAGAATTGCCATAATGCACATAAAGCCATTCTATAACCTTTACAGCATGATCTGAGAGGGGTTCCACACGTTTACCAGCTTCCCGCTTGCCTTTCATGATGTTCGAGCGTACAGGATGACGGTTAGCCGTGTCCGTCTGTACATCAACCATCTGATGTGAAACATCTATCGTTCGGTTCTGTAAATCCACATCACTTTTCTGAAGAGCTCTAAGTTCCCCAATACGAATATCCAGACAAAACATCAGTTCTATGGCCTTGATATAAACAGTCGGATGGCTATTCTCGCAGGCTTCCAGTATCTTCAGTTTATCTTCTGGAGAATAAACACCATCCCATTTGTCAACCTTCGGTGCAAACCGAAGCCGGCGCGTGTTAACGAGGCTTGCTTTAGTACAAGTGATATTCCGTGTGATCGCATAATCAAAAACCGCATTGACAACAGTTTTGAGATTGTTGAAGGTAGCCCGTTTCATTGTGCCGTCTGCCGTCAAGAATCTGTAATACTCAAAGTCTTGTGGCTTTGCCCCAAGAAGCCATAGAGCAAGCCATTTAAAACCGACTGCGTCGGGGCTTGCTCTTTGCAAGCTTTAAGTTATATCACGAAATTACATCTAAGAATACATACTTTAAGGAAAAAACCGCAGATCTGACCGATTGGTAGTCAAAATTGACCGATTGGTCCGATTGGGTTGTTTATTGCGGCACGCGGTAAGATAATTCTATTTACGCAGATACTAAACAAAAGGTGGTGCCCGATGAACAACGCAGTTAACATTGATTTTGTGCTTGATAAAAAATACCCCGATCCCAATGTAACGATAAGAGCAAAGGAGAAGACAAGGCTGGTTGATAATATCATCCAGGCTGTTGAGAATGTGTCGGAGAAAAGCTTTTTAAGCATACCTGCATACAAGGGTGATGAGATAAAGCTGTTGTCACAGAGGGATATCTTAAGCGCACAGTCCCATGAGCATAAGGTGATCGTCCAGACCGATACGGATTCATTCCTTGTGAAGAAGACATTGATCTCTTTGGAGGAGATGCTTGATCCCGTAAGGTTCCTTAGAATATCGCATTCCGAGATCATCAACCTGTATAAGGTCAAAAGTTTTGATCTGAATATCAAGGGAGCTATCGGAATTCAATTTGAAAACGGTGTTAAGACCTGGGTTGCAAGAAGATACCTTAAGACTATAAGGGAGTTCCTGAAATGAAAAAAACTATTATATCTCTTCTATATATCGGCTTTACCCTTGGATTCATACTGGGTGTGGTGCTGACGACCGCGATCGTTACGCTGCTTTCCCCGGACGGAAGTCTGCATCTGTACACAGCGGGCTTTTCCGGAGTAATTGAAAATCCCCTGATTGCTTTTTTTGTCCACTCCTTTGTCTGTGGGATCCTCGGGATGGTAATGTTTGGTTCCATGGCATTTTACGAGATAGAAAAATGGGATCTGCTCAAGGCCACAACAGCGCATTTTTCCATTTCGATCATCGGATTTTATCTTACTGCCTTTTTCCTGCGATGGTTTGGTCCCACGCAGATAACCGCAGTATGTACATCACTTATCATGTTCATCATGATATACACAGGAATATGGCTGAGTCAGTACTTATCCTGTAAATCTCAGATCGAGGAGATCAACCAAAAGCTCACCGTCAAAAAAAGAGCGGAAATTTAAGATGGTTACCGTTTGGTAGCATATTATACCAAGTAGTCCAAAATCAACATAAGGGCCGGATAATATGAGATAATCATCCCATCATCTGTTATATGAACGCTATGAAGCTGTCAACGCAATAGGATGATGAGGGAGACCTGATGATGGGAAAGGTTAAGGGCCTGAAAAGAGAATCCGGGAAATGGCATGATATCCTGCCTGTTGCGATAGTTTGGGCGATCATGATCGGATGGCTCGTTTTTATAATCGGCTATACCCCGCCTGAAATCGCCATCATGAGGTTGTTTTCAGACAAAGAAGAAGTTGTTGAATTCCTGGAGTTTTATTTCAGCTTTATAAAGGTCTGGATAATACTGATACCTATATTCTTTATAAGATACAATCGTCCCATGCTTGGCCAGTTGGTGCTGACTAAGGGAGGCAATACTGTTAAGGGTGCTCTGACCGGCCTCTTGCTTGGCTTTGGGACAAACGGGGCATGTATTCTTTTCTCTGTATTGGCGGGTGACATTAAGCTATCATACAACTCTTTTGATCCCGGTTTATTGTTATTGTTTTTTGTCGTGATTTTCATCCAATGCGGAGCCGAAGAGATCATAGACCGCCTTTATCTTTACCAGAAGCTGCGAAGGCGTTACAGGCTTCCGGTTATAGCCATTGCGGGTTCTACAGCAGCATTTGTGATGAATCATCTTTTTACACCTAATTTCACCCTTCTTTCAGCGGGTCTGATCGCCCTGTACGGTGTTCTTCTTGCGTTGTTTGTTTACTATTATGATTGCTTTTGGGCTGCGATGATGTTTCACACCGCCTGGAACTATTCTCAGAGTATCATCTTTGGGCTTCCAAACAGCGGTGAGGAATCGTATTATTCAATATATACCATGGATGTCGAAAGTGCCGAAAACGGATTCTTTTATGATACTGCATTCGGTGTGGAAGGCAGTGTCGGGGCGCTCGTGATATGTGCGGTTGTTATCGCCATCATCATCGGGATAAACCATGGACAAGGTGAAAAGAAGGATCTATGGAAATAATTCATTTTAAGGAGGTATCGTATGTCTTTTATTGAAGCAGTCAGATCTGTCATTACCAATTTTAAGGATTTTAAAGGCAGGGCACGAAGAAGTGAGTTCTGGTGGTATTATCTGTTTGAGTGCATTATCAACTTTGGATTAAGTGGGCTTAGCAATGCTACGGGAATAAAAGGTTTTGTCTGGGGAATACTTGTTTTTAATGTGGTCTTGTTTGTTCCCGGTCTGGC
>JAIKXO010000174.1 GCA_024684065.1 Lachnospiraceae bacterium
GTAAGGAAGATGACGACAGAAAAAAATACAAGGCCGGGAAGCGGGATTTTAAACACACAGGATTATGAGCTAAGGATAATAAAGAGCAGGCGCAAAACGATATCCCTGCAGATAAAAGATCAGGACACCGTTATCGTAAAAGCGCCTTACCGTATATCACAGCGATATATTAAGGACTTCGTCGCTTCCCATGAGAAATGGATCAAAAGCCGGCTGAAAAAGATGAAAGAACTTAAGGAGTCCGCGGGCGAACCGTTATCCGATGAAGAAATAACACAGCTTTATAAAAAGGCGGGTGAGTATATCCCGGCCCGTGCGGCTTATTATGCGTCTGAGATAGGCGTGACCTACGGAAGGATCACCATAAGAAAGCAAAAGACCAGGTGGGGGAGCTGCAGTTCAAAGGGAAACCTGAATTTTAACTGCCTGCTGATGCTCACGCCTCCTGAGGCAATAGACAGTGTAGTGGTCCATGAACTCTGTCACAGGAAAGAAATGAACCATTCGGAAAAGTTTTATGATGAAGTATTAAAGGTGTTTCCTGATTACTTTTACTGGGACAGATGGTTAAAACAGTACGGAACCGGGATCCTTATGAGGGGGAAATAAAGCGTGCTGCCCGGGAGTTCAGATGCAGGCGGCAGGATATGATCAGAAGCAGGGAGTATTTCCGGTGAATGCGTTACGACGGAAAATGCTCCTTATAACGGAGTTTTGAGAAATATGTTTGGTTAATAAATATAAAGATATCACGGGAAAGGGGGCTTTATGAGATATACGATAGAGAACGGATCGGTAAAATGTATGATCGACTCACACGGGGCGGAATTAAAAAGCCTTGTCAGGAAGGAGGATGGCAGGGAGTTTTTGTGGTACGCCGATGCTACGTACTGGAACAGAACGTCTCCGGTGCTCTTTCCGTTTGTCGGCGCGGTAAAGGACAAGCTTTACCGGTATAACGGAAAGGAGTATACCATGGGGCAGCACGGGTTTGCCCGGGATATGGAGTTTTCGCCTGATTCGCAGGACAGGGAGGAGATATGGTTCGTCCTGACGGAAAGCGAGGAAAGCCTTTCCGATTATCCGTTCGGATTCCGGCTTAAGATCGGCTACAGGCTCGAAGGATCCTCGGTAAAAGTAATGTGGAGCGTGAAGAATACAAACTCAGGGGAGATGTATTTTGCTATCGGAGCCCATCCGGGCTTTCTGGTAAAAAGTCTTGACGGTCACGCGTTCCGCCTTTATGACAAGACAGGAAAGACGGTGTCTCAGATCAGAAATCGTAAGGTGGCAGCGGGCGGATGCGTAAAGGATGAATCGGAAGAGATCTCCGTGCCCGGGGGCAGGCTTGCCATCTCAAAGGAGCTTTTTGATAATGACGCGCTGGTGATCGAGAATGACCAGATAGGAAAGGTCGGGCTGGAAGATCCGGAAAATAATACGATCGTTACGGTGACCTTCGATGCTCCGCTTGTAGGATTATGGTCTCCGCCCCGTAAAAATGCGCCGTTTGTATGCATCGAACCCTGGTATGGCAGATGCGATGCGGAATCTTTTTCGGGAGAGCTTAAGGACCGGGACTATGAGCAGAGGCTTGAGGCCGGAGAGGAATTTTTTGCGGAGTATGTGATATCCGTATGATCATAATGACAATGTTTGACCGGATTGTGAGAGCACGAGGCGCGGAACGATCTGACCCCGGCATCATAATATTTATACTGGATATTACGGAGAAATTTGTGTAAAATATAATATCGGATATCGGGACGAAGACAGGATTTAAAGTTCAGGCCCGGTCATCCGAAGGTTCTGTTACTTAAAACCCGGGTGTTTGCGGGGCATATGAGCTAAAGCGGTATTATTATGCTTAACGGCAAAATATCATGTCCCTTAAACATAATTATGAGAAAAAAATCAGGAAAGGAAAAACTCTTTATCCACACGGGGAAAATCGAAATGAAGAAGAAAAGAAAATCTCTGAAAAAATCACTTTTAACGCGGATCATCATCTATGTTGCGATAATCATTGTGATAATCACGCAGATCGGTATTAAGCTTGAAGCCGATAATCTCCAGTCCATGATCAATAATATCCTGGCGCGGGAATCGGTAACTTACGCAAACGAGGTGCAGAACTGGTGGAACGGGATAGAGACAAGAGTCAGCCAGACGGCGGATATATTAAGAAATATCCCGGAGCTTTCCTATGATGAAGCTTTGGCGATGCTTTTAAAGCTGACGGAGCTCGATCCGGATTCCCAGGACATTTACATGGCTTTTGGCGATACGGGCAAGTTCTTGGACGGTTCCGGATGGGAGCCGGATGACAGCTTTGTATTTACGGACAGACCGTGGTATCAGGGCGCTGTCGGAAAGAACGGAGAGATATATGCGTCAGAGCCTTATGTGGATGCTTCCACCGGAAAAACCTGTCTTGCAAGCTCGATCATGATACGGGACAATGTAGTATTGAGCAGTGACGTGACCTTTGACAAGGTGGCGGAGATGGTTAGCGGTTTTAAGTCCATTTCACCCGATGCCAGGTACTATATTATCAATAAAGATACACAGGATATCCTTATAAGCAGCAATGGACAGGCCACCGGCGAGACTCTGGCTGCTTCTGCTGATCCTGTCTGCGCAGGCCTTGCGCCTGTATTTGCGTCCCTTAACACGAGCCCTGTTCCTGACGGGAGCAGAGTCGTAACGGCAAAGACGGCAGCAGGTTCCATGATGTTTACGGCAACTGATATCGAAGGGACCTCCTGGGTAGTTGTCAATGCAGTGCCTTCTTCGCTTTTGAGCAACAGTATTTTACGTGTCATGTTTATTACCTTTGTAAGCGCGATCCTGCTTCTGATACTCCTTTCCATACTGATCTACTACAGTATCAGCAAGGCTATCAATCCGGTAACTACGGTAACGGAACGCATCACGGACATCAGTAAGGGAGATTTTACCGTTACGCTTGTTCCGGAGGGCAATAACGAGATCACAACCCTGAGCGAAAGCCTGAATGAATATATCAGCAAGATGAGGACGACGCTTAACGCGCTTGCGGATATTTCCGGTGCGATGAATAACAGCGCGGGACAGTGCTTTGATATTTCACATACCCTGTCTGACGCGAACCAGAACCAGGGAGAGTCGATCGAAAAGCTCAATTCTACTTTGATGGATATGAATTCATCGATAGAAGACATAGCAAACGCGGCTACCGAGCTTGCCGCCACCTCCGGCCAGGTCGCGCAGGATGCTGAGGATGTAAGAAAGCTCTGTGACAATACTCTTAATGCATCTTCCAGGGGCAAGGAAGAGATGGAGAGTATGACAAAGAATGTCGGCACGCTGAACGAGACGATAAACGAACTGACGAAGCTTATACGGGCTACCGCAAGATCGGTAGAGGAGATCACCGGGATCACGGATACCATAAATGCCATATCAGCACAGACCAACCTCCTTTCCCTGAATGCTTCGATCGAGGCAGCCAGGGCCGGAGAGCTTGGAAAGGGCTTTGCAGTCGTCGCTTCCGAGGTAGGGCTTTTGGCTAAACAGTCTTCCGAAGCTACGGAGACGATACGGACCCTTGTTGATGATATTACGAAGAACATCTCGGATATCAACGGGAAGGCTGATATCTGCGTAAAGGATATGGAAGCCTGCTTAAGCGGAGTGGAAGGAGCCAACGATTCCTTCAATAATATCTATACCGATGTCGCAAAGGCAGCTGACGGCATTGTCGGGATCGCCAACGCCATAGAGCGCATAAACAGTGTTGCCTCCAGTAATGCCGCAACCACCAAGGATCAGGCTCTGAGCATAAACGAGGTTATCGAGCTCAGCGACATGATCGTTACGGAGAGCACGAAGCTTCGTGAGGAAACACAGAACATTACGAGCATTTCGGAAAACCTGAACCAGTATTCCGATGAGATAAATTCGGATCTGTCACAGTACACGGTCTGAGCAGAGGCCGACCGGGTCATTTTTTCTCAGGTTCTTTTAGCCGGGAACATGCCGATCATGGCATTTCCCGGTTATCATTTCCGTGAAACAACGGTCAGGCATTAAAAAGGAGGAATATTTTGGGAATAATTCTTGGGATCATAACAGGTGCGGTATCCGGATGTATCGCCGGAGCTATCATGCACAGTAAAGGAGGATGGATCAGAAATATCATCCTCGGACTTGCTGGAGGTTTTGTCGGAAGCTTCCTTTTCGGCCTCATCGGATTTGAGGCATCGAACATCATTGGAACCATTATCACATCAGTGGTCGGAGCATGTCTTGTTATCTTTATCGGAAGAAAGCTGTTAAAGTGACGGGGCATATTGCTGAACAAATATTATTTTTATTACTCAGGAGGAAATCATGAAAAGAAAATCCGTTATATTTTTGCTTGCGGCAGCTATGGTGCTTTCACTGACTGCATGCAGCAGCTCGAAAACAACTACGACAACCGTTTCCACAAGCTTTACGGATGAGAACGGGGAGACTACGACTCATACAACCACGACAACTACCGAAAACGGGCAGACCACTACGGAAGAGGATACAGCGACAACCGTTTCGGAGGAAGAGCCTGATGAGACTGAAGAAATAGTTACTGAAGAGACAGTTTATGAGCCGGATCCGGAAGATATCCCGACTCTGAGAGATGAGTGGGCCGAGTATTTTGAATACGGAGCGGAAGGACAGACAGATGAGGATGAAACGGTACTGTTCACCTATGATGATCCGGAAAACCTTACCCAGGCGGCTTTGATGATCATAAGTCCGGATAATGAATTGACGCTCTATGATATCGGTCCGGTAAGGGCTGAAGAGGACTACTATGTGATCGAAGACATTGACGGAGATGTTGAGCTTCCGTTTGCGATCACCGATACTGCCGATGATTACTTCGAGATGGGTTTCCAGGATGGCAGCTATGCTCAGCTCTATTATGTTGATAAGGATACGATCATCGATGATATGGTTTATGTCATAGAACAGGTTTACGGTGAAGGAGAATGACAAACATGATTGAAGTGATAACCGGATCAGTAAAACGGATATCAGTCAGGGCGGTTACCGCCCTGGCTTTTCTGCTTTTGTTAACAGGTCCTGTGACGGGATGCTCGCCTGAGCAGGAGACAGAGACGGAAATAGAGTTAGAGGCAGCGTTCTCAAACGGTAACGGGGCTTTTTCGGAGAGTTCCAAAGGTTCTCTCACGGGACGGTCCGGATCGGATGATAGCGGCTATGAAGGGCGCTTTGGGAACACACAGTCGGGTAAACGGTATGTGGAGCCGGTATCTTTTATCGAGGGCGATTTTTACGGAAAAAAGATAAGGGATGAGGATGATGCGCTCGACGCCGTTTACAGTGTCATCGAAGAGCTCGGAGGGGATGATGAAACGGTTATCGAGCTGGTAAACATTCGTCCGACCGAGGACGACATATACTATTATACTTTCCGCCAGCTTGAGGCTGATACGACGGTCTATGGCTCATCATTAAAGCTTGTCGTAGGAGCGGACGGATATATATCAGCTCTCATAAGCTCCCTTGTTCCCGGAATCGATGCCCTGGAAATGTCGGAATGGGCCATTACGGAGGAAGAAGCGGAAGAAATCGTCCTTTCGGAGAATTCTGATCTTAACCTGGCCATTGTCGAGGGGGCCAGCGAGCAGACACTGCTTCCGTTTATGGACGACAGTGAAGAATTCTATTATGCCTGGGTCGTATATACAAATAACGTATATGACGAGTTCGATACGGCATATCTTGCGCATTACGTGGATGAAGAAGGAGAGTATCTCTATGCGCTGCCCGTCACGGCACCGGGCAGTGCGGACGCGCTTTCGGGCGAAGGAGCGTATCTTGCCTTCACAGGCTTTAAGGAAGGAACTTTAGACGTTACGGTAGAGAAGTCGGATGGTACTAAAGAGAATATAACGGTTCCGACACTTATCGATAAGGAAACGGGGGACGTATATCTCGGGGATCTGGATAGAAAGATCCTGGTGGCGGATTATTTCAGTTTTGTTGAGGATGATGAGATCGATATCCGGAAAAAGGGAAAGAAGGGATTTGCGGATAACGAACTTCTGATCTATGACACATTTATCCGCATCTACGATACATACTCTGAAATGGGCTGGGATGGACCTGACGGAGACGGTTCGCCGACACTGCTTTTAATGGACTGGGTGGACGAAAACGGCGATGTGGTCAATAACGCCTGTTATGCAGGCCGTCAGTACGGGTTCGAGGTGTTCCAGTTTAACAGGGAGGATCCGGACGGCGAAAATACGGACGTGATGGCCCATGAATTTACCCACTGCCTTACAACCACGCTTATGCTGAATAATCTTTATTATAACGATTACGGCGCTATCAATGAATCCTTCAGCGATATCTGCGGCAATCTTATCGAGGCTATGCTTGAAGACACCGAGGATACAACATGGTTAGTCGGAGAGCATGAGCAAAACGGAGCTTACAGGTCGATGAGCGATCCCCATCTTTTTGAGCAGCCGGCGTTTTCCTGGGATATTTATTATGTACCTCATCCGGAGACGGTTTCCGAGAATAATGATAACGGCGGCGTCCATATCAACTCTTCGCTCTTAAACCTGATCGCATACCGGCTTAACGAAAGCGGAATGGATTATTCAGACCAGCTGTATTACTGGATGAATGTCGCGCTTGCGTTAACGCCCAGGACAGATTATGAGGACCTGTCAAAGATCCTGACCTGGTGTATCAGAGAAGCGGGGTATGAGGAATATAAAGAGATATTGGAGGATGCAATAGAAGAGGTAAGGATCGACGATCCTTCCATGCCGGAAAAACTTTCACAGGACCTCGGGATGGTTAAGTTTGATTTTCCATTTGCGGATCCGGACAATTACCATTATGCCACGGTTCTGTTTATGGAGCTTAATGATCTCTACGAATACGTATCATGGCCCATGGAGGATGGTCAGGGTATCGCGGTGTCTTTACCGGAGGGAGACTATGCGGTGATAATATTCCTTGAAAATGAGGATGGTTCGGATTATATGGATATCCTGCTGACGGAAGACGGCTTTGTTGAGATCGAAGATGAGTTCGAGCTGTATGAGCTTGTGGATGAGGTCGATCCGGTTGATTTCTGTCATGTGAAAAGAGGAAAGGTTCTTGAACTGGATTCAGAAACGCTTGTTCCGCTTCTTAAGAAGGCGGAAAGAAGGCTGTGGAGATAATGCGGAGGCAAAATCCCTTTAAACTTAGGAGAAGATCATCATGAAAATGAAATTGAGGTTCTTAAGCTTTATACTGGCGTTTGTCCTGGCAGCCGGTAATATTGAGGTATTCCGTGTATATGCGGCGCCTGCCGGGACAGAGCAGGATGCAGGTGTCTGGCTTTCCGGGCTTGAGATAACGGATCTTTCAGAGCCCGTGGCCGGTCAGACGCTTGATGATAAGGCTGTCGTCAGGTCGGCAGAAGGAGTTGTCTGGGAGATACCTGTTATCTGGACCGACGATACGGGAAGGGCAGCTGCAGTTGCCGAAGGAGGAAGAAAATATTTCCCGACCTTTGCCTTCTATGTCCCGTCCGGTCATAAGATAATGGGAATGTCTGCGAGCGGAGCCTTTTCAGTCAGGCTGCCGGGTTTTGTGGCAAACCTTCAGGGTATAGGAAATCTGATCTTTGTGGCGGATGGCTCTACGGGAATAACATATATTACCTGGAATTTTGCAAATATAAGCGGGATCCCCGCGGCATATCCGGTAAACGCGCAGACTGACCGGAGTTCCGGGAGCGGTTCGGATAATTCTTCAGATAATGAACACTCTTCAGATCCGTCCGGATCCGGTAAGGAAGATCCGTTTTGGGAGGCAGAGGTTCACTGCGGGCCGAACACTATTGAAAAATACGGGTCTGAAAACCTTGCATGGCTGGTAAACCTTATAAAGCATGAGATCGAGCCAAGAGCGATAGCGGCGCTTCTGGAGGGCTTTCCCACATTTCGAAGTGCTGCGGAAAACAATGAGCTTGGCACGCAGATAGGACTCTATGTCTATGATGTAACCGTTGATACCAACGCACAGAATCCGGACATAAATAAAAAAGACTGCGTCGCCTATGTGAACCATAATTATAATGCTGACAGCGAGTGGGTATATATGGTAGGGGTCAATATAGACGGCCTGCTTGAGCTTAAAGACGGGAGATACGAATTTAAGGAAGGGAAGGATATAGAACTTGAAAATACCATTACCCATGAACTGATGCATGGACTGATGGGGGATTATGTCAGGACGGGCATGGCTTCAAACGACTGGTGCTATGCCGGTAATCCCAACCCGGAAAAGGAGTATAATGCTTTTCCGAAGTGGTTTATAGAAGGAAGCGCAACTGCGGTAGAGAATGCGTATGTGTATCATAACGGCATTTTTGAAGAGATCCTTTCCGGAAATGATCAATATACCCCTGAAGCAATATCGGCTTACTTCAGTAAGCCTGAAAACTCCATATCGTACTATAAGACAGATTACAATAAAGATACCACCGGCGCTTATGTCGGGGGGTATCTGGCGTGCACTTACCTTGCGTTTAAGGTCAGAAATCCCGGTGAAAGATATACGAGCGAAGACCTGAGAGACGGTTTTAATACTATATTGGAGATGCTTCATAACGGTACGTCATTGGATACGATAATAAAAGATAATACGGACTATACAGGGATTAAAGATTTTGAAGATAAATTTCTGAAGACCGGAGATTCCGCGGATTTCTGCGCCGGCCTTCTCAATTTCTATAAACAGGTATCCGATGATAACGGAAACCGCGCTAACGGATCAATTCTCTTACCCTTCGAAACAACCCTGGCTTCTGCTGTCGAGGGGAGGACCGAGTCATCTGAGGACCAGTCGATACTTGCCATAATTGATACACAGAACCGGGTGCCTTCGACGGTGGATGGCGATACTGCAATACAGTCGGCCGGATCCTATCATTCATGGGGAGCAACGGATGATAATCCTGATGACTATAATAACGGAATCCCTGCTGCGGCCAGGACTCTGGCTTATGAAGCGGATCCGCTTGCGGCAGTGGCGTCAGACCTGCTTGCGGCGTCAGATCCGCTTATGGCAGTGGATATATCCTTATCAGCTGATCCGCTTGCGGCTATGATCCCGTCTATGGCACCTGATCCGTCTGTTCCGACAGATCCGCCTGTACCGTCAGATCTGTCAGTACCTTCAGATACATCTGCCCCGACAGATCCGTCCGTGCCGTCAGATCTGTCAGTACCTTCAGATACACCTGCCCCGACAGATCCGTCTGTGCCGGCAGATCCTTCTGCATCGGAAAATCCTGCAGCCCCTGCGGATCCCTCTGCGGGAGCTGATACTGCCTCAGCCCCTGATGCCATTACCGGGGAAACAGGCGATGCAGCTGTACCGGGCTCAGATGAAGGGCAGCCTGCCGACAGCGGAAGTACAGAGACACAGGCAGGCGCACCGGCTGAGGACAATGATACAGGGACCGCTGTTTCGGATGCCGCAGATACTTCAGGCTCTTCGGATACCACAGGTGTTCCGGGAGAGGCCGGAATCCCGGAAACCGGTACCGGATCTGAGCAGGACGGGTAAGAGGTATATTAAATATCCGGAGAGATATGATGAACAATTTTAAAATAGCGGAACTGATTAAGAGGAGGCCTAACATAGCAGCGCTTATTACCTGCGCTTTGGGCGTTATGCTCAATATGCTGCTTAACACTCTTGTAAACGCGCTTGAGCTACCGCTTTATCTTGATACGGTGGGTACGGTTGCGGTGGCTGCTGTCTGCGGATATCTTCCGGGGGTCGTTACCGGAGCAGCAACAAATATCCTGAGATCGTTATCGGATCCGTCCTCGCTCTGCTATGGGGTCGTGAGTATTCTTACAGCTTTATCGGCGGCATATATCACAGGACGTAACAGAGAAAAAAAGATCCGGTGTATGATCGAAATGGTGATCGCGTTTACCTTCATAAGCGGTGTATTGGGATCCCTCATTTCATGGTTTATGAACGGATTCAGCGCTGACGGTGATACTTTGCGTGCCGCCGTTTTTAAAACCGGCCTGTTCAGTCCGTTTGTATCCCATATCGTGTCTGGTGTACTGATTGAACTTCCGGATAAGGCTTTTACGGTTATACTTGCGTTTTCCGCAGTCAGCTTTATTCCGGAGAAATATTACCGTTTTTCAGACTTCAATATGTGGAGGCAGAACCCGACGGCTTATGAAGATGTCCGGAGTGAAAAAGGAAGTGTACGTACTGTTTCACTGAGGACGAAGGTGCTTGTCGTTCTTGTATTCTCGCTCGGTATAGTTGCCGTTTTATCTACTGTTCTCAGCGCCAGGATGTTCAGTAAAATGCTGATAAAAGAGCACATACGGCTTGCAGACGGAACCGCAAGCTTAGCCGCTAAGTTGATCGACGCCGATCATGTGGACGAGTATCTCAGGACCGGCGGAAATTCGAAGGAATACAGAGAAACGAAAGCTTTACTGACAAAGATCTTATCAGATTCCCCTGAAATAAAATATCTGTATGCTTATAAGATAGAGGAAGACGGATGCCATGTTGTTTTCGATATCGATGCGGAGGGAGATGAGGCAGGCGCCGTTATCCCGTTTGATGAAAGCTTTACCGATCTTATTCCGGATCTTCTATTGGGAAAAGAGATCGACCCCGTTATTCATAATGACCGGTATGGATATCTGATGACGGCATACAGGCCGGTCTACGATTCTGACGGAAGATGCGTATGCTATACAGGCGCGGATGTGGATGTAAAAAAGCTGAATGAATACGGAATAAGCTTTCTTACGGAGATGATCTCTGTTTTTCTGGGGGCCTTTATTCTGTTAATTGTATTTATAGACTGGCTTGCCGAATATCATCTGATCATTCCGATCAATTCCATTGCGGGAAGCCTTGATAAGCTTTCGCATTCTTCCGGTACACAGGAGGGAATGGATGCGGATGTGAAATTCTTCAGAAGCCTTTCCATCCGTACCGGAGACGAGATCGAAAACCTTTATATTTCCGCATGCAGCCTGACGAAGAGCCAGGCGGAGCAAATGAGGAATGTAAGACGGTTATCCGATTCCACCGCAAAGATGCAGGACGGACTTATCATAACCATGGCGGATCTGGTTGAAAGCAGGGACTCCGATACCGGCGCTCACGTTCAGAAGACGGCAGCCTATGTTAAGATCATCGCAGAGGGGCTGAAAAGGAAGGGATACTATCCCCAGAAGATAACCCCTAAATTCATTTCTGATGTGGTACGCTCAGCCCCGCTCCATGATATAGGAAAAATAAATGTTCCGGACGAGGTTCTCAATAAACCCGGAAAGCTAAGCGACAGGGAATATGAGATCATGAAAACGCATGCTGCGGCAGGCAAGAGGATCATGGAAAATGCCATAAGCACGGTGGAAGGTGACAATTATCTGAAGGAAGCCAGAAATATGGCGGCCTATCATCATGAAAGATGGGATGGAAAGGGTTATCCGGAAGGTATTCACGGTGAGGTTATACCTCTTTCCGCGCGTATCATGGCGGTTGCGGACGTTTTTGACGCGCTGATTTCTCCCAGGGTATATAAGCCTGCGTTTCCTCTTGAAAAGGCGTTAGCTATTCTGGAAGAGGGAAAAGGCACCCAGTTTGATCCGAAATGCGTGGAGGTCTTCATGGAAGCGCTTCCGGAGGTGAAGATCATATTAAGCAAATACAACGAAAAGTAACAGGAAGTCTTCGGCTTCTCAAAGTATGAGGAAATGATCCGGGCTGTAAACAGACCGGATCACTACCGCTTTGGTACAAGGAAGGAGGCAGGCAGGATGAAGAACGTAAAAACCATATTTACGAATGCCGTTTTAGCGGCCTTTATATTTCTGAGCCCTTTTTTTTCCATGCCTGTTATGGCGGAGCCTTATGACAATATGGGTGGGGGATACTCTGTTACCGGGCAGACTGATGATGCCGGATATTCCACGGTGATATATGACGTAAAAAGCGGCCTGCCGACTTCTGATGCCAATTGTGTCCTGGGAGCTTCCGACGGATATGTCTGGGTTGGGGGATATAGCGGGATCATGCGCTATGACGGCAATACCTTTAAAAGGCTCCCCGTTACCGGAGGCCTTACAAGCGGACGGGGTTTTTTTGAGGACGGAAATGGCAGGATATGGGTTGGAACAAATGACAACGGTGTGGTCATCATTGACGGAAAGATCAAAACCCATCTGACCTATAAAGAGGGTCTGCCGTCCTCTTCGATCAGAACATTTGCCGAGGACGGCGAGGGCAACGTCTATATAGGGACTACAGAGGGTCTCTGTTATGTTACCCCCGGCATGGAGCTTAATGTTGTTGATGATGAAAGGATAAAACAGGAAAGGATATTACGGCTTGATTCGGATTCCACCGGAAGGATCTACGGTCAGACGAAAAGCGGGCTTATCTTTCTGGTTGAGCATAACAGTGTAAAAGAAGCATATAAAAGCAGTGACCTTTCGATGGAAACGATATCGACACTTAAAGCTGATCCGATAAATCCGGGGAAGGTATATCTGGGTACTGACAGTGACGTTATTTACTATGGGGATTTCGGAGATGCCGCCGAAAAAATGAAACGCATCTCCGTTGCTCCGCTTAAGGGGATCCACTGGATAAGCTATGACTGCGGCAGGGTGTGGGTGGCCTCCATAAGCATGGCAGGGTATCTGGATGAAAAGGGGGATTTCCGTCTGATCTCCGATCTCCCGATGGACAGCGGGATAGAAATGATGACGTCCGACTATCAGGGGAATATGTGGTTTGCCTCCTCCACTCAGGGGGTCATGAAGATCGTGACGAACCGCTTTGTTGATATTACAGGGAGAGCCGGACTTCCCGGGGAGGTGACAAACGCCGTGTGTCTCTACGGCGATGAACTGTATATCGGGACGGATAACGGTTTACGGATAATAGACAAAGACGGCAATAAGGTAGAAAACGGTCTGACCGAGGATATAGGATCTTCAAGGGTCCGTTGTATGAGCAGGGGCATTGACGGAGATCTCTGGATCGGGACATATACAAACGGACTTGGACTTATACATCTTCAAAAAGACGGAGAGATTTCCCGGTTTGATACGGAAAACGGGATGCCGGACAACGAGGTCAGATGCATCTGCGTTAAAAAGGACGGAACGGCACTTGCGGGGACCAACAACGGGCTTGCCATAATAAAGGATGAAAAAGTGACGGGAGCCGTAAACGCAGCGGAAGGTATCAGTAATACGACTTTCATGTCGATCGAGGAAGGAGAAAACGGAAAGATATATGTCGGGACGGACGGAGACGGAATATATGTCATAGACGGGCAGGAGACAGGGAGACTGGGAAGGGAAAACGGTCTTACGAGTGATGTGGTCACGAGGATAAAAAGGGATGAAAAAAGAGGGCTTTACTGGCTTGTAACATCTAATTCCATACAGTATATGAAAGACGGGACCATACATGAGATAACGACATTTCCGTATAATAATAATTACGATCTGTACTTTGACGATAAAGACAATATGTGGATCATTTCATCCGTTGGGATCTATATGGTACGAGCCGATGAAATGGTAAGGGATGAGGTATCCGATTACAGGCTGTATACAATAGACAACGGTCTTGCAAGCATTCCGACGTCTCAGGGATACAGTGAATTCGATGAGGAAGGATATCTGTATATACCGGGACGAAGCGGGGTCTGCGGAATTAATACCGGACGTATTGAAAATGACAGTATCCCGGTAAAGGCGTACTTAAGCTCTGTTTTAAGCGGGGATGAAGAGATCCAGCCGGATCCGGAGGGGAGATATGAAATTCCCGCCGAAGGCGGCAGGATAATCATTACAGTCTCGGTTCTCGATTATACCCTGCAGAATCCTCAGGTGCAGATATATATGGAGGGAAAAGAGGATGAAGGGATTTCGGTTGCAAGAAGCGAGCTTAAGCCGTTAGAATATACAGGACTTGAGTACGGAGATTATACGCTTCATATAAGGGTTCTGGACAATGCCGGGAAGACGGAGCTTTTCAAAGAAGAATACAGGATCGTAAAGGAACCGCGTTTTTTTGAAAATCCTTTCGTCCGTCTGCTGCTTATTGCAGCGGTAGCGGTTATCGCGGGCTTTATTGTATGGAGGGTAATGAAGAGTACCGTCATTCGCAGTCAGTATGCCGAGATAAAACGTGCGAAGGAGGAGGCGGAAAGGGCGAATACGGCCAAATCAAGGTTTTTAGCTAATATGTCCCACGAGATAAGGACACCTATAAATACAATTATGGGAATGAACGAAATGGCCATGAGAGAGGACGCGACAGGCGTCCCAAAGCCATATTTCATGTCCATGATGAATTATGCCTTTGATATCAGAAACGCTTCGGAATCCCTGCTTTCCCTCATCAATGATCTTTTGGATATGTCAAAGATAGAATCCGGGAAGATGCATCTGGTGCTTCAGGAATATGACACCCAGGATATGCTCAGATCCATTGTCTCCATGATAAGGATAAGGAGCACGGAAAAGGAGCTTGTCTTTGATGTGGTCATAGATGAGATACTGCCGGGCCGTTTGTACGGTGACCCCGGAAAAATAAAACAGATCGTGTTAAACCTGCTTACCAATGCCGTAAAATATACCGATGTCGGGGGATTTTCCCTGAACGTGTCGCTAATAGAACGGGAAGATGAGGAATGTAAACTTAAGTTTTCCGTAAAGGATACCGGTATAGGTGTAAAAGAAGAGGATATGGAAAAGCTCTTTACAGCCTATGAACGCCTTGACGAGCAGAAAAACAGCGGGATACAGGGGACGGGACTGGGACTTGATATTTCAAGAAGGTTTGCCGAGCTGATGGGAGGAAGCCTTACCTGTGTAAGCGAATATGGAAAAGGATCGGAATTTATTCTTACACTGACTCAGAAGATCATTGACAGAACACCTGTAGGGGTGTTTAAGGAGCATGATGACAGCGCAGGAAACGGGCCCTATGTACCTCAGTTCATAGCGCCTGATGCCGATGTCCTCGTTGTTGATGATAATCCCATGAACCTTAATGTTATCAGGGGGCTTTTAAAAGGGACAAAGGTATTTGTGTCTACTGCCTCAAGCGGAGAGGAGTGTCTGGATAAATTAAGGGATACAAGGTTTAATATTGTACTTCTCGATCATATGATGCCGGGAATGGACGGCGTGGAGACCGTTGCAGAGATCCGTAAGGATCATCCGGACCTTCCGGTGTATGCCCTTACCGCCAATACAGCGGCCGGAGAGGAGTTTTACAGGTCAAAGGGCTTTGACGGTTACCTTTCAAAACCAATAGACAGCCTGACCCTGGAAAAAACCATAATGAGGCATCTCCCTCCCGAAATGATGGAAAAACCTGCAACAGAGGATGCGATCGAGGAACTTACACAGATCCCGGAGAACCTTATGTGGATATATGAGACAGAAGGGGTTTTGGCAGAGGAGGGAATTAAAAATTCCGGAGGGATTTCGAATTATATCTTTTCCCTTGGCCTGTTTCTTGATACTATTGACTCAAACGCGAGTGTTATCAGGGATTCATACGATAGCGGCAATATCCGGCTCTTTACAATAAAGGTTCATTCTTTAAAGAGCTCGGCAAAGATCATCGGAGCGATTAAGCTGTCAGAGCTTGCCGAGTCGCTTGAGGATGCCGGAAACAGGGAAGACAAAAGCTTTATAGACGAAAATGTCGGTAAACTGCTGGCGGATTATGAAGCCTTCAGGGATAAGCTTGCGGGACTTCATGAAGATGAAGACAGAGCGGATAAAGAAACAATATCAGAGAAGGAGCTTAAGGAGGCTTACAGGGCGCTTTCCGAGGTGATACCTCAGATGGATTATGATGCGGTCGAGATGATCCTTTCAGAGCTTGACGGGTATGCCCTTCCAAAGGAGGATGAGCACAGGATAAAGGAGCTTACGAAGATGCTCAGGGTCTTTGACTGGGACGGGATGGAAGCGGTTATGAGGAAATGATCCTGCGTTGCAGATTACCGTAATAAGGATAGGATTTGCTTTGCAGATCCATTGTTGCCGAAAAGATCTAAAGAATAGAACTGAACTTTTTGGTCCCAAAGTTTTTGGAGTTTTTTCAGCTGTTTCTAAATTAATGATTCAAAAACTTTGTTCGGAAAGGAATGATCATATGGCTAAAAGAAGAATGATATTTACCGGGGAAAAAGAATCGTTTATATTGCGTGTCCTTATTAAGAAGGTTCAGGAGAACGGGGTTGACTGTGGATTTGTCCCATGGACGATCAGCGACATAAAATCAAATATTGATAATACCTTGCTGATCACACTTTTTATGGAAGAGGGCGGGATGCCCGCTGAAAGTGTTATTCATTATCTGTCCGATATTATGGAGGATAAGGGCCTGCAGATGCTTATTGTCGGCGAGCAGCATGACATTGATGACGTTCTTGAACGTATACCCGGTGACCTGGTTTACAAGACATTTGCCCGCCCTGTCGATAATGCGGACTTTACCAATACCGTGACGGAGTACCTTAAAAATGCGGATTCCGGCGTATTCAGAAAGAATATCCTTGTGGTCGATGATGATCCGCAGTACCTGACGATGATAAGAGAATGGCTGAAGGGGACCTATAAGGTTACCATGGTAAATTCCGGCCTTCAGGCGATCAAATGGCTGGGGAAGAATAAGGCCGATCTGATCCTTTTGGATCATGAAATGCCTGTCACAAGCGGACCCCAGGTCCTCGAAATGCTGAGGAGCGAAACGGATACGAGCTCCATTCCGGTAATATTCCTGACGGGCAAGAAGGACAAGGAGAGTGTCATGTCGGTAGTCGCCCTGAGACCTGAGGGATATATCCTGAAAGGTATAAAGAAAGAGGAACTCCTGGAAAAGCTGCATGAATTCTTTATCCTTCGTAAATAGACGCTTTCTGGATTGGCGGGAGTGATCTGCTTCGCAGATCGGCGCAGGTGGAGAGGAGTTAATGTTCGAACTGATAAGGCTTCATCAATTGAATATCATGCTTTTTTTATGCGGAGCTTGCGGGATACTCGTCGTACTCCTTCTGAATACAAGATTCCTTTCAAGGAGCAGGAAGGGGATCCTTATCCTGATGGAGTTTATAGCCATGTTTCTGTTATGGTTCGACAGACTGGCCTATATCTACGCCGGAGATATTAGCAGGACGGGATATTACATGGTCAGGATAAGCAACTTTATGGTGTTCTTTCTGACATCCGCTATTGTATTCGGATTCAGCCTGTATCTGTCCGATCTGCTGAAGAACGAAGGAAAGTGTGCGGTCCTGCCGAAGCGCCTGTTCTTTACAGGTACAATGTCAATAATAGGAATGCTGATGGCTGTCCTGTCGGCGCTTACGGATCTGTATTACTATTTTGACGAAGCCAATCGGTACCACAGAGGTCCGGGATTTCTTCTGGCTTATATAATACCGGTCCTGTGTCCGATCCTCCAGTATACCGTTATAAGGCCGTATCGAAAGGTTTTCAGCAGACTGATCTATATTTCCCTTGTTCTGTATATCTATGTTCCCGTCCTGTGCGGCATCCTGCAGATATATACCTACGGTATTTCCATCGTTAATATGGCTATGGTTGCGGTATCCATATCATTATATATATTTATGTATCTTGACCTGAACAACACGGTTGAACATGCACATGAGATAGAGATACAGCAGATGCAGGGTGAGCAGGAAAAGAGGCAGAGGCTTTTCGATCAGACCGCGACAGCCTTTGTCTCCGCGGTTGAAAAAAAGGATGACTTTACAAAAGGGAACTCGATACGGATCGCGGAATATGCTAAAAGAGTTGCGGAGCTTTCGGGCAAAAGCAGTGAGGACTGTGAAAAAGTATATTATGCCGCGCTGCTTCATGATGTCGGGCTGATAGGCATTCCGGACAGCGTGATAAAAAATGATGCGGATCCGGATAAATGGGATTACGAAGCGATAAGAAAAAAGCCGGTGATCGGTGCCGAGATCCTGTCAAGCATCACCGAGTATCCTTATCTTTGTCAGGGCGCGCGCTACAGTCACGAAAGGTATAACGGTAGCGGATACCCCGAAGGACTGAAGGGAGAGGATATCCCGGAGATAGCCAGGATCATTGCCGTATCTGATGCTTATGTTACGATGACGACAAAGAAAAGATACCGGGATGCCCGTCCGGGCTTTAAGGCAAGGGAGGCCTTTATTAAAGGAGCGGGAGAGGAGTTTGATCCTGTTTTTGCGGATATAATGGTGAAGATCATAGATTCCGAAAGCATGGAAAAGGTTTCGGGCAATACAGTCAGGCTTGAAAAAGAGATCGAATGCAGGAATTACAGAGAAAATGTTTCCGCAGGCATTCCTTTGGGAACAGACACCGTAAGGATAAGCTTTGACTGTGAAATGCCTTTAAATAAAGAAGTGCGGTTTGCCTCTCCGTCCGTTATACTGTTTGATTCATTCGATGCAAGGACCCATGACAACAAAAAGTCTGTCGAAAGCTACGGCTATCTCGAATATGGCGAAATATGGTTTGATAAATACAGTATAACGACCGAAGCCAGGAAAATCGAGGAAAAGAGAATTGAGGACGACAAAAAAGAGCCGGATGCGGATTTAAAGGATCATTTTGAGATAATTGCCTCAAGATATGAGGATCACTTAAAGCTTATTATGAGATCCGCAGATTATGCAAAAGAGGTGACCGTGGCCCTTCCCGGGAGTACTAAGGATGCTTTCATAGGGCTTACGGGAGAGAACTGCCGGTTAAAGAACATCCAGGCCGGGCCGACGGGTGAAAGCGTCGGAGCTTACGATATATCCAGGATAGCGGAACCTGTCAGTTATACGGACAATCTGGAATCGGATATTAAAAACATCCAGATAGACCGTACGCGTTGCGCTTATTCGGAAGGTATCGAACTGAAGGATAAGGTAAAGCTTGCATTCCATACGATGAGCCTGCCCGGAGCGAGCCTTGTATGGCACTGTCCGTATATAGTGCTGTACAGTTCCGATGATTCGAAGGCGGGGGGGGAAAACTACCGGGAATACGCCATGATAAAGCTTAACGGCGAAAATGATGCGGAAAATGAATTTGCCCTTAACAGGTTCATCATGAAAAAGAAGGAAAGGTTTCCCGGATGGGATGAATGGAAAGAGATCAACAAAAAAGGTATGGAATGTGAGATTTTATTTGAAAGGAAAGGAAATCAGATCACATTAAGAACCGAAAATCTGGGCATATTTATAGAGAATATAACCACTATAAAGGAAGAATCGCCAAAAGTGTATGCCGCCCTGACCGGAGATCAGGTTGCGCTCACTGATATAAGACTTGAGCATTCACATTAGGGGAAAGATCCGGTCTGAAAACAGACCGGATCTTTTCTCTCCTGATATACAGTCAGTGTCAATATTATCTGTCCCTACCGGAAACTCTTCACCCAGGTGATAAGGGAATCATGATGGGTGTTTTCAAGCACGTCCTGCCTCATCCGGTCTGTAACGGGTCCGTTTTTCTCCATGATCGCGATAATGGCTTCCTGCAGGCCCGCGATGATGCCCTCTTCGTAGGTGCCGCTCTTTTGCGGTTCTGTTTCAGTGTTGTTTTGCGGCACGACAGTTTTCTTCTCAGGCCTTACGGGTTCAGTATTCTGCGCTGCCTGCCTTTCAGGTCCCGGAACACCTGCCGGTTCAGGCCTTGCGGGTTCGGAAGCCTTTGGCTCCGCTTTTACCGGTCCGGCTTGGCAGATCTTTTCGGGGACGCCTGCCGGCTCCCGTTTATCACCATCGTTAAGAGGAACCCAGATCTCGCCGGAATTACCTTTTACGGTGACCCGGATGGACCCGTTATTAACGGTAACCTTTTCGCCGGAAAGGGCGCCGGTATATTCAGGTGCGCTGTCAGCCGGTACGGTCATCGGGGCATCGCCGTCATCGTTATTGACCGTAACAATAACATTTCTTCCGTTATACCCTCTGGAAAAAGCATACTGTCTGTTGGTCAGGCAGAGTTCCTTATAATCCCCGTAGGAAAGCTCCGGAGTTTCTTTTCTGACCTTTCCAAGCGCGGCGATCAGCTTTGTGGCCGCATTGTCATTTAAAGCGGAAGCGTAATCCTTAAGATTCAGCGCCGGGCGCAGGGAAGCGTCGGACTGCCGTTCTTTCTTTCCCTCGATTGCGAATTCAGAGCCGTAATAGACCGAAGGTATGCCGGGAAGCGTATACAGGAGAATATGAACGGGCGTAAAATGCGCTTTATTTATAAGTTTTGTAAAGATCCTTTCCACATCATGATTGTCCGCAAAATTGTACAGCTTGAAGCGGCTGTGTCCGCTGGCTCCGAATCCCTCAAGCCTCTTCTGCGTATGAGCGATCTCAAAATAGTTATGATCGTTATGGCCGGAATAGAGAGCTTTGTGCATTACATAGTTTGTGACCGAGTGAAGCGTGCCTTCATTTACCCAGCGGGAATAATCCCCGTGGATAACCTCCCCCATCAGCCAGAAATCTTCTTTTACTTCGTTTGCCACACCGCGGAGCGCTTTCATAAAATCGAAGTCCAGAACATCCGCGGCGTCGAGCCTGAGCCCGTCAATATCGAATTCCTTTACCCAGAAGCGGATCACGTCGCAGATGTAATCCTTAACCTCGGGATTTCTCTGATTGAGCTTGACAAGCAGGTTGTATCCGCCCCAGTTGTCATAGGAAAAGCCGTCATTATATTCATTGTTTCCGTAGAAATTCACGTTGCAGTACCAGTCCCTGTAGCGTGAGCTCTCACGGTTTTTCTTTATATCCTGAAATGCGAAAAAATCTCTCCCGGTATGGTTGAAAACGCCGTCTAAAATTACGCGGATCCCATTTTTATGGCATTTTGAGACAAAATCAGTAAGATCCTTATTATCCCCGAGCCTTCCGTCAAGCTTTTTATAATCCGTTGTTTCATAGCCGTGCCCCACCGATTCGAAAAGCGGGCCGATGTAAAGAGCGTTACAGCCGATCTCTTTTATGTGATCGATCCAGGGGATCAGATCATTAAGCCTGTGCGTTACAGAGTCATAGCTGTTTTTTAAGGGCGCCCCGGTCAGCCCCAGCGGGTAAATATGATAAAAAATCGCTTCATCATACCATGCCATTTTATTTATCCTCCCTTTTACCTCTTGAATCATTTGATATATTCTTTATAATATAGCTTATCGGAACCTGCTTTTCAAGGTTCCGATAAAAGGCGCGTATAAACGCGCCGTATTCTGATTATCGGAAGCATTTTGCGATAAAGTAGATATATCTATATTAGCTTACGATAATATAGCTTATCGGAACCTGCATTTCAAGGTTCCGATAAAAGGCGCGTATAAACGCGCCGTATTCTGATTATCGGAAGCGATTTGCGGTAAAGTAGATTTTCTGTTTTAGCTTCCGATAAAAGGCGCATCAATTTAACGCGAGGGGAAAGAAGTTGCTGGGTTTTTTGAGAACGCATCAGCTCGATATCATGCTGGTGCTTATCGGAGTATGCGGCATCACCGCATTCTTTGTATATATCACCGGAACGCTTTCAAAACAAAGAAAGCGGGCGCTTCTGCTTGTAGAGATATACTCTACCGTTCTGCTCATTTCAGACCGTTTTGCCTATATTTACAGGGGAGATGAGAGCACGCCTGGTTATTATATGGTCAGGATCAGTAATTTCCTGGTCTTTTTCATGACCCTTGCGATCGTGCACGCGGTAAACCTGTATATGGCCGACCTGCTTAAAAATGAAGGCGGGCTTAAAAAGATGCCGCTCAGGCTATGGATATCGGAGCTTTTAGCCGCAACGGGAGAGATCTTTCTTATCATTTCACAGTTTACAGGCCTGTATTATACCTTTGATGAAACAAATCATTACCGGAGATCGCCCGGCTTTATTATAAGCTATGTGTTTCCCACTGCCGTCATGCTTATAGCGCTTTCCCTGCTGGTGAAATACCGTAAGCATTTCAGGCATCTTATTCTTTACCCGCTGGTTTTGTTCACTACTGTACCGATACTTGCTTCTGTCGCACAGTTATTCGCCTACGGGCTGTCGCTTATCAATATGTCGATCGTCGGCATGGCCGTGATGATGTATGTTTTTGTCCTTATTGATATGAACGCAACGGTATGGCGCGCGCACAGCCTGGAGATCGATTACCTGAAAAAGCAGCAGCAG
>JAIKXO010000199.1 GCA_024684065.1 Lachnospiraceae bacterium
AAAATCTGCTTCGCGCCATATATTATTTACCTTCCCCGAAAATGCTCAACTTCTTAAGACAGTTGTACGCGTCCGAGAGGATTCGAACCCCCGACACGCGGAACCGGAATCCGCTGCTCTATCCACTGAGCTACGAACGCACAATGATTTTCCGCAGGAAAATCATTGGGACCGAAAACATGTGCTTTTTACATGTTTTCGGCAATAATCATACCACTTCTCTTACTCGCCGCACCGGGAATCCCTGCAGATATCCTCAAGCTCCCCGGGATCACACCTTAAGAATTCATCCGGCCGGACAGTCCTGTCATCCACATAGAAGCCCTTATGCCCCGGCCAGAGTTTTCCGTAAACTATCTCGTCATAAGGGATATCCCACTTCTCCAGCCATTTTAAAAGCACCGGAGCCGTGTTCTTATTGATAAGACCGATATTTCCCTTAAAGGAATTCATATTTCTCGAGGTATAGAGGATAATCTTTGCTCCGTTATCATGATAATACCTTATCTTCTCCACCATGTCCGGAAACGGAACCATATCCTCATATTTCTCGTCCCTGCCCTTTATGGGACAAAGGGTCCCGTCAATATCAAAAATAAAGGAATAGTCCTTATAGTCAGGAATCATATTATACTCTCGACAGATAATCTCCTGTTCTGGTATCGATCTTTATCTTGTCTCCGATCTCGACAAACAAGGGAACATTGACAGATGCCCCGGTCTCTACGATAGCCGGCTTATTGGCTCCGGTAGCGGTATCGCCCTTAAACCCGGGCTCTGTCTCCGTAACCTCAAGCTCCACGAACATAGGCGGCTCAACCGCGAACACGCTCCCGTTATAAGAGCAGATCTTGACCATATCATTCTCTTTTACGAACTTTAACGCGTCACCGATCGTGTTCTTATCGAGGGCAACCTGATCGTATGTCTCCGTATTCATGAAATTATACAGATCTCCGTCCGCGTAGAGATACTGCATCTCATTTCTATCTATCCTTGCCTGGGGGAATTTCTCGGTAGGCCTGAAGCTCTTTTCCACTACCCCGCCGTTTATTACATTCTTAAGCTTTGTTCTTACGAAAGCGGCACCCTTACCGGGTTTTACATGCTGGAACTCAAGGATCTGATAAACCGAGCCTTCCATTTCAACTGTCAAGCCATTTCTAAAATCACCGGCTGAAATCATAAAAAAAACCTCCTTAAAATCTTTCTCTTTCTGCACCGGCCTGCGAAGCAAACCGTGTGCTCAGCCACGAACTTAAGTCCGTGCCGATCCGATCGGATCATTACCTGTTCTGAGACGGCCCGCAAAGCAAACCGCGCTTACTTCCGGGGCAAAAAAGACGAAAAAGCCCATTAACGCAAGCTTAAATCAGTTTATACTATACCGTTTTACATTTCAATACTTTTTTTACGCTCCATAGCTCTTTGGGCTTCAAGCTCTTCATGCATCTCCTTATCGGACATATTGCACGACTCACTTTCCTCCTGAGCCTTTATTATCTCCTCCGCGGTATACTCCGCGTTATTATTCACCAGAAAGTCAACCGCATCGAGGTAGCCGTCAAGGCCTCTTCCCATGATGGTCTCATTACAGGCAGGGCCTATGACGTTCTTATGCCGCCATTCCTCCTTGCGCTTGTTAAGATCGGCCAGATGAACCTGTACCTTCGGGATGGGCACCGACATAAGGGCGTCATATATGCAGTAGCTGTAATGGGCATAAGCCCCTGGATTTATTATGATCCCGGTTGTTCCGTCAGTATAGGTCTGATGGATCCTGTCTATTATCTCCCCTTCGTGGTTGGTCTGATATATATCGATCAGAATATTCTCCGCGGCCGCCTTTTTTGCGATCTGCTGGCACAGGAAGTCGTAATCTCTCTTTCCGAATACTTCTGTTTCCCTTGTCCCCAAAGACGCAAGACTGGGTCCGTTGATAACTAACAGCTTCATAATACTCTCTCTCCTTTTAGAATAACCTCATCAAGCGTAAGGTCATCGGTATCGATCACAATATCGGCCGTTTCCTCGTAAATCGCGCTTCTGCTTTCCAAAAGCTCATGAAGTTTTCTTTTTTTATTCTCCTTTAAAAGCGGTCTTTCGGAATCTCCCCTCACTCTGTCAAGCAAAGTTTCCTCAGTTGCTCTTAAGTATACCACAATCCCGATCTTTTTTAAATAGCTTCGATTAGATTCCCGTACGGGAAGCCCTCCTCCCACGGAAAGCACGATCTTTCCCGGTTTTCCGGCATCTTCAGGGTCAGAAAAACAGCCTCCCCCATTCACCTTTCCATCGTTCTCACCGCTCAGCTCCCTTACGGTCTCTGTTTCAAGGTCCCTGAAATATTCCTCTCCGTTCTGTGCAAATATTTCATTTATGCTTTTCTTTTCGCGCGCGGATATCAGCTCGTCCGTATCGACAAACCTGTAGCCGAGCCTTGCGGCAAGCCTTTTTCCGACTGAGGTCTTACCCGCCCCCATGCAGCCTGTAAGGACAATGTTTTTCATCTGGGCGCTATAAAGAGCATCATAGGCTTTGGCTGTTATTTCATCAGAAAGCTTTATACCGTTCCAGAGCTCAAAGGCGCATACAGCCTGATAAAGAAGCATTTTAAGCCCGTTTACGGCCCTTACCCCGTTTTCCCGGCAGTTTTGCATAAACTTAGTCGTCGCCGGGGAATAGATCACATCTACGGCAAACGAAAGCTTTCCGTAAAATACCGGATCTTCAATGACCGCGCCATCTGTACCGGGCTTGAGCCCCACAGAGGTACACTGTATCGCGATATAATCCCCGCCCTTCAGGTCATTGGCTTCTTCAAGCCCTATCGCGCTGATCTCCGGAGTGCTGCCAAAACGCCGGCTGAAATCCATACTCTCGGCATATCGTTTCAGGGCCACCGCTATGTCCTCTGCCTTTTTTACATTACGGTTGATAATGGTGATGCCTGATGCGCCTTCGGTAAGAAGCATAAATGCAGCTGCCCTCGCGGCGCCTCCCGCTCCTGTAATGATACACTTCCTGCCTTCCGCAGAGATCCCTTCTTCCCTGAGCTCGCGCCTTAACCCCTCGATATCGGTATTATATCCGTAAAATCCTCCGTCCTGCCTTACAAGAGTGTTCACTGCCCCGATCGCCTCCGCTAAAGGGTCCGTC
>JAIKXO010000200.1 GCA_024684065.1 Lachnospiraceae bacterium
TTCATTCTTATGATCAGCTATTTAACAGGCATCCGGTGTGCCGCACCCATTAGCATATATCTCTTATGAGATAAATTATATTCTCATAAAGACGCAAAATCTACTGTTATATAGTCTCATTATACGCTCTCCTGCTGCGCCTCTCTTCCCGGCTTACGATTAGTTATGCCAGTTTCAGGCATTTCACAGGTCCTGTCGAAATCTGTTTCACCTGTAGTTTGCTGCGCCGGATGCATGTAAGCAGCTTAAAAAATGCCAAATAAATTGCCAAATAAAATGAATATACAAGCTTGGATTCAATGCAGTAATAATATATAATATCCATCAAAACTCGCAGTACCTCCATGATTTAGAAAGGAGCAGCACATTGTTAAGTATTCTCGAAGTAAACAAGGAAGAACTGACAACATTAAACCATGGACCTAACGTATTTCACGATGCACTTGCAAAGGTTCGGGAAGGCGAAGTACGCTTTCATGTGACCGACCCTGAAGGTAAAGTAGCAAACTATGACCTTGCTTACACCGATAATATGCAGCTGTTTCCTGAGAATGTCCGGGGACTAATACTAAAAATGACTAACGGCGGAGCTGTCTATGCACCTTTTATTCATTATGATGAAGATGATACCGATACCCTCTGCCTGGATTTTTTGAAGCAGTTTAACAGGATAGAGATAGAGAGTATTGATGAATACAGTCTGGGAGTAGCTAAGATCGCTCTTAAATATACGGATATTAACGTTTACAGTCCTGACAGCCGGATCAACTGGTTCTTTGGCGTCTCTGACAGGGTTGAGGTGGTAGAGAGTTTATCCTCCGAACCGGATAAGACGACTCTCAGGATGACGTCCAGTCCTTTTGAGATGGGCTATACCAAGCGCGACTGGTCATATGTCAGCTCTGCCTCAGCTTTTCAGAATGTTTTCCTCTGGCAGGCATTTACAGCCGGGAAAAAGGGGCCTTTTAAATACATCGAAGTCGTACTGTCAAGAATGTCAGGTATAGGTGCTATCCTTGCAAACATGTCGGCCGTTTCAAACGCAGTTGCGCCAAGGGGACTCACTGCCTTTTTAAGGCCCGGATGCTCGAGATATCCGGAATCTCTTTTATGCAGATATTTCCGTATCAATCCAAAGCCCGCAGATGCAACAGACGATAACAGCATTGTGCTTGGAGACCTGATCGCCGTATTTTCCACATCCTGGTATGGATGCCAGTATCCGGCAAGCTTTGATGAAAGCAGCCTGGATGATAAATTTGCTGCCGAGATGAGGGAATATGCGGATGCGATAATAGGTGGAAAAAAGACGCTGGGTGTTCTTGCGAGGGGAACAGACTATAAGACTGCTAATTTAGGAGCTGACCGTTCTCATGCTTCGGCAGAGCAGATGATCTCCGCAATAAGTGATTGGATCGAAGAAGACGGTTATGAAAAGATATTCCTTGCTACAGAGGACAAGGATAATCTGGAAAAGATAAAGGCTGCTTTCCCCGGAAAAGTACTGGCGGTCTCTCAGGAAAGGCTCAGTATTTCAGATCTTGAAAAGCAGGGTACTACGCTGATCTACGAATATGAGGAAAAGACAAATCAGGGCCAGGCTTATATCGATGCGCTTGAGGATACTACAGTGAATTATTTCTATGCCCTGTATATCCTGTCAAAGTGCGATTCCTTCCTGTGCTCCGGTCAGTGTAACGGCTGGGAAACCGTGCGTTCACTGAGGAAAGGAAAGTTTTTACGTGAGCGGAAGCTGCAGGTAGTTTTTGAAGGCGATCCTTTTGTTGAAAAGTGGAAGGAGATCCGCCCTGTTACAGCGGGGATGTTTGCGAAAGGCACATACTTAACGGACAGGGCATTCTATATGACATACCGCTTTGACATGGCTGAAAAGGTGTCTCCTGAAGCAATAAAGAAAGCCTGGGATAAGACGACAGCGATCTATCCTTATGTTACATATGCAGAGGCTACCCGTAACGGAAAGCTCATTTTACTTGAAAACACACTTCCTTTTGTGATAGAAGAGACCGGTGAAGTCATAGAGCCTTATGAGAGATCCGGTAATTTCCATTCAGTGACCTTCTGTTATCTCGACAAGGTGCTCTGGATGTATGTGGACCATGTGCCTTATGACGGTACAGGGTTTAAGGCCGTGCTTGAGACCTTCTTCTACTATTATTATTGCGAGCTTGACGGAAAAGAATATCCGGTGCCTGAAGGAGTATTTACTGAAAAAGACGGCGTAGTTCCCGGACAGGATACGGATGCTTATCTTATGTCCGATGCCATTGATCCTAAAACGATGATGTCGTCATTCGGAAGATCCGATTCCTATGAAATAAAAGAAGCTCTGAGAGATGAGGCTTTTTCAACGCGGGAGGACTGCAGAGGATACTGTATCAGTATCAGGAGTGATGAGTTTATGGATTATGCCAGATCTGTTAAGGGAAGCCCCATGTCGCTCCTTACGGTCTTTTTGGCAAAGG
>JAIKXO010000212.1 GCA_024684065.1 Lachnospiraceae bacterium
ACACACTGTGTCTTCCGTCTTATTTGTATATTTGAAGTCTGAAATATATCCACAGTTTTCAAGGTTCATTCGAGTCTTTTTTATTAGCTCGTTCTTTCATAGATCACTTTACACTACCTAAAAAAATTTTCCGCACTGCGCCGATCTGCGGAGCAGATCGTGCGCTTTGATGCCGCTTTATCCGGTTACTCCGGATCCTTCAGAGGCTTAAGATCATTTGCCAGCTGCCTGTACCTGGAAATAAGCCCGCCAAGTTCTCTGTCAAGCGTTTCCGTATCACCGCTGTTTCCGGCCTCTTCAAGCCTTGCGGCGAATTCTCCCAGCTCAAGTGCGCCTATCGAGCGCGATGCACTCTTTAGCGTATGAACCTTTACGGTTGTATTCTTTATATCTCCTGCAGCCCAGTATTTCTCGATCTCTTCCGATTTCTTTTCCGCGCTGTCAAGGTACATCTCAAGAGCCATCATATAATCCTCGCCATCACCGCAATAGTTCAGGCCGGACTCTATATCAAGCTCCTTAAGATCATACAGAAAACCCGGAAGCTCATAATCTTCGGTATCGCCGGTATCATCAGCACCGGACGCGGGAGCTACCTTATCCTCCGGAAGATACTGTAACAGCATCGTCTCCAGCCGTTCGACATCGATCGGCTTGGTGAGATAGTCATCAAATCCGGCATTTGTGTACATTTCGCGCATGCCCGATATTGCATTGGCGGTAAGACAGATTACCGGAGTCTCCGTATTCGGAGTATCCGTTATGGTCTTCATCTCCCTGAGGGTCTCTATACCGTCTTAGTCCGGCATCATATGGTCTAAAAAGATCACATCATAATGTCTGTCTTTAAAAAGTGAAATGCCTTCATCACCGCTCTCCGCCGTATCGATCCGGAGTCCGGTCCGTTTAAGCAGGCTTACAAACACGGTAAGATTAACGGGAGTATCATCAACCACGAGCACGCTTGCCGAAGGCGCCGTGAACTTCTCACGGTAGTTTGCCCGTTCACTTAATGAACGTCTGAAGGCTTCCTCGAAATCTCCTATGGGTTCCCATTTAACTACCCTCTGCTCAAGTTCAAAAGAAAAGACCGAGCCCTTACCATATTCGCTCTCAGCCTCAAGATGGCTTCCCATCAGGTCAAGAAACCTCTGGGTAATAGCCATGCCAAGCCCCGTACCTTCGATGTTCCTGTTCCTCTTTTCTTCAATACGTTCAAAGGCAACAAACAGCCTGTCAAGGTCTTCGGGTTTTATGCCTATACCGGTGTCCTTAACGCTGATCCTTAGCAGGACCGAATCCGGCTTGTCCTTTAGCTTATCGGAATGCACGGAAAGGGTTATGCATCCCTCATCGGTATATTTTACGGCATTCGAGAGAATATTGGTGATGACCTGTTTGATCCTTATCTCGTCTCCGTTAAGGGTCATGGGAATATTCCTGTCTATATCCAGGTTAAGTGAAAGGCCTTTGTCTTCCGCTTTCTTCTGCACCATATTTACAAGATCGTTAAGAAGGGAAGCGAAGCTGTAATCCACGTTTATTATTTCCATTTTCCCCGCTTCTATCTTGGAGAAATCCAGAATATCATTGATGATGCCAAGAAGCGTTCTTCCCGCGGTTCTTATGCTCTCCGAATACATCCTGATATTTTCATCCCCGGAATCCCGAAGCACCATCTCGTTTAAGCCCAGTATCGCATTCATGGGCGTACGGATGTCATGAGACATGGTCGAGAGGAAGCTGGATTTGGCCTCATTGGCCTGGTTTGCCTGCTGCGCAGCCTCTGACAGCCTGCGGTTGTACGTCATCATGACGATCGAATTGAATATCAGGAGAATTATAAACCCAAGAGACGCTATGCCAAGGAGCAGCCAGTCTATCGACCGGCTGGCCATCAGATCGCCTGCAGGTATATAGGCCAGCAGGAACCATGTCGTCATAGTCTCAAGAGGTGTGTAGGATAAAATACAGTCCTCTCCCTTAAAGTTCCTGATCGTCATGGTACCTGTCCCGCCGGCTATCTCTTCTGTCACATTCTCATATTCCTCTGCCGTAGCTGCATTATATGACTTGTAGTATTCAAAGAAATTGCTGTTTTTAAAGGATTTGCCATGGACAACGTAATTGCCTTCCCTGTCCACGATGCTTATCTCAACATTCTCATACTCGCCTTTAAGAAAAACAAGCTTCTGCTCAAGACGGCTCAATGGGACAACCCTCATCAGAAGAGCTTTCTTCTGCTCATTGCTTTCACTGTCAAGAACAGTCACATTATTTAAGAACGCAATGGGCTACACTCCGTTCATGGGGTTTGTGTAAGCTCTCGTGAGACCGACAGCATCATTCATATCGCCCCCACTTTCGAAATTGTCAAAAATATCTATATTTTTGTAAGAAACCGTATAGATATCGGGATCCGATACCCTGGCCGTCGTTGAGACACCTTCCCGTTCCGGACTGTCAGGAAAGATCAGATGGGCCTCAGTCTCTTCGGTAATCTTTGCCTTTCTTATAATGGATATAGCCTCCTCAACGGTCATCGGAGCGCCATCCTGCGCGGAACGGTTGATATAGCTCGCCCATATATCACAAAGACGCTGCTCATCTTCAAGGTAGTTTGCGATGATCTGATTGGTGGTCACGGTCATCTTTTCAAAGGCGATGATCTCATTTTTGTTGCTCTCTTCCGCCTTAGCATTCGCATACCTGATGATAAAGAACAGGATGAAACCCATTATCAAAAGATTTATTATTATTACCAGCCTTCTTTTCACCCTCTGCCCTCCGGTTTAAGGTAATGATCCGATCAAAGACCGGATCGGCATAAACTGATGTTTATGCCTAAGGAAACGCTGATTAAATCAGTTTTTCCTCAGAATAAAGCCAGCGCCTGCGACCTTATCAATATGTTCCGATCAGGCGGGTGTCTCAAAATCAGGGCAGTCTTTACCGTCCAGGACGCCTGACGGTTTCTGTGAATATACCCTGCATTTCAGTACATCGTTTGTGCAGTGCCTGCAATTCCTGCACACAAGGGCGCTGTTTTCAACAAACTCCATGCCTGCGCTCTCAAAATGTTCTTTTCGAAGGCGCACGTGATCCTCAAATGTAAGGGTATAACGTATGCCCTCATCCCGGACCTCCGCATCGGGGATAAGCTTTTCCAGGAGCTTTTTGGTCTTTTCCTCGCCGATCCAGAACATGACCTTTTTATCATGAGGAATATCGAAATATGCCGTCATGGCACTGGCAGACAGCAGGTAGATCATACTCTCGGGAGAAACCTTATTTCCGTTCTCGTACAGGAAGGTATTCAGAAAGATACCGTTATTCTCCTTTAAAAAGAGAATACATGAAACGATCTCTCCGTCCTTTACTCCGAACCATGTAAGGTTTTTGTCGAGCTCATGCGTCCTGATCCCCGGAAAGATGTCACTGCCTGCGAGATGGTTTCCGAAGTTGTTCAGCATTCTGTCGGGAGCATCTTTAAGTGAAACAAGGCGTCCGCTGTCTATCACGCTTTTTACTTTCTGACTCATTTTTCCCGATATCAGAAGCTCGCTTTTATTGAGTTCCCCTATATTGACGGCATAATAGCTTCCCGTATCCTCCTTCGAAAAGCCGAGGTTTTCAAATATTTTCTGAAGAGCAGCATAGTCATCGTCTCTTCCTGCAATAAAAGCGCTTATGCTGCCCGGGAGAGCAAGCTCCTCTTCGTCATAGTCATTAAGGATATCCCCGACGGCGTACTCCACAAGCCGTGTGCCAATACCCTGACCCTTATATTTTGCGCTTACACCGATGCTCAGGATCTGCGGAGCGGCAACAACTGTATCGGCAACAAGGAGCCCTGCAAATTCATCATTAACGATAGCTGCATAATATGTATGATCATCTGAGATCATCTCCCTTAGATAGGGCAGCATGTACTCAGAGACAAGCTTTGCCTGTTTGTAATTTATAATTTCAATCCTGATATCCATTATGCGACCTCCGTTTCGTTATTTTTGATCCCCTGCTCGTTTTCCGGAACCGTAACCATATATATTTTCCAGCTTTTATTATATCCGTGCTTGATTTCAGCCTCTCCGTCAACCTCCGCCTTTATGATCCTGAACTTTGTATTCTGCGCTATAAGAAGTTCACCCTCTTCTTTATACATAACATCGCTCATAACATTGGCGGCGGCAGTCCCCTTTTTGGCAAGGATTATGTATTCGATACCTATTTTCCCAAAATCATCCGAACCGCTTCCGGCTTCATAATGCCTTTTTGCAAAGGGAAATGCCGTACTCATCATGGCTGTTTCCTTAAGGACAAGTTCACCGCCCTGCGCTATCCTTTGTTTGAGTACCTCTTTTACTTTATCCGGATCCACCTTCAGCGGGTGCGAAGCATCCATGCCAAGTGCCAGTGCAAGAGCGTGAAAGGAATTGTTACCGCGCCTTACGACAACATCCCTGGAAAGGGGACGGTTTGTTAATGTTTCTTTGACATTCTCAAACATAGGCAGGTAACGGCCGCCGTGCATGATTTTCTTATGACTGGCGCAATCCCCGCCGGTCCAGGCTTTGACCCCCTCGAGAAACTCACCGTTTCCGTTTGAACAGACTTTCAGCTCATTGGCTCCCAGTTCTCTTTCTATCTCTTCATATTGTTGGTCATTGGCGAGTTTATCATACTGTTCATCCATAACCTCGGTCAGGTCACGCATCTCCGATCTGGCCATTTCTTCTATATCCTGATAATAGCCGAGATTTTTTCCCTTCTCAAGCAGTTCATCGCACTTATATGCCGCATCCTCCGCAGTGGTATTAAAATATTTGTGTGTCTGCTTTATCCTGAGCTCGATTTCCTCGCGCTTCTTTGCATAGATCTCGCCTCTTGAGGGAGTACTGCCCTTTTCGGCCTTCCTGTTGTAGTAATTTTTTCTATCGTTAAAATATTTCCTTACCTTTTTCCGGTATCTGTTTTTGTTGCAGTCCCATTTGTTGTTATATTCCGCCTTGGACTCAATTGTAAAGGAAGGAGCGGCAGGAACATTATCCCGCAGGATCTTTTCATCATCCGCTGAGAGCGTAGTGTATTTTCTGTATCGGGCAATAAGCGCGTCGGCCTCTTTTTGTCCACCGAAAGTGTTAAGCTTAAACATATTTTTTTCATACTGATCGACCTCTTTTTGTCCCATTAACTCTGTATAAGAGAGGTTTTGTTTCTGTATCTGTTTGTTTTTGCCGCTCATAGCTGTACCTCCATACTATTTACGTTGAATACAATATGAATGAACATAATTAATCGGTTCATAAATGTTTTCTGTTATTTCTACATATTTTTATATGAAAGATAATGATTATTGTCAATAAAAAGCAAATTCCCTTTCTTTATGATATAAAGATGATATGCTATAATCTGGTCATGATAAACCTCTGATTCAGCGGAAAGGATATTCAAATATGTTTTGGGATCAGATATCACCTTTATATGATCTTTTTGAAAATTTATATAATGGCAGGGTTTACACCGGGACAGGCAGGAAGGTTGCGGAGTTGATCGCACCTTCTGATATGGTGCTGGAATGTGCATGCGGAACAGGCGCCATAAGCATATACATAGCACAGAAATGCAGGAAACTGATAGCTACAGATTATGCTCCCGGGATGCTTCGCCGGGCGGCAAAAAAATGCAGGAAATACGGCAATGTGACCTTCAAAAAGACTGACATTACAAACATCAGATGCAAAGATGACCGCTTTGATAAGGTGGTAGCCGGCAACGTGATACATCTGCTTCCTGACCCCTGGAAAGCCTTGCGTGAATTGGAGCGTGTGGTCAAACCGGGCGGGAAGATCATAATCCCCACATATATCAATATGTCTAAAGGAACAGGAACGGCTGCGGTAAAGTTTATTACTCTGTTGGGAGCGGATTTCAAACGACAGTTTGATCTTGATTCCTATAAAAGTTTTTTTAATGAAAAAGGGTACAGGGATGTACGATATTATTAAGGAAATGATCCGGTCAAAGACCGGATCGGCGCAAACTTCAGTTTGCGCCAAAGCGCACGATTTGCTTCGCAAATCGGCGCAGTGTTGTAGACGGACGTATGCCCTGCGCCATAGCGGTAATAACTAAGGAGCTGCCGCACTAAGTATATGGTAGTGCTACAGCCCCTTTTCTTCAAACGTAAACAGTGCAGTCAGTCAAAAAATGATATACTAATTCAGGAAAAACTGATCAAAGCCTGTTGTCTCCATTATTTCACGGACTGTTGAACTTACACCTGTGAGCTTAAATTTATCCTTATCCTCCAATGACTTATACATAATAAGGAGTACACGAAGCCCGGCGGACGACACATAGGCCATCCTGCTGACATCAATATGAATGCCTGTAATGCCTTCTCCCGCCTCCTGGAACTGCTTCAAAAGCTCCGGCGATGTGATAGTATCCATGCGGCCCTGAATACTTACCTCAAGCAGTCCATCCTTAAGGGAGCTTTTTACCTCAAAAGGAAGATCAGGATCCGGATCTGTATCTGCCTTTGACGAAACTTCAGGATCATTATTCTCCTTCTCCTTAAAATCCGGGTCCGCCGTTATCTTCCACACATTCACATGTTTCATGTTTTCCTTAAGCTTTTCGATCTCCTCATCGGTCATAACATCGAAAAGCTTAAGCTTAATGTCATCCCTGTAATAAGGCACCTTTTCTACCAGAAGTCCTCTTGATTTATACAGCGCTTCTATCTTCTCATAATCCGTAGCAAGTTTTCCACCCGATTCTTTTACGACACTTGCCTTGTTCTTATGAAGATCCGTATCCGACTGTCCACTGAATCCCTTCCTTGCTGCTACAAGAAGCTCCATCGCCCTGTCTCCCGCAACAGCTTTGAATACCGCCATATAATAATCGAGCGTCTCCACGTCCGCGTTAAGCCAGCAGCCTCCTTTTTCTGAGAGGATCCGTCTTATATTTACACCGAGCTGCCTTGTTTCTTCCGCCGTCAGATAAACGGTAAGCCCCTCGGTGGCGATACAGACAGGACCGTCTGCCAGGTCAGCCGCTGCCTTCATACTTTCATAATTCGTAACATCAACGACCTGGAATCTGATATGTTTTTTCTGCTCATCATCTGTCATGGAAGCAATGATAGGAGAAAAATCATTTATTACAGCCGGAAGGTCACAGCCTATATACTGCATGCCCTTCTCTGTAAACTCGAATACCTTTGGCGTATACCCGCACGGAAGATCCATCAGTGTCTTTAGCCCGCTTTCCTCAATTGTTCTGTTGAGGGCAACATAACGAAGCTCTCTGACTATGTCGGACGGTCTGTTTATCAGGTCATTACGATCCACTCCGTGAAATATCGTTTCTTTTTCCACACCCATCTGTTCAAGTATCTCCAACGCCTTCTCATAATGAGCGTTTGCCAGCATGATAAGTGTTGTTATTGCCGTATTGGATGTTGGATTTACCTTGATATTCAGTTCTTTTTCTTCATTTATTGTAATGAGCCTCCTTTTTTAACCTTTTCGGTTTGTTATTTATTATTCCGACGATTAAATCAGGCTGTGTTTGTCAGCACTGTGCATATAAAAAACATGCCAAAAAACCACAGAGAGCCTCTATTTCTGTCTGCCGCTATATATGGGCGCCGTGAGCGCCCCGGTAAAAATCTTGTGTAGAAAACAAAGGATCCTTCCCCGCCTTAAATATTATGTGTGGTATGGCGGGCGGATGGTCTGAGAAATGTTGATGAATAGTGAAACTCTGTGATACTCGTCAGATTAATTCTCATATCTTATAAGACGACCCGTATTACAAATAAGGTTCATATATTTTTATGATAAGACAAAACACATTTCCTCAGCAAACCTTTTCTGGTAAGCTTCCTGTTCCGCTTTCTGTATCTCGGCATCCACACGATCAATGCGTTCTGACTTTATCCACTTCAGCTGCTTTACGGCTTTCTCGGATTTGATCGCAACCTGAATATACTCCGGCCCGATCATAAGAAGCTGCAATGCCTCCTTCGGTCTCAGATAGCCGCTGCTGATAACACCAAGGGTATCAAATATCGTATCGTTTGCAATCGGCCCGATGATCACATCTGCTGTAAGGCTGTCATTCAATCTTCTGTTATAAAAAATATATTCGAACCATTCGGTACTGCGTGAAAAACGATGGACCAACAGCCCTGTTTCATCAAACTCATATGTATTGACCACTGCATTTTCCCGCGCCCACCTGTAAGTGAAATCTCTGTCCGGCGTCAGATAAAAGCCCCAGCCAAAGTCTGCGTTCTTTCTGCCGTGATGAATGTCAGGATTCTTTATTTCCCTGTCAGAAGTATGGAATAGGATCATTTTGCTTCCCGCCTTCCCGGTCTGAATTTTTAGTCCAAAACATTATACCTCAGGTGTGATACTCTCCTTATACGTCAGATATCGAAAAAGGATAACGGTCTTTCAAAATATCCGGATATCACCATGAATAAGTCACGCCCCCGTCTTTAGGCTCCTCATCATCGCTATCAGTGACCGGTTGGATATTTGGAAAAAATCCGGGAAATGCAGAAGCATTTTCGCCTCCGCCCGATACCGGATTCAGTTCGTCATCATTCAGGGAAATGTTTTTTGTTTTCTGTTGATTTTCTTCTGATGGTTTCATATACAGTCCTCCGTTTTCATTTTTTTCTGTTTCACTGATTTATACGCATGAACTCCACAGGATGGCAATTTTTATTCAGTTCCTGACAGATCCATAAGCACATTAAAAAACTCCGGAAATTCCTTTGCCAGCCGAACAGGCTTACCGCTTTCATTAATAAAACAATGCACCGACTCCCCCTCTGCCACACTACTTCCCGCGGCATTTCTCATATCATAGGAAAGAATAAGCTTAACGCCCCTGAACTCTTTGACTGATACGGCAATAAAGACATCATCCGCAAACGTTGTGCTCTTCTTATACCTGCACGACACCTCAACAACCGGCGAAATAATTCCTTCCTGCTCTAATCTGGCGTAATCCCAGCCGATCCGCCTCAAAAAATCGATCCTGGCTTCCTCCATCCATCTTATATAGTTTGAATGGTGCGTGATCCCCATCTTATCAGTTTCATAATACTGCACTGTATGCTTATAGGTTTCCATATGCCCTGTCCTCTCAGGCACTTTATCGCCGGACTCACGCCGGGCTCTGAAGGACATATCTGTGTGATATGATCCTTTATTCGCCTTCTCTTCATATTCAGCCAGCGCATTATATACAGCATCCTCAGAAAGGACGCCACGTCTCAGGTCAGCGGGAAGCATTCCTGCCTCATCCGCTTCAAAATCCGATTTCCATAAAGGCCCGTGATAATACTCTTCAAGTATTCTTACATCATCCCGGACGGAATCATCTGAAGGATGTGTGTTCCATTCAATGATCCGATTCAGGCGATCTTCCATTTCTTTGATCCGGCTGGTTCTGTCATCCATCTATATGTTATCCTCACAATTCTGCTGTTTCATCTTATCAGAATTCCTTTCAATATTCTATACTCAATATATTAGCACGGGAGGGAAACAGGGGACGGTTC
>JAIKXO010000228.1 GCA_024684065.1 Lachnospiraceae bacterium
TAGCAACGACCGGAGCGAAGCGGAGACAAGCCCCTTCCTCTGCGTGTATATTCGACATTTGCAAAGCAAATGTCGAATTGGTTTGTGCGCATCCTGCCGGAGGCATCTAAGGAAAAACTGATTTAATCAGTTTTTCCTTAGCAGTTACAGAAACGAATTAAATTTTCAAAAGGCAAAAATTTAATTCGTTTCCTATACTTTCCCTTTCAGGCTTTCCTTCAGCCTGAACAGGGCTTCCTTATGCCGAAGCTTTACTACCCCGTATGAAAGGTCCATCATCTGTGCAACCTTTTGAAGTGTATTTCCATGATAATATCTCAGCACGATTATATCCCTCTGCTCCTGTGGAAGGGATTTAAGCGCATCCGCAAGCTCAGACAGAGTTTCCCCGGAAAGTATGTCCCTGTCTATCTCACTGTCTTCCGGAAGATCCTCCGGAAGCTCTTCACTGACGCGATATCTGCGATAATAATCAACTACCGTATTCTTTGTGATCTGATAGATCCAGGTTGAAATGCCGGCCTTGCTTTTGTCAAAGGTATCAAGTTTTTCGAATACCTTGACGAAAACCCCGCTTGTTATATCCTCCGCATCTTCCTTCGTGCGGACATGGCTGAAAGCGTAGGCATAGACCTTGTCATGATAATCCCTGTATATGTTTTCCTGAAATGAGCTCTTATCCATATTCTCCCCTGAAGCACACCGGTATTCCCCGGGCCTGATCAGCATTTCCCAATACAAAAATCCAACGTATACTATATCAGAAAACCGGTAAAATAGTAACTACAAATACAAAACATTGTATTTCTTCAGTAAAACCAGGGGGTTAGAGCGCAATTTTGCCGCACGAAGCCCCTCCGAACCGACATCTGACATAACAATACTTACTATACTATATATCGTATCATCCTCAAAAACAAGCGCAACATATTTGCTTTGCGGATCGACACCATGCAGCAGTCATCCGTCCAAATCCTTGACTCACACTCTGACTGTAAGTATACTAAGGAAAATGGTTAAGCATATAGCGCTGGTAACGCTTTTCGCACTCTTTTTGAAAACCCCGGGATTATTCTAATATGTATCAGAACGAAAAAAAGCCTTTTTACATACGGATCCTCGTCATAACCTTTGCATCTGTTATAATCGCGTTAAATATAAAGACCTTTGTCCATACGGGGGGTCTCTTTCCGGGTGGGGCAAGCGGGCTTACGCTTCTGATCCAGGAAGCGGCCGGAAAGTTTTTCGGGATCGGTATCCCCTTTACGGTGGTAAACCTCTTAATAAACGCGGTTCCCATCTATATCGGCTTCAAATATATCGGAAAGAATTTTACGATCCTGTCCTGCTACGTGATCATTCTCATGAGCGTCTTAACCGACCTTATCCCGTCCTATGCGGTGACACATGACATGCTTTTGATAAGCGTATTCAGCGGGCTTATAAACGGCGCGGCCGTAAGCCTTATTTTACTGATGGACGCAACAAGCGGAGGTACGGATTTTCTCTCGATATTCCTGTCGGAAAAAAAGGGAATTGATTCATTTCATGTGGCTCTTTTCATAAATGCCGGAATACTTGTAATGGCAGGGATCTTATTTGACTGGGATAAGGCTCTCTATTCCATAATCTTTCAGTTTGCGTCAACCTCCGCGATAAGGATGTTTTACAGGAAATATCAGCAGGCAACCCTTTTTATAGTGACCACAAAGCCCAAAGAGGTCTGCGCAGTCATTTCAGAGCTCAGCCGCCACGGAGCGACGATACTTGAGGGTGAGGGAGCTTATGAACACAATGAAAAAAGCTTTGTCTATTCAGTCGTGTCAAGCGCCGAGTCGGTACGGGTGGTCGGCGCCATAAGAAAAAAAGACCCTGCGGCCTTTGTAAATGTTTTAAGAACGGAGCGGGTAATAGGAAGATTCTACAGGCGTCCTGAAGATTAGGGAAGCTCTGATTAAAGCGCTTCCTTATTGAAAGAGTTTTTTGCCCCTGAAATATCTGACATACCCTCTTCAGAGTCGAGAGCTTCCTTAACAAAGCCTTAAGATCCCGGATGCAGCCTTAAAAGCCATGAATTAAGACCCCTTCTTCTTTATATAGGAAAATACATCCAGACGTGCCACGCCCATCTTCTTTAAATATTCTATGCTTTCCCTGCGGAGCTCTTTTGTGTTGAATTCCGGTATGAGCGGAACCCTGACGACAACTCTTTCCTTTCCCACTTCCCTTAAAAGAAAACGGAGATTATCCTCCATAAGCTCCTTATCCCCGCCGGTATAGGCATGGTATATATCCGAGTGCATATCCTTGCAGTCGACTATGAATTCATCTATCCATGGGATCGCAAGAGAAACCATCTTTACCGGAACCGACAGGCTTGTCTCCGCATAGAGGCGCCATGAATTGCCGCAGACCTTTCTGAACGCTTCAAAGAACCCGGCCTGAAGCAGAGACTCCCCTCCTCCGAAGGTTATCCCCCCTCCCGTAGCCCTGAAATACAGGTCATCGATCTTTACACGCTCATAAAGCTCTTCAGCCGAAACATGCTCAGGCTTTCCGGTCGCGAGAACCTCCTTATTTATGCACCATTTGCAGCTTAAGGGGCATCCCGTACCGGCAACGAGTGTGGTTACGCCTTCCCCGTCCACGGACATGCGATGCCTTGAAACAGATAAAAGGGGATACAGAACATTTTCAGGCTCCGGCATCTGTATCAATTTCCCTGTACGCTTTCAACCGCCTCTTCTACGGCCTCTTTGCTGATCGGGTTAAATCTTTCAGTATCATCAGGCCCGCACTGGCTGTCCTCATTTTCAAAGGGCATCGCCACTTCGCCTTCCGTTTCGATTATCTCAGGAAGCGGTTCGGCTACATCTCCCGTTAATTCCGATTCTATTTCGACCGGTTCAGGTTCAACCGGTTCGACAGCACCCGCAAGCTCCTCCTCATAGGGCTCCGGCGGTTCGGCAACAGCTCCTCCGAGCTCCCTTCCCGGAAGGTCACATCCGGTCATGCCTACCGCGATTCCTGTACATAAGGCCGCAACGGCTACCTTCTTTCCGATGCGCTCTCTTCTCTCAAGTTCCCTTTCCAGATACTGAAGCTCACTCTCGCATCTGGGACAGGTGCCTGAACAGTCGCCCTGATAGGTACATTCCCTCGTAACATAGGGGATATCGTTCTCGTCCGCGATCTTCTGGCGTATTTCCTTAAGAATCTTGCATTTCGCTTTGCCCAACATGCCGGTTCCTCCTTCCGTTAATCCCTGCGGCACATATACCATAGTAAATGTGCTGTACTGAACTGTTCTGCCGTTTTGCGCCGATTTGCGAAACAAACCGTGTGCTTTGGCACGATATTCAGATCGTGCCGATTCGGTCTTCAGACCGAATCATTTCCCTTTATAATAAGAGGGAAAAAGCGACAGGGCTTTTCCCATGATACTATCGGTTTCCGGTAATCAAAATGCCTGAGCACTCGATCTGCTCCGCAGATCGGTGCGGTTTTTTTCATGATATAACAGAATCCGGCCATCGTCAATCAGATACCCCGCCGGCACTCATTAAATCATTATAAACCGGCCTGTCCGAATGCCGTTTAGTTAAGCCTGAAAGCTGATGAGGGGATACTTCGAAGGATACTGATATTACCCCTCAGGCGAAGCAACGTGACGAAGAGCCGGTTCCCGGTTCGTCGTCCGCAAAAACAAAAACAGCAGCGTGGCCGTTCCCCGGGATCAGCCGCCGCCGCTGTATATATACAATAAGTGCAGTTTTTAATATCGTCTGCAATAATACCGGTAACCGGGATACGTATCTGTTTTACTGTAATCCAAAAGGATTGACGCTGATAAGCCCGGCCTGCACAAGTTCGCTGATAGGAACACTCATTAAATACCGCTCCGGATTCTCGCCCGGACGGTTGTAGTTGCTAAGCAGCTTGTTCCACTGTGCGCTTGTCAGAACTACCGTATCGCCTACCTTGTCTTTAAATAATACATTTCCATTCTGATCAACCGCATTTCCAAATGCAGTAGTCCCAACCTGCGTTCCAAATGGAGTGTTTCCATATGTTTTTCCACCGCTGACCTGATCCAGATCCGCTTCATTTAAACCCTTCTTTTCCATTTTAATCTCCTTTCTTTGTCAAGCTTTATTGCTCCTTATAATTTTTGCTCCCCCCGTGAACGAA
>JAIKXO010000241.1 GCA_024684065.1 Lachnospiraceae bacterium
CTTCGAAAAGGTTCCCTCCCTGCGCTTTGATCGTTTCTGTTATCGTTAATCCATCGCAGAATCGGTTCGAACCCTCCTGGCTTCGGAAGGACATTACCTGATGCGCCTTTCGTTTATACTTGCGTGCGGCCCTCTCGGCAACGTTATTGGTGGGTGGGACTCTTGGATCCCGCAGAAACAAGATATAGTCATCAGGCTTCTCCTCCATCCGCTTATACGTGTTGTATCCATCCCTATAGTATTTCGATGGAGGTTAATTTTCGTACTCTTCTTTAGCTGTCTGGAGAATGTCCATGAACTGTTCTATATATTTATCTGCTACCGCCTTGTCATATCCCTTTAGCCCACTGTTTACCTCGTGCCAATAACCCACACTGTCACTTATCCACGCATCCAGCTTTGTGCCCCAGGTATTCTCAGGTTCATTTTCTGCCTCCGCTTTTGCATATCGTTTCACGTGCCCCAGGCATTCCTGATGACGTTCTCCGTGTTTGATAAGTGCCGCTTCATGGTCACTGACAAGTGTTCCGCTGTAGTACTCAACCGGTGATCCTTTTACTCCTTCATCCCCTTTTTTGGTTCGTCCCTGATAAAGTACCTTACCATTGCCGGTTGTAATGATGACCGCAGACTGTTTTCCTCCGGTCCGCCCAAATGTGAAGTCTGCATGAAGCACTTCCTCTGTCATCAGTTCCTTAAATATCCGGTCCCGTTCTTCCTGGGTGCATTCTGAAAACTGTTTCGATAGATTACAGATAAATCCAGTTGATATATCTATTTTCCTTTTTGAGATATCTCTCAGGAAAACCCTGGTTTTGTCTATGGATGTATACAGATCATTGTTTAACAGGTACGCAAATGCTTTAACAGTCCCGTCATAGTTGACATCATCCACATAGCCCGGCGGAAAATCTGCATGTTCCCGCTGGCCGGTAACACTGTTGCGGAATTCATATGTCCAGTACTCGATCACCTCTGTGTTTACACTCACTTTGATCAGCTGTTTTCTGATGATACGTCCCGTAGGCTGATAATCAGGATCATTCAGATATTTTTCCGGAATCGGGATCTCGTATGTTTCTGTTGGTTCCTGACGTTTACGTCCATAATGGATATGACCCGGCTGCCCGCCCGGTCTGCGTCCGGTTTTCTCCCTGCTGTTATGGATCGTGGCATGGTTCGGGGACATAGAAGAAGACTTTGAGGAATTGTTGTAATCTTTATTGATACGGGAAACTAATTCCCGATTCTTTCCCTTCTCTTCCTCAAGTTCTGTCTTGGCTTCGTATGCTTCTCTTACCTGCTTCAGATATTTATCGTGATACTCCTCGCATTTTTGCTGTTCATTCTGCAGCTCTTTTTGTAAGCTGAGTATCAGCTTGTCCTTTTCCGCAAGCTTCTTTTCACATTCCTTATCTTCTTTCTGCAGCTTTTTTTCGCATTCCCGTTGGATGCCAAGGCAGGTGTTGTACCACAGCTCACGTACATGTGTTTTCTCATTACGTTCCCGAGAAAGCTCCCTTTTGAGCTGTTTGATCGTTTCAAAATCACCTTCCCTGGCAATCTGGTGCATCTTTTTCATGCGCACATACTGGTCGCCGTTTTCGAAGGCCTCCACACGGTCTTTCAGAAGCTTGATCCTAAACAGCAGTTCCTGCCGATCCCACACATTTTCATGCATCTCAGAAAGGCTCCACCATGACACGGATCTGCTTTACTATGGACAGCAGTTCTTTATTCTTCGCAGTTAAATCTTCAATTTCCCTCCTCAATTCCTCTATCGTTTTGTCTTTTTCCCGGATCTCGTTATGCAATGCCTGCATTTCTTCCGCATCTAATGAGTTGTTCTCCTCACTATGGGAAGACCTTCCCCTGGAAGGGATAATGTCTCCGGTTTCAGGGTCTACCTTTCCCAGATATTTCCTTTTTGACCGTGGCTGTTTCTTGTCCTTATCCCAGTATGAGACGCTTTCAAATGCATATTTAGCGCCTGTTTTTTTGTCAACCTGATATACGATACTAGCCATAAGACCACCTCCTTAATAGTGATTACATTATACACTATTCTGGAGGGTTCGTCAATAGAAAATAGTGATTAAATTTAAAATAATCACTATTTTCTATAGCGTTATCGTCTCTTTGGTTGTTTAGATATTAAAGAACCGCATTCGGCTAACCCGTGAATGGTAACGAAAAAGATGACCACCTCTGATGAAGTGACCACCTTTTCTATTAATTTATTTTGTTTAATTTTCAGTCTGTTTGACAAATCCCGGTTTATATCGATTCAGTGGGATGATTATTTTCAGACTTCGTTAGTTGGCGGAAGGAT
>JAIKXO010000248.1 GCA_024684065.1 Lachnospiraceae bacterium
AGACAGGGGCATAGCTTTTTATAGAAAGCTGGTACCGGTCATTAAAAAAGGAAAAACCGTTTTCCACGGTCCGAAGGTCTGCTCCTACCGTCATCCGAAGGGATGGCAGGGAATATTCCGGGAGAGCGGGGATCAGACAAAGGCTTTCCTCCTCCTTCACGGGTTTTATGATGCAACAGGGGAGGAGATAAAAATACCTGTCCCCGACCGGTACAGGATAGCGGATATTTATTCTTATAAGGATGAGGACGTGCTTCTTGAAAACGGAGTGGTGAGCTATGTTTTTGATGAAGATATGAAGGCGGTCTGCCTCTATCTTGAGAAGGAATGATTATGACGATCTATCTTGAAAACATCTGCAAATCATATGCGGGAATACCCGTACTTAAGGATTTTAATATGTCGGTAGAGGACGGTAAGGCGTATCTTCTTTCTGGACCGGCGGGATGCGGAAAATCAACGGCGCTTAAAATATTCATGGGAATGGAAAAGCCTGACTCGGGACGTGTCAGCAGGATGGGGGATTATAAATATCCCACGCTGCAAAGCGCGTATGTATCGCAGGAAGGCCACCTTAACGTGAAGAAAAACTCTGTATGGAATGTCAGGAAAGCACACCGGACCGCATCAAAGGGCAGGGCTATAGAAGAGCTGAGCCTCTTTCTGTCTGAAGAAGAGCAGAAGCTGCCGGTTTTATCCTTAAACGACGGAAAGAAGCGTATCGTGGAGATCGTGAGGGCTTTATTTGTTCCGGCCGATTTTATTGTTCTTGATGAGCCTTTTGCCGGGATGGACAGTAAGGAACGTGATGAGGCTTTTTCATACATTATGGAAAAGAGAGGGAGCAGGCCTCTGCTTCTTGCCACAAGAGATGATAAGGAGATAAAGGGATTTAAAATGGTACGTATGTAAAGGAGGAAAAGATTATGCCGTTTATTGATTCAAAGGTAAGTGTAAAGATCACAAAGGAGCAGGAGGAGGAGCTTAAGACAAGGCTTGGCCGTGCTATTTCCATTATTCCGGGGAAGAGTGAGAGCTGGCTGATGGCAGGTTTTGAGGATGATTACCACCTCTATTTCAGGGGAGATGACAGTGAACCGATGGCTTTTATCGAAGTCAGGCTGTTCGGAGGACCTGACAGGCAGGCATTTTCTAAAATGACGGCGGAAATAACGAAGATTTTCGGAGACGTCCTGGGAATTGCTCCGGACCATATGTATATCAAGTATTCCGCTACGACGGACTGGGGCTGGAACGGGAGTAATTTCTGAGAAGGAAAAGCATGAATGGATATTCTGGAATACGATTCTGTCGACGCCGCGATCAGGGGCTGCTTCGGAGAAGACGTTAAGGTCTTAAGGAAATCCCGGGTGGGAGGGGGAGACATCAATGACTCTGGCTGTCTGAGCCTGAGCAGCGGACAGAAGGTTTTCATAAAAGAAAATACCGTAAAGAACAGCGGCTTCTTTGAGGCGGAATCATATGGTATAGGACTTATCTCATCATTTGGAGTTATCGGGACGCCGAAGCTTTTCTGCAGAGGGATTGACCAAAGGAGTCAAATCTCATTCCTTATGATGGAAATGATAGAACCGGCCGCAAGGATCAGGGACTTCTGGGAGGTGTTTGGAAGGGAGCTTGCTCTTTTACACAGGTCTGATACGGAGAAGATCCTTGCACACGGAGCTTTCGGACTTGAACTGGATAACTATATCGGGGCCGGATATCAGATCAATACGCCTAAGAGCTCATGGACAGGTTTCTTCAGGGAATGCAGGCTGGAACCTCAGATAAAGCGTGCCGAAAGATATTTCGACAGAAGCCTGCTTTCGGCTTTAATAAGGCTCCTTGACAGGCTTGAGGAGCTTCTTGCAGAGCCCGTGAAGCCGGCTCTTTTGCATGGGGACCTCTGGTCCGGGAATTATATCATCGGTTCCGACGGAAAGGCATGGCTTATAGATCCTGCGGTCTATGTGGGGCATCCGGAGGCTGACCTGGCAATGACGGAGCTTTTCGGACGGTTTCACGGGGATTTCTACAGGGCATATAATGAGACTAATCCACTGCAGGAAGGGTACACGGAAAGACGGGATCTCTATAACCTGTATCATCTTCTTAACCACCTGAACCTGTTTGGAAGTTCATACCTGCCTGCGGTTACAGGCATAATCAGATATTATGGAGGAGACTGATCAGATTATGACAAGTTTAATAAAGCAATATGTACTGGGAGATATGCAGGCACTGTATTACCTGGATGAAAAAAACGGAGATATCGAGCTCCTTCTGCTTCCGGAGGGTATTAGTGTAAAGGAGAAGGAGACAGATGAAGCCCACTAACACTCAGACCATCTCGTACAGGTCAGGCTTTCCGGCGATATCTATACAGGCTGTTATTCTCCGGGGATCTCAATGAGGACCGATAAGGATTCGAACCGGTTTAAATATGATTCCCAGAGTGTAACCGAGGAGGTGAGGGAAAAAGAGATTGTAACCGTTTTAAAGGATGAGAGGGGATATTCTGCATCACATCACCTGATCTTTAAGGAAAGAGAAAAGACACTTAAAAGCTTTTGCGTGTTTGAGAATAAAGGAGATACTGACGCGTGCCTTGAGCTGTTATCGAGCTTTTCCCTCGGGAAGATATCGCCCTTTATGGACGGAGACGGGTATGGTACCTTAAAGCTTCACCGGTTA
>JAIKXO010000253.1 GCA_024684065.1 Lachnospiraceae bacterium
GACTTATGGCAAAGATCCCGATAATCCGCGGGCTTAACAGATATCTTGGGATGCTTGCGGGAGCAGCCTTAGCGCTTATTGTCGTCTGGGTGTTCTTTTTCGTCCTTGTGGTGTTTTTCAGGAACACTGCGGCCGGGACTCTGCTCGCGGACGTAAAGGACAGCAGATTCCTGTCGTTTATCTATGATTCGAATATACTGTTTAAGATGAATATATAGATGTGGCCGGTCTTATAGTCAACGTCAATAATAAATTGACGTTGACTATAATGCCTCCGGCGGATGCGCACGGATTTTGTAAGGAAATATGCCACCTGCGGTGGCCACGCACCGATTTTGCAGGCAAAATCGGTGCCGAGGCGCATTAAACGACAAAATAAAGTTTATTTTGTCGTTTACTATAATATTCTGTCACTCATAAAGCAAAAGGCCGCAATGCAGGCGTCTCTTTACTTCTTCGGCGATGCTTTCCGGGCTGACCACGCGGACATTTTCACAGTACTGGACGGCAAATAAAGCGGTTCCGCCAAAAGTCCCTTTAACCTGCGCCGTGATCCACTGTTCGGAATCGTCTGTTTTATAAACAGAAGGATCCGGGAATGCCTTTGCAAGCTCAGAATCTTCAGCAGGCGTCATTTTGATATCTCTTCCAAACGTATCCACCAAAGCATTGATCATTCCGTTTTTATCGCCTGTACGTACAAGAAGGACAATGGATATAACCTTTCCCCCGAACATGACCGGATGCTGTAAGCGGTAGCCCGAACGGGACGGTATCAGATCCTTCGGAACCAAAAGCTTTTTAAGGCGGTCCGGATCTATGCTTTTACTTTCCACGGGCTCGATGGATTTTATCCTGTCAAGCCTCAGGTTTACGGGAGTATCCAGATTCTCCTTTTTACAGGCGCAGTAATAAAATCCGTTTCCCCACAAAAGCTTGATGGGCTTAAAGAGCTTGGGATATCCGTCCCTGACAACCAGATTACCATCGATACCATAGTTGCAATATGAGATATTTGCATAACAGTTCGCCTGGATGATGTCGCTTAAGGTTTTTATATGGTAAAGAACAGGAGAATGTGGATGCGGGTCTTTAATGAACTGATCCTGCTTTCCGGAGGCGTACTGTTCGATCGACCAGATATCCGGAGCCATGCGGATCACACGGTTAATAATGTTTGTAATATCTTCTGCCGCCAGATAATTATAGGCTTCAACCGAATCTCTGATCGTAAGGAGCTCTTCCTTTGAAAAAGGCTGTTCATAATAATAATATTTTTTAGGGGATTTCCCCTCATCGCTTTCCCTGAAACGGACATAACAGGGATTTGAAGAGGTTCCCGTATTCATCACGACCCTGACCGGAAAATCATTTCCGAGTTCTTCCATCTCAAGAAGGATGCGTGCTACTGTAGAGCGGTCGATATTCCCTGATGTTTCATGAGGATTACCGAATTTTGAAATGATCTTTTCCTGGATTTTGCTGATGCTTAAGGGATGATCGCGGTCGGAACCGGACTGAAGCGTCAGAAATACATACAGGGGGTAGTTTCGGGTTTTTTCAGATGAAGTCTTTATCGGCATATGTTTTCCTTCTCCTTCATTATAGAAAGGGGTTCTTGTCCCTGAAATATCCGACATGTCTTTTGCAGAACAGAACGCTCTATATAGAAAGGGTTTTTGTCCCTGAAATATCCGGTATGTCTTTTGCAGAACAGAACGCTTTATATTCAGATTTTATCAAAGTGCAGTCTGTTTCACAACTACAGTACAAAAATATAGTCAACATCAATTGTTAATCGAAGTTGACTATAAAAGTTTTCTGCAGGTATGTTACCGTACTTTCAGCCGGCTGACCCCGAATTAATGGTTATTCGTATTTTTCAAGCAGCTTGCCAGGCAAATCGCCTTCTGTAATTAAATAATGCAGGATAAGCGTCCCGTTCATAAGAGGAAGCGTTCCTTTGTAATTTGCTCTGGTGGAAGAGTACTGATAATGAGACAGCCGTCCCTTTTTCCTTCTTCAGAGTCAGGGACGCTTTGTTTCCCATACCGTATTGATGCTTTCGGAAAGTGTGATCTCTGAAGCTGCAAGCTGATCAGTGTATTCGTATTCTTCCAGTTCAATATTGTCTGACATTAAGAACGATGCCGATTCCGATAAACATAGAGTATCTCCTATATAAGCACTGTTGTCAGTGCTTTTCTGATCTGCGGATATCAGACCTGTTATCTCTTCCCCTATCGCAGCGGCCATCTTTTCCGCCTTCTGTCTGGCGTTTTGCAATGCCTCCTGCATAAGCTCGTCACCGACCCTGATATTATCGGAAAATTCATAATTGGTGCTGACTTCAGCCTTGAGTGAAAGATAATTAAGGAGCGAGTGAATGTTATTTACGAGCTTCATGTCATATTTCATGATAATGTTTACTTTTCGTGTTGCCAGGTATGAGTACTTACTGCTATCATCATAATTATCATAATAAGTATTTTCACTGACATAATCCTTTTCAAGCCTGACGGAATTCATATCATATCCCATCTTTGCAAAAGAAGACAGAAAATTCTCGCAATCCCTCATTACCTTTTCCGATGCTTCTTTCGGCGTTTCTTCCCTGGAATGGAATGTTATGCCGACATTGATAAGATCATAGACTACCGTTTTTTCCGCCTTTCCTTTTACTTCAATCTGTCCCATTTTGTTTTTCCTCCGTTCTGATATCACTTTTGACCCGCATATCGTTTGATCATGATCAAAGTGTAAAACCACGTATCATGTTCAGATCATTAGACCCATAGTTTAATAACCGGCTTTTATTTTGCGATCGCCCTGTCCGTTGTTTTCTTTGACAGGAAAAAAATATCATGAGGTATAAGGCAGAAATGCCTCAAA
>JAIKXO010000311.1 GCA_024684065.1 Lachnospiraceae bacterium
TACAAAACCCGGTGCGCCCTCCACTTCCCCGATTATGAATTCATGGCCCGCTTCGTGAGCTCTTAAACCTGCAAAGGACGTGATGACCTGCTTCTTCGGTATGTTCTTTACGGATTTGTCAACCAGGCTCAGTACGGTATTAAGTCCTTCCCTTGAAGTCATGGTTCCTTCCTTATAATGCTGGTCCACTGCCGTAGGCCCGAGAAGAATGTTTCCATGGGCGGTCTTACTGACTAATACCCCTTTTCCCATTTTCCCGGGGAGCTGAAATATTGTACTGTTTACAAGGTCTGATGCATTCCTGTCAAGCAGGCAGTATTCTCCCCTGCGGGCTGTGATATGGATCTTCCGGTCGGAAACCATATTATGCATCCTGTCGGAATATACTCCCGCCGCGTTTACTACGACCTTTGCTTCTATCCTGCCGAGATTCGTGATCAGAGAGTAACCGTTGTCCTTCTTAAGAATATCCTGAACCTCTGTATTGAAGCGGAACTCCACCCCGTTTTTGCAGGCTACCTCCGCATAGGCATAATTCAGGGTAAAAGGACAGACTATCCCCGCCGTAGGCGCCCAGAGGGCTGCGATAACGCCGTCCCCGATATTGGGCTCCATCTTAAGGATCCTGTCCCTGTCTATGATCTCAAGTCCCTCGACTCCGTTTAAAACTCCCTGCTCATACAGCCTGTCAAGTGTTTCCCTGTCATCATCTTCTGTGCACACCACTAGAGAACCGCACTGCACAAAAGGAACGTCAAGCTCCTTTGTAAGAGCCGGCATCATACGGTTTCCCTGAACATTAAGTTTAGCCATGAGCGTTCCCGGCTCGCAGTCAAAACCCGCATGGACTATCCCGCTGTTGGCTTTTGACGTGCCGTAGCATACATCAGGCATTTTCTCGGCCACACAGACAGAAAGATCGTAACGGGACAATTCCCTCGCGGTAGAGGTGCCGGAAACGCCTCCGCCAATGATCACCACATCATACATACAGTACTCCTTTACTGCGCCGATTTACGCAGTAAATCGTGCGCTTTGGCACAAACTTCAGTTTGTGCCGATCCGGTCTTTGACCGGATCATTTCATCTGTCATTTCACGGCACCGGTTATTCCTTCCGCAAACTGTTTCTGGAGAATGAAGAAGATGACCATGGTCGGGATGGAGCAGAACAATACTCCCATCATAAGCATTCCGTAATCCACAGTGTATCCGTTGCTTATATTCGCTATCAGAATAGGCATGGTCTGGGCGCTGCTGTCCGTAAGGACCACGCGGGGCCACAGATACGCATTCCAGGCGTTCATGAAGGTAATAACCGCAGCTGCCGCATAGGTTGCCTTCATTACCGGCATATACATATAAAAGAAAATGGCAAACTCGGAAAGGCCGTCGATACGCGCCGCTTCCAGGATATCAACGGGAAAGTTTCTGCTGTTCTGACGAAACATCATGATCATAAAGGGCGTGGAAACCGCAGGCAGGATAAATCCCCATACCTTGTTCAGAAAATGGAGCCTGCTCATCATTCCAAACAGAGGGATCATAGTGGCAACTCCCGGTATCATCATCGCCATCAACAATATCCCGAACAGAACATCCTTTCCCTTATCATGATAGAGTTCAAACCCATAACCGGCGAGCGAACAGATAAAGATACAGAGGATCGTCTGTGCGGTAGCATAAAGGAAAGAGTTGCCCATGAAGCTCCCGAGAGTAGCACCGGAGCCCTGCGCTATGGCCGCCGACATCAGGTTCTTAAAGTTCACCGCCGCTTCCGTCCCGAACCAGATCTTACCGCGGGCGACATCCACTGTATTGTTTGTGGCCGCCGTCACCATCCAGAACAGCGGAAACACTGAAAACAGGGAAAAAAATATCAGAAAAATGTAGCTTGGTATCAGTCTTCTCTGCACTACGGATTTGTTTTTCTTAGTCACGGGTATCACCTACTTTCAGATTGATGGCTGCAAGGATAGCCACCAGGATAAGGACAAAGAAGGACATTGCGGAAGCATAGCCGAAGTTCGCCACTCCCGTTCCAAAGGCATTGTTATAAATATAATGCGACATGGTGATAGTTGTATTTGCCGGTCCCCCATTCGTCAGGTTGACTGATTCGTCAAAGAGCTGAAGTGTGCCGTTTATGGACATTATAAATGTCATGATGATCACCGGGCGCAGCAGCGGAACCGTGATATACCAGAAAGTCTTCCAACCGGTGGCACCATCGATCTTGGCGGCTTCATACACCGAATACTCTATGTTCTGAAGACCTGCCAGGAAAAACACCATGTTATAGCCCGTCCATCTCCATACCAGGGCGAAAATTATAACAAACCGTGCGGTTCCCGTCTGTCCGAGCCAGTTAACATTCTCATCGATAAGGTGAAGATTCGTAAGGATCATGTTTACAAGTCCCTGGGTCGCAAACAGGGAACGAAAGATCAGGGCGTAGGAAACCAGTGAAATTGCACAGGGAAGAAAGACGCAGGTCCGGAAAATGCCCCTGAATTTCAGATCCTTATTATTCAAAAGCTGGGCTAAGAGGATTGCCAGGATAAGCATGATGGGGACCTGGATTATCAGGTACATAAAGGTATTGAAGACGGACTTCATAAAGGTTTTATCCTGAAACATCCTGGAATAATTGAATGTGACAGGATTTGCCCATTTGAGGCTGGCTGCCGAACCGGTCTTTAACGACATAAACAAAGCCGATATCATCGGATAAAAGCTGAAAATAAAGATCATCACGGATGCCGCCAGTAAGAACAGCCAGCCGGCTCTCTTCTGTTTGACGGATATGGAGTGCGATTTTTTAGTCAATGGTATCCCTCCTTAATTCCCTTATTAAGTTTCTGTTCTTAAAAAAACAGGGAACCGGATAGCCCGGTTCCCCGTATGAAGCTCACCGTACAGACTAATTTGTTGATCCGGCGATTTCAAACTCGATCTGTTCCTGAGCTGACTGGATCTCGCTCTCGAGATCTGCACCGTTCTGAACATTGGTGATCAGTGTATTTACAAGTGTACGAAGATTGTAATGGAAATCACTCTGCTGAACTACGGGAACATGAGAACCCATCTCAACGATGTCGGCATAAATAGCCTGGCCGTTGAAGTAGTCAACGCCTTCCTGATAGACATCGGACTTGCCGGCTGAGATACAGCAGGTAATAACGCCGCCGTTCTTAAGAGCCGCATCATAGGTCTCGATAGCGCCTTCACCGCCGCCGAAGGTATATGCCAGGAAATCCTTGGCAAGCTCGGGCTTGCTGCAGTTTGCGGTGATATACAGAGAAGAACCGCCGTTACTTGCATAGCCTTCCTTGCCGCCCTCTAAAGTCGGAAGAGTCGTGATAGCCCACTTTCCGCTGTTCTCGGCAACCTGCTCGATGGTAGGGATGATCCAGTTTCCGTTCATAACACCGGCCACCTGGTTTCCGACGATCGTCTGGTCAGTATAATCGCTCCAGCTGTTTGCAAGGATGATGGTGCCGTCATTGGCTCCCTGAACTACGACCTTAATAGCTTCAGCAAATTCCGGGGTATCAACGAGAACAGGAGTCGTATTGTCTTTCCACTGTGAAAGGCCTTCAGCCTGAAGCATCATATAAGGAAGGTCATCGCCGGAATGATCCATTGAAAGCAGCGCATAGCCGGTCTTTTCCTTAACCGTCTTCGCAATATCCAGCCATTCGTTCCATGAAATGCCTGTCACGTCGTCGATGGTGTATCCGCTCTCCTCAAGGACATCTGTACGATATGCGAAAACAGCCGTGCCGTTATCTACGGGAGCGCCATAGTGCTTGCCGTTTATCGTGCTGTAGGAAATCTTTTCCGCGCCGAGATTCGACCAGTCAATTCCCGCATCCTCGATATCCTGCCATGCATCCGGATAGTCCGCTACGAATCTCTGGATATAGTGATCCTGGAACAGGACGATATCGGGAAGGGAGCTGTAATCTCCTGCCGAAGCCGCCAGAGTGACCGCCTGCTCAACATCCTGGGAACCGGACTGGGTAATGATATTCAGCTTGAAGTCCGGATCAACTGCCTTATAGGCCGCCTCTGCCGCCTGAAGCGCAGGGATATTAAAGTTTGCATCCCATGCATAAACGGAAAGCTCATGCTCTCCTTCACTGGCTACGTCAGCTACGGGAGCCGCAGCTTCTTCAGCCGGAGCCTCTGCCTCACCGCTGTCCGCTGCCGGAGCCGCGGGAGCTGCCGGAGCGGCGCCGCATGCGGTCAGCATTGAGGATGCTAACGCACCTGCTAACAGAACCGAAAGAATCTTCTTCTTCATCAAATAAACCTCCTTCTGTTTGAATGCTTTACATACCAAATACTTTGTGCATTTTGTACATAAATCACTGCTAAAATTATTCGTTAAATGTATAATATTATCTTTTCCTTCTCTTGTCAATTCCTGTAATCAAAATATGGAAAACAGATCAGATATTTACGTTATGCCCCTCATAACCGAGCACTCCCCGCTTCCCCGACTGTTTGGTCTTATACAGGGCGCTGTCAGCGCAGGACACAAGCTTTGCAACATTGTAGGGGTCTCCGGATATGTGGACATCAACGAACCCGATACTGACCGAGATCGGTATGCCTTCCCCGTCAGAAGCGGATTCTATCTTCTTTCCCAGATCGGTAAGCCTCTCGGTCACCTGGGAAACGGTACCGGGCACCACGCCCACAAACTCATCCCCGCCCCAGCGGCAGACCTGCCCTTCATATCTCACGGCGGAACGCAGTTCCCTCGCCACGATCTTAAGCGCGGCGTCTCCTGCCTCATGGCCCTTCAGATCGTTTACCAGTTTAAAATTATCTACATCCATGATAAACAGGGCTGACGAAGCATAATCCTTTTTCATGCAGTTCTGGTACCACCAGATCATAAAGCTTTCCCTGCCCTGCAGACCCGTCAGAAAATCCCTGGAAGCCTGCCTGAGCTCCTGCCAGAGATGTCTTCTCGCTTCAGTGGAAACAAAGACCAGTATCACAGAGTTACCTTCTTTTCCGGATCTCGAAGGAAAGATCAGCTCGTCACCGTCGGAAAGAAAGATCTTTTCTCCCGGCTTCATGATCTGCCCCTTAAACAGAACACCGTTTGTCGTTTCGAGCACGGTATATGAAGTGCCCTTCTTTGTTGTTTCAAGGATACCGTGTTTTCTTGAGACAAACCTGTCAAACACCGGAATGTCCGGCATGTAGTCATCTGACGGTCTTCCTATCCGCTGAATCCCATCAAGACCGTACTCTGAAATAGTACGACCGTGGCAGACAAAAAGGGATGCCTGCTCTTCCGGGGCGTCAGAATCCCCTTCCTCCCTTACCGTCCTGATGAGGGCCTCAGTATTATCCTCTACCATACATCGTTCTTCCTCTCTGCGCCGATTCGATCCGGCCTGCTTTTCAGGTCTGCACCGATTTACGAAGTAAATCGTGTGCTTAGGCACGAACTTCAGTTCGTGCCGATTCGGTCTGCCCTGCAGACCGAATCATTTCCGCCCGGATCATTTCATACTGCACCGATTTGCGCAGCAAATCGTGTGCTTAGGTACGAACTTTAGTTCGTACCGAATAAATTCGGCATTTGCTTTGGCAAATGTCGAATAAGGCCGACCTGCTTTTTAGGTCGGATCATTTCCTTAACAAATCGCTGCCTCTCCGCCCGCCGGCATTTTTCAGCCGAAAAGCCCCGGGATCATTCATCATATAACAGATACGGCCTTCGCTGCTCCTTAAATGCATTTATCTCCTCCTGCCATGAAGCCTTTATATCCTCCGCGCTTTCACCCGCGATTATCCTCTTCCTGAGATCATCCGAGCCGCTCAGCAGATCGATCCAGTACCGGTCTCCGTTCTTCCGGTTTGCAAAAAAATCCATATCAGGATGTTCTCTGTGAAAATCGTTATATGCTTCCGTCAGGTAATCGAGGTTTATTCCGTCGTTCCATATGCGGTCAAGCGGAATATCCCTGAGATTCTTTCCGTGGCAGGTTTTGCCTTCAAAGGGAGGATTATTTGCCCCGTCGATACTTTGAGGCGTAAATGACCAGGGATATTCCTCCTCACTCAGATACGGGCTTCCGTATATCTCAAAAGGCATATCGGTACCTCGTCCCACGGATATATAGGTGTTCTCGAAAAAACAGGTGGATGCATAGAGATAGACTGCCCTCATATCCTTTATATTCGGTGATGGCCGCTTAATAAGGCATGTTTTCATGGAATGAGAATAGTTCTTACAGGGTATCACCGTAAGGTTGCACGCATTTTTCCCTGCTTCAAGCCATCCTTCCCCATTTATCATACCGGCAAGCTCCCCCCAGGTCATTCCGTAAACAACGGGTATGGGAAGCAGCCCCACCCCCGACTTATAACCCTCCTTCAGTACCGGCCCGTCCACATAGAATCCGTTCGGATTCGGCCTGTCAAGGATGATCACCTCCTTACCGGCCGTCGCGCAGGCATCCATGAGATAATACATGGAAATATAGTAGGTATAGTATCTCAGTCCCACATCCTGCATATCGACAACGAGTGTATCAAATGAGTCCATGCTTTCACGGGAGGGATAATGGGTATTATTATGATACAGCGAAAGGATCGGGACTCCGGTCTTTTCATCCACCGAATCGTCTACGTTCGCCCCCGCATCAGCAGTTCCCCTGAAGCCGTGCTCCGGGCTGAATACCGCAACAACATTCACATCATGTTCTATCAGCGCATCCAGTATATGTTCGCCGCAGGTTACCTCATTCCCGTTTTTGTCAAGCCCGAAGGGTATAAGGTCATAGCCTTCTGCCAGTGAAATATCAGCTTTATCTCCGACAATACCGGTCTGATTTGAAAACAGTGCGACACGCCTGCCCTCAAGAAGCGGTATGTACTCATCAAACTGCTCATCCCCAAGAACAGGTTCTTTTACTTCTTCTTTTTGCGCTCCTTTATCGGTTCCGGTTTCTGTCTCCGCCCCTGTTTCACGGTTTGCTTCAGCTGCAGTAATTTTCCTTGTTTCCTTCACATCTTCCGTTTCCGGGATAATTTCGGGAGTTTCCGCGATCATATGCTGTCCGTCCTTCTGTACTTCCTCAGACAGCTTTTCCTTTTGATCACAACCGGTCATCACAGGCATAAGCATAAGCAGCAGAATAAGTAATATCCGGCCTCTTTTCATAAAATTCTTTCTCCCCGGATTTCTCATGATGCGGCGGCAAGCTCCTCCACATCCTTTTCAACGGCTGCGCCGCTTCCGTTGTCATATATCGTTGCGAAATCGTCGCGCATGGATATCGTTTCAAAGCCGTGCTCTTCGCAGAACTCACGCAGGGAATCGGCTTTTTCCATGCTGCCGTACTCACGTTCCAGATCATCGCAGAGTACCATATAGGCTCTGCCCTCATACTGCTTGTTGTTCTTCACATACTGTGCCATGGAAAGATCACCGCTGCTGTTACCGAAGGCAAGCACGGGAACCTTGCCGATCTCCTCAGCTATAACGGAGACCTTATTCATCTTGATAGTCTTAATAAGCAGCTCCCCGCTTGATACAACCTCATCATCCTCCGTGTAAAGATAGTCGAGTCCGTCGGTATCCCCCTGGCCCGTAGCCACCATTTTATAGCTCATTCCGATGACCCTGTTTTCGGGAATGCCGAATACGTCCTTTGCAAAAGCCCTGCAGATATTCCTGTCAGATCCGCTGACAATATAGCACTGGAAATCATTTTCCTGAAGATATGAGAGCATATCGGCCATCGGTTTGTAAATCGCTCCTCCTTTGGTGAGATCCGTAAAGCCCTCAGCTTCGCTCTCCATAAAATGCTCAGCATATTCCATGATCTCCGAAGGAGTCATACCTGCATAGGCCTTTCCTGCGTATTCGGCGTGAAGACGCTCATTTCCCTTCGGAAGAGTCGCAAAATACATGGCCCCCTCGTTTCCGGAATAAACGCCCTCCTCCAGAGCACGGGCAAACTCCTTCATATCCTCCGGGGCATCATAGCTTTCATCATAGAGCGCACGGTGGATAAACATCATATATTCAAAATAAGCGGGATAGGTTTCCCCGATAAGCGTCCCGTCCATATCAAATACCGCTATCCGGTCTGATTCGGGAATAAAATCCTCTGAATCCGGATCGGTCACTCTTTCAACATATTCCCGGATCGATGCGGCTGCCTTTGAATCCGCGGTCCAATCCTCAAAAAAGTCCTGATCATCCTCTGTATCGGAAAGCTCAGTATCCCCCCTTTCCATCTCCACTGCTCCTGTTTGAAAATCCACATACATACCGGATATCCCCATATCCGTAAATCCCTGACATCCTGTCAGGGCAATTGACAGCACAGCTGCCGACAACAATGTGATCATGTTCTTTCGTATCATCTTTTTCCTCCTTTTTATGCATTACTGCACCGATTTGAAAACAAACCGTCTGCCCGGCATAAACACCGGTTTATGCCGATCCGGCATATATTTCAGATCGGATCATTTCCTGTAAATGTCCGGCGGGTGTTACCGCTAATTAAGACGTGCCTCCTTAAGCCAGGCCGCATAACCCGCGGGAACAGAGGTATACTGTAACAGATAATTCTCCCCGGTTTTTTCCATGACCTTGCAAAAGAGCCTGCCTCCGGCGTTGATCTGCAGATTGTCATATTCCTCCAGATCCGCTTCCGTCTCAAGTATGGCTCTCTCATGAGACACTGCGGTGATCCCTCCGTAAAGTGTCTTTTTATTTCCATGCTTACCCTCGATCTTATGCATGGCTACAGGGATCGGCCGGTCCAGCTGCTGCGGGATGTTAGTGTCGATCTTTACATGAATATCATATGGATCACCTATGCCCGTAACATGATACAAAAGCATCTCCCCGCCGGCTCCCTTCGGATATACCGTCAGGGTTTTTGCTATTTCAAGCTCCGGGCCGATAAGCTCCTTTGTGGCAGACGAAATAAGGATCTGCCCTCCTACCGTATAGCTTTCGATACGTCCGCACAGATTCACATGACTGCCGACAACCCCGTACTTCGTTCTTTTCTCGGAACCGATATTTCCGACAATGACCTCGCCTGTATTTATCCCGATCCCCATTTCAAGCTCGGGATAATCATTTTCAAGATTCCATTTATTGATCCTTGCCATTCTTTCCTCCATACCGAGCGCCGCAACCACGGCTTCCTCAGCATGGATCTCAGACGCCTCAGGAGCGCCGAATATCGCAAGGATACCATCCCCTATGAACTCGATGATGGTCCCGTTATGTGATTGTATAACTTCCGTCATCTCCGCGAGATAATGGTTAAGCATAGAGATCAGGTCCGCAGCCTCCATCCTTTCACTCATAGCAGTAAACCCGCGAAGATCACTCATCAGCATTGTCAGCCTGCGCTTGGTCCCGCCTAGCTTTAATCCATCCGGCGTATCCAGAAGATGCTTAACGATATCATCCGAAAGAAACCTTCCGAAGGTGTCACTGATCAGCTTGTTCCTGAGCTCAAGCTGGTAGTTTAAGGCCCTGATCTTATTCATGGATTTTACGGCATCCCGGAGCTCCATCAGCTCACTCAGGTCGCTGAAAACAATGATGATTCCGGTGCGTTCATCCTCGCCGGTCATGAAGGATGAGATCACTCTCAGATATAAAGTCTCCTCGTTCCGGTGATACAAAACCATGGACTGATGCGCATCCGTCCGGTCATATACCGCCTCAAGCACCGCCTGTGTAAATGAATCATTGCGTGAATCCTCAAAGAATATCGGCGCAAACTTCCTTCCGACAAGTTCCGTATCTGAAAAGCCCAGAATGCTGACAGCGGCATGATTGGCAAACCTGATAACACCGTCAAACCCGATGACCATAACGCCTTCAGACATATTATCGACTATATTGATACGTGCATGCTTAAAAGAATCCTTCATATATCCCCCGGGTCATTCTCTCCAACATTATTCTGCACCGGTCTGCGAATCAGATCGCGTGCCCTGGCATAAACTCCGGTTTATGCTGATTCGAAGGATCAGCCCAGGCCAAATAACCCTCTGGACCTTAAATACCCGACAGAGCTTCTGATCCCCTCCGGCCCTCCGACCTCAAGCGTCATCGGCATCTGTCTGTGAAGTCCCCGGTAAAGGCTGTCAACCTCCTCCCAGTCAACAGTTCCTTCTCCTAGAGGCAGATGATCATCATAGATACCGTTATTATCCGAAAGGTGCAGATATCCGATATGGTCTCCCAGTTCCTCGAACCATCCCGCGATTGCGGTCTGTGAATAATGTGCATGTCCGATATCCAGACATACGCCTATCCTTTTGTCATGCACGATATCCATTAAGGTTCTGATAGGCCCGGGGTCTATATCGGGACTGTTTTCAATATAAATATTAAGGTCATACCGTAAGGCAAGCTCCTCATAGAGATCAGCGCAGAACGCCGCCCATCCCTCCAGATATGCCCCCCTCAGAAAGGGAAAACAGCTGGAATGAAAAACCACGTTCCGTGCCCCCGTAAAGACCGCCGCTTCACAGCTCTCAATGCATCTTTTCCTTGATAATTCCCGAAACAGACTGTCTCCGCTTCCCGGATTCACATCGATGAAATTACCGTGAAGAGACCTGACCCGTCCGCTGTCCCTGTACCACTTCGCACTGATTTCAAAAAGCCCGCTCTCATTGAGAGCGGGCGGTACAGACAGTTCCAATACTTCATAGTCAAGCCCTTCATCTTCAGCAAGCTCCGCATACTCCTCACGGTTCATGCGTGCCGGCTGTATTTGAAGCAAAGCCTGCTCAGTCATAATACCTCGCCTGATAATTGTCCGTTTTATCCTTCAACTCCTCACTGACCGAGCCATTCTTCTCTTCCTCGGAAGCATACTCGTAAACAAGCTTGCAGGCATTCATATACTCGTTTGTAAGCTTCCTTAACCTGTAGGAAATATGCGCAAGTATCATGCTCACTTTAGGCGGGTTCTTCTCAAAGAGCTCTGCCAGATCCTCCGGTGCTATAGTCTCCAGATTAGTGTCATCCGTAAGCACAATGGCAGTGGCACTTCGCTTATCGTTGTCCACCATACCCATCTCGCCGAAGAAATTATTCATGGAAAGCTTTGTAAGGAGCTCTTCCTCGGGAGTTCCGTAGTTCTTATAGATGCCGACATTTCCGGAATGGATATCGTACATGCAGTTTCCGGTCTCACCCTCTTTGAAAATAACGGTTCCCTTCGAAAAACTTTCCACATCTTTATAATATCCTTCCGAATGAGACACCGGATCGATCTTCCTTAAAGTCTCAACACTCGGTATTTCGGTAAAGTTCTTATGTGCCCTGTAGTTGTCGGCATAGTTCCTGATCCTTTCGATCAGGCTCTTACTCCGTTCTTCCTTTTTTACAAGGTACAGTTCCTTAATGGTCTCGCTGACTTTCGTATAATCATCGGTAAGCTCACGTACCCTTGAGCCTAAATGCTTCATTATCGCAATGATCTGGTCAGGCTCTGAGCGGAAATAATCCTCTACTTCCCTGAGCGTGATCTCTTCCGCTTTCGTATCATCGCTTAAGGCCACCGCCGTCGCGCTGCGGGGATATGCTTCTATAACAGCCATCTCTCCGAAGAACTGGCCTTCCGTAAGCTCCGTAAGCTTCTTCTCGTCTTCCTCACCGTAGTTCAGAAAAATACCGACACTGCCGCTCTTCATCTGATAGAAGCTGTTGCCCTGTTCCTTTTCACGAAAAATAACCTGATCCTTATTAAACTGTCTGATTACCATATGTATCGTCCTTTCAGTCAACAATGGAAAATCAAATTTGTAATATTATAATATCAAATCAGTATTTTCTCAAGTAAAAACATCCTAAAACCTTTTCTTCCCGGGAAACGCTTTGCTCCGAAAAAAGGCCTCCTCCATCCCGGCCCTCCTGCACCGATTTGCGTAGCAAATCGTGCGCTTTGGCACGAACTTCAGTTCGTGCCGAATATATTTCCTCTTCCCCCGAAAGGAAAGCCCCGCAAAGGGCGCTTTAATGATTTCATGCTATTCTGTCAGATAACTCTCTACCCTGACTCCGACGTTTTGCTTCAGGTTTTCAAAATAAAAAAAACAATCATTCCCATGAAAACTCTTTTCTCCGAAAGCCTGTTTTTCAAGCCCAAGTCCGTTTACCGTATCAATATACGGATAAACAGTGTTGGTACATATAACGACGCCCCTCTCTGTATCGACCCTTGCGTCCGCGATCCCCGGGGAAGCTATGCCCTCGGTTCCATAGGCATCAGTGATCTTCGTTCCAAGGTTTTCCGAGGCGGGGGCATAGGTCTCATCCCGCTTCCAGTTTATTGGGTTTATGCTGATCGCGCCGTCAAGTATAAGCCTGCTGTCGCCGTTCCCCTCCCCTTCCGTGTTATAGGAGACAATGACGCCCGTATCGTCCGCTCCCTGTGCGAATTTAAGATAAGGACACTCCCTGAGATCATCTTCAGTGATCGAATAGCCTATGGCATAAGCCGCGATCATCCGTTCGTAATATTCGGGATGTTCTTTCATATAATCCTTTAAAATTATCCGCAGGATCATTGAGCCCTGACTGTATCCCGCAAGGATAAAGGGTCTGCCGCCATTATAATTCTCAAAATAAAAGTCAAGCGCAGCATAAATATCTTCAACCGGTTTTCCCGCCAAAAGCTCTGCGGCCTCGTCCCCGTCAAGGTCGGCCAGCGCATAAACACTCGCCTGACTGTAAAAAGGGGCAAAGACATTTGTTTCCTCTTCAAAGATCCCCTTGTTCGAATTAAGCTTTTTTTCCATCCCTTTTCTCGTTTCCGGGTCGGCGATATCGCAGACAGGAGGAGCAGCCGGATCCGCCACAAGATAAGCAGTGCCGCAGATATAGAAAGTATCCGCCTCCTTTTCGATCTCCGGGATCTGTATCCAGTTATCCTCTTTTGAATAATCGGCCGCATCCTGAGAAGCCTCTGCCTGTTCCTGTACTGTCACATTCTGAGGCTTTGGGATCCCTGAATAATCATTTGCCGGCAAATACTGCATGCATCCCGAAAGCAGAATTGAAAGACCTGCAGAAAGCGCTATTAAGGTAATCTGCTGTATCTGCCCGGTCACAATTCGTTTTATTCTGTTATTCATTTTCCGCCCTCCCCGGCATCTTTTTCAGGATTTGCCGGATTTCTCACTCTTTTTTTCAGGCCACCTGAAACTTCCCGTCTTATAAGCTCAGCAAACATACTCCCGGGCCGCCGTTTCGGAATTGATCCTGTGGCCTTATCATATCATTGATCTGTCAAGAACACAACGGAGGGAGTGTACCGGCATCAGTGTACAGACACAGGCATATCCGCCCGGCCGCTCACCGTAAATAAAAATAAGGAAACGCTGAAAATGCGTTTCCCTGGCAAATTGTACGCACGGACACCGGATCACGGCATTATTCTCACTCCTGCCCCTTTAGTGCATCTACCATATCCACCGTCTTAACCTTCCTTGAAAGCAGTCTGTTGACTCCCATCGAAAGAACGAGGGTACCGATGATCGTGTATGCATAGGATAAAGGTCTGTAGCTTGCCACATAATCCATGGACTCGGGCATTGTGGAAAAGAGCATGTTTATAAGCCACATCCCGGATGGTATCCCCAGAGCTATCCCGATAAGCGTCAGCCAGATATTCTGGCTCTGCAATATCCTCCTTATTTTTGCGGTGGTAAAGCCCAGTACCTTTAAGGTCGCCATTTCCCTGTTCTTTTCCACGAGAGACAGTACCCCGAGATTATAAAGCACGACGATCCCGAGAACCGCAGCGGCGGCTATCATTATATAAACCATAGCGTACATCATTTCCTTCATGGAGTCTAAGGCCTTCATCATATCCGGCAGGCTCTGCGTGCCGACGATATTTGTATCGTCCTCAAGTTTCTCCTCAGGCGTATGATTTGTATAGATCGTACCCGGAACAAAAGAATAATGCAGATTCTCGAAGGTCTCCCTCGTCATTGTGATGCCCTGGCTTGCTGGATTTCTGTAAATATCAGATATCCTTACATTCTTCCATTCCTCATCGCCTATCAGGTGCCATCTTACGAGGTCGCCCTTCCTTACACCCAGGTTCTGAGCCATCTTATAGGATATGGAAATACCGTCTTTCTTAAGCTTAAGCGGCCTGAGCTCCTCATCCTGAAAATGAAGGAAATTGCCGATATCGTAGACGGTAACGGTTCCGGTCTTTTTCGTGCCTGACACTTCAAATTCGGCTGCGGCCTGTTCCACCATCTGTCCTTTATACCGTTTCGCATATTCCTCGACTGTCGAGTAGGGGCAGCTCTCCTTCATTATTATCTGAAACTGTGAGGTATTCAGTTCTCCATACATCCAGGTCGTTATGAACGAAACCGTATCAAGGCATGCAAAGGCCGCAAACATCAGCATGGAACAACCTAACACTCCGATCACTCCCATAAGCGAGCGGACCTTATTCCTGAGGATATCCCTCAGATTCCATTGAACCGTAAAATCAAGCCTTTCCCAAAGCCTGCTTTTTTCTATGAGCGAATGCCTCAGATTTTTCGGTGAGGCAGGCCTTAAGGTCTCCGCCGGCATGGGAGCAAGCTCCTTCCTGCAGGACGCAAAACTCACTGCAGATGAGATCAGGACGGAAAGGACGATCGCAAGATAAGAGCCTGAGGAGAACACCGTACCCATATTCGGCACAAGATATGTGGTATCCATCATGCCGAGTATATACCCGGCTATGGTGTAATGACCGAGAAATGCCCCCGCTATACCGCCAGCGAGGCTTAAGAAGAATCCATAGGATGCGTAATGTATCGTGATAGTCCTTTTGCTAAATCCCAGGGCTTTAAGTGTTCCTATCTGTATCCTCTGCCTTGACGTCATCCTTGTCATGGTCGTTATGATACCGAGGATGGCTATCATAAGGAAAACCGCAGGGAAAATGAAGGTCATGGAGGAATGCTGCTCTATCTCCGCCCTGAAGGTCTGGTAGGAAAGGTCGGAATCCTTGTCGGTAACGATCACCTTGTCAGAGCCGAGAGCATATTTCAACTCAAGCGCAGCCTTTGAGCACTGATTTTTCTCTTTCTCAGAAAGACCGTCTGTATTGTCAACTCCCTCCACATCCAGTATCATCTGATTATAATAAGCCTGTTTACTGTCGGGATAGGCTTTAAAGTCCATGAAGGCGGCGCCGTATGCCCCGTAATCAGGCATCATGGCGGCTGCATCTGGAAGGAAATAGACATATTCGGGATGATATACCGTCCCCTTTATCTCCTGCTCAAAGGTGTTTCCGTTCACCTTCATCGAAAGCTTGTCGCCTATTTTAAGCCCCTGCTTTTTCAGAAAATTAAAGTCGAGCCAGACCCCGCTTGCCCCTTTTACGTAGGGTTCCCCATCTGTAAGATGAAGCCTTGAAATCTCATTCCCGTCCATAAAAAGCATGGAAAGGTCAAGCTCATTGCCCCTTATGACGGCTTTTCCGTCAAGCTTTAAGCGGAGCTCAGCCTTCTTAATGTTTGGGATATACTCGGCTTTATCTATATCCGCTTCCTTAAAGGCTGTTCCCTGAGCCCACAGATCAGCAAGCCTCGCCCCCTCGTAAAAACGGCTCTCGTGCACCCTCATCCCGTTGCATTCGCTGTCAAGCCCTACGAAAACGAATATTCCCAGAAGGGACATAAGAAAAATTGAGAGAAACTGCACCTTGCTCGCAAACAGATCCCTGCGCATTTTCCGAAGGAGCATTACCAGTTCACCTCCGAGGCATCTTTCGGCTGATCGTTTATCTCCACTGATTCTATCGTGCCGTTTTTCACCCTTATCACCCTGTCGGCGATATCGGCAAAAAAGCTGTTATGGGTAACCATCACTACCGTATGCTTCTTTTCCCTGCTCATATCCTGCAGAAGCTTAAGCACCTCCCGTCCCGTTTTGGTGTCGAGGGCGCCTGTCGGTTCATCGCACAGAAGGAGCTTCGGATTTTTGGCCAGGGCCCTGGCTATGGATGTCCTTTGCTGTTCACCGCCTGACATCTGGGAGGGAAACTGGTTAAGATGGTCCTTAAGTCCCACTGAAATAAGAGCCTCCTTCGGGTCTAACAGAGATACGTCCTTATTCTCCGCTTCCCATATGGAGCCTCTTTTCACATTCTTCCTCACGTCCTTCATAAGGGCGACATTTTCGTAGGCGGTAAGGGTGGGGACCAGATTATAGAACTGGAATACTACCCCTATGTTCCACGCCCTGTATGCCGTGAGCTCGTCATCCTTAAACTTTGAGATATCATGGCCGTTAAAAAATATGTTCCCCGAGGTCGGACTGTCCATTCCCCCGAGAAGGTTTAAAAGGGTACTTTTTCCCGCTCCGCTGGGCCCTAAGATCACGACCATCTCGCCGTCATAGATCTCCAGGTTAACATCCTTAAGGGCATAGAAATCGTTCTCCCCCATCCTGTATTTTCTGTCTACATGGCAGAACTCAATGAACGGCTTCAAAGGCTTTCTCTCCAATCTGCTCATCGGTAACGGCATCGATAATAACCGGCATCCCGACGGCAAGGCCGTCTATGACCTCAACACAGTCACTGCTTACGATCCCGGCGGTAAAATATCTCTTTTCGATCAGCCCCTCGCTGTTTATGATATAGCAGTACTCCCCGTCATCATCGCTGTAAAAGGCCTGATACGGTATGAGCATGACTCCCGCCTTTTCATCCGTAAAGATCGTAACATCGGCTTCAAGCCCGAGGATCAGCCCCCTTCCGCCGTCTATCTTTACATCGACAGCCACCTTGGATTTGTCGGAGCTGTCATTGACCGCGATCTGCTTTATCTTCGACACCTTCCCGACGTATCTGGTCCCGGCGGCTTCTATCTCGGCTCTCTGCCCGACGGCGATACTGCTTATATCGTATTTTGAGATCATTACGGTGACCTTCATGTCATCCCTGGAAACTATGGTAAAAAGGGGATCCCCCTTGACGGCAACGGAGCCCGCCTTTACATTGCAGCTCGTCACTATGCCGTTAAAGTCTGAGGTTATCCCCTGCCTGGCCTTTTCGAGATCGATCTGCGCATAGCTCTCCTTCTCCTTTGCTATCTCAATCTGGTCGAGAAGGGCAGCCTTTTCGCTTGAATTCAACATCCCGGCTTCATATTTGGCCTTATTGGTCTTGGTTTCGCTCCAGTTCCTGGAAATATCCTCCATCATGTTTGAAACATCATTATTTATCTGGTATTCCTCGGGATTGAGCATAAGCTGTGGAAGCGAAGCAAGCTCGATCTGTGCGCCCGCTATGTCCTCCTTAAGCTCTGAGATTTCTTTTTCGATATACTGCCTGTCCTCCTCAGAAAGCTCGTCATTAAGCAATTTTGTGTTTTTTTCCGCTATCTCCTTATTCTTTGCGGCTATGCAGGTATTGAGCTCTGCAGCCCGGTTTTGGGTATTCCAGTTTTCCTGATACTGGTCTTCCGAAATAAAGTCCGAGGCCTCCCTTTCCCACCAGTAAAGGACCGCGTAAGTATTGTCATCCTCTGCAGCCTTATTGTATTTTGCCCGGTATGAATCGCTTTTTCCGATCTGCCCCTTGCCCGAATCCTCGCTCTGAGCCCTCACAAGCGCGGCCTGCTCGGCGTTTCTTTCATATTCCTCGACATCATACTCCAAAAGCTTCTCGCCATATCTGACTTCGTCCCCTTCTTCTATTGCGATGCTTAAAACCGGGGCCGACACACCCGCAAAATACGTATATTCCTCATCACTGTCTATTCTTCCGGTCTCTTCAATGGATCCCGCGACACTTCCCTGATAGACCCTTGCGGTTTCATGTTCCTTTCCCCTCCCCGGGAAAAAAGCAGTCAGAACGAAAGCGGATGAGCCAAGAGCAATGATCGGGACTGTGATCAAAGCAATATTCTTTAAACTCATTATACACCCCATTATCCTCAGTTTTTTAGTTAGCGTTAGCTAACGCAATAATATTACACTACAATGTACGCCAAGTCAAGTACTATGCTTAAATTAAAGCAACACTGCGGTTACCCTAAAGCAACATCCAGTGCCATCATCAGGCTGAAGCCCACGGCAAAAGCTATTACGCCGACATTGGAATGCTCTCCCGCGGACATTTCGGGTATCAGCTCTTCCACCACAACGTAAAGCATGGCCCCTGCCGCAAACGAGAGCAGATACGGCATCGCCGGAACGACAAGTCCGGCCAGTATCACCGTCAGCCCGCCAAAGACCGGTTCGACCGCTCCCGAAAGGACCCCCAGAAAAAACGATCTGCCCTTGTTCTTTCCTTCCGCATAAAGCGGCATGGAGATGATAGCCCCCTCCGGGAAATTCTGTATCGCGATACCAAGAGCCAGGGCAAGGGCTCCTCCGGCAGTGATATTCGAAGAACCGCTGAGAAGTCCCGCATACACAACGCCTACCGCCATTCCCTCGGGGATATTATGAAGGGTTACGGCCAGTACAAGCATGGCCGTCCTTGTGAGATGGCTCTTCGGACCCTCCGCCTGATCTATCCCTGCATGAAGATGAGGTATTATGTGATCAAGCAAAAGCAGGAACAGGATTCCCATCCAGAATCCGGCAAACGCCGGCGCAAATGCAAACCTGCCCTTGTCGGAAGACTGCTCGATAGCCGGTACTATCAGGCTCCATATGGAGGCCGCCACCATTACTCCGGCGGCAAATCCCGTCAGCGCGCGCTGAATCCCTGTCTTAAGTTCATTTCTCAAAAAAAACACACAGGCAGAACCTGTAGCTGTTCCGATAAACGGAATAAGTAATCCCATGATAACAACAGACATCTTCTTTACCTCCCGACAAACTCCCTGAAAACAGATAAATGCGGTATCTGCGCAGGACTCCTGATAATCCTTAATTCAGAACAGGGTATAATACAATGTATCATTTACAAAAAAACAGACCCCGCATACCTTCGGAGCCTGAATATAACATCATTATACGGTAAATGCAACTGTACTGCGCCGGTCTGTGCAGTAAATCGTGTGCTTTGGCACGCGTTTTTTATCAGTCTCTTTCGGACTTTTCGCATCCCGCTGCTCTTTTGTGGCAGTTTCCGGCCATAGGGCATCCTATGCAGTGCCTGCCCTTCTTTTTCTCCCTATATATATAAAGGCAGGCTCCGGTTACAGCAAAAACCAGTATCGCAATAACTATAAGGTTTGAAAATAACGGGCTCATGATAATTCTCCTCCTCTGCTGAAAGGTTTTTCGCCCTTAATATATCAACGCTTATTATAATTAGCAGTGGCTAACTTGTCAAGGGCCTGTAAAGCATATTTAATCACGAAATCGTTACCCCGCAACAACCGGTTTTATTTGCATGAGACATGAATATGTGGTAAACTTAACGCTAATTTATAGTGAACGGCAAACGATTCTCGTTTGGGCGTTTACTGCGGCATAATTCCTTACAAATCCGCATGCATTTATTCGATATTTGTATACAAAGTTCGAATCGATCATGCAGGAGTCAGGTTTGCAGACGCAAACTCTTTGTTGCCGAAAAGTTCTGAAAGACAGAGCTTTTTGGGGCTTTCCGGGGCTTTTCCGGAGCTTTTCCATGGAGGATATTTTATTATGGCATTACAGGAATCCGGGGAAATGTACCTTGAAGCATTATACGTGCTGTCACAGAAATCATCATCCGTACGCGGGATAGATGTGGGGGAATACCTTGGCTACTCAAAACCATCCGTCAGCCGCGCAATCGGATTGCTTAAGAATGAAGGACTTGTAAAAAAAGGCGATGACGGTTATCTGTCCCTGACAGAGGCAGGGAAAATACTCGCAAAGCGCATATATGAGCGCCACACCGTTCTGACCCGGCTGTTTATCAATCTCGGCGTGAATGAAAAGACCGCCACCGATGACGCCTGCCGTATCGAGCATTACATCAGCGATGAGACCTTTGAAGCGGTAAAATCGCATATGGCAAAGCACGGGGCATTATAAGAAACGATTCGATCCAGGGATCCAGGGATCGAACATATTCGGCACGAACTGAAGTTCGTGCCGAAGCGCACGATCTGCTTCGCAGATCGGCGCATAAGATGTAATGATTCGATCCAAGGATCGAATCGGCACGAACTGAAGTTCGTGCCTAAGCGCACGATCTGCTTCGCAGATCGGCGCAGTAAACCAGAAAGGTTCATACTCTATCATGAACATGACGATCACCCTTTTCGACAGTATTATAAATACATCCCAGGACTGCGTTTTCTGGAAGGACAAAAACAGGCGCTTTATGGGGGTTAACCAGGCATTCCTTGATTTTTACGGATTCGGCTCGGAGGACATACTGATAGGGAAAACGGATGAGGATATGGGTTGGCACAACGACCCCGAGCCCTACAGGCAGGATGAGCTTCGTGTCCTGTCGGGAGAATCGACTTATAAAGTCCAGGGAAAATGCATGGCTCAGGGAGAGGAACGGGATATCGTCGCATCAAAGAGGCCTCTCTATGAAAACGGCGAGATCGTCGGACTTGTCGGCAGCTTTATGGATATAACGGAGCTTGTCCGCAGGCAGAAACGCATTGACGGGCAGCAGATCATGTATACCGTTGAAGAACTGCGTAAATACGATTTCTGGGACAGGATACTGGATGATACGCCTCTTGACGAGATATTGGATCCCTTAACCGGTGTTATCAAAAGAAATTACATGACGGATTTTGCCAATTATCTGATATCAAAAAAGAAGCCTTTTTCACTATCGATCCTTGATCTTGATAACTTTAAGTTCATAAATGACCAGTACGGACATCATTCGGGAGATCTTGTACTGAAGGCCGTTACCGGAGCTCTCGCTGATTACACGAGGGGGTACAGCCTGGCCGGACGCTTTGGCGGAGATGAACTTCTGCTTATAAACTTAAGAGATACGATGCGTGAGGAAAATCAGGTCTTCTGGGACGGATTATATGCATCGCACAGTATCTTCAGGAGGAATATAGAGATCGACAAGGGAAGTACCTTCGTAACGGGAACCTGCGGAAGCGCTTCCTTCCCCTCAGATCAGAAAAACCTCTCCCAGCTCTTTGTCCTGATCGATAAGGCTCTCTATATCGGAAAGGGACGCGGGCGGAACTGCTTTATCATTTATGATGCAGAAAAGCACCGGGATATTGACATAAAAAAGCTCGCAAAACATAATATGAGCACTGATATGGCTTATCTTCGGAAAACCATGGAGGAAGCGGCAGATCCAATGGACGGACTGCGTTCTGTAATGCCCCTTTTAAAAGAAGTCCTCCGGATCGATGATCTTTATTACATCAATGAACAGGCAGAACTCAGAGCAGTTCTTGATAACAGCCTGAAGGAAGACGCGGCCGATGCTGCAGCCTCCATTACCGACGAGTTTATAACCTGCCAGTCTCTTTATGATATTGAAGATGTAAGTCCCATCTTTTCCGGATCCCTGCGAAAGCTTGGGATTTACTCCTTTATCGCCGCAAGGACCTTCAGGGATAAAGGCAAAACGGGATATCTGATATGCGCCACAAAAAGAAAGCACCGTATCTGGCAGGAAAACGAGTGTGCTTTCATTATCTTTCTGGCGATGCTTACGGAGTACGGCGCAGCTTCCGGGCTTTCAGAATAACGGCTCCTACTCCACCGTTATCCCTCTCTTTCCTCTTTTCCAGTCAAGGACAGGTCTTATATCCGGCTCAAACAGATTGTCCGGGATGTTATCCCTGCTGAAAAATCTGTGTTCCAAGACCTCTGAATCCGAATCAGACACCTCGCCCGTGAAGGTATCCGTAATAAAAATCACCGAGAGCGAATATACCACGTCACCGTTGGGATAATGGATCTCCCTGTCAGGCCCCGAATAAAGCCCGTACAGTTCAAGGTCTGAGACTTCAACTCCTGTTTCCTCAAGGATTTCTCTCTTTGCAGCCTCTTTATAGGTCTCTCCCGGCTCCAGAGCTCCTCCGGGGACGCACCACTCTCCAGTATCGCTCCTTTTCTGCAAAAGAAGCTGCCCGTTTTTGTTTTCTATCAGCACACCGCAGCCTACAGTCATGACGAGGCTGTGGCCTATCGTTTTTCGTAATTCTCCGATATAGTTCATTTTTCTACACTCCGGTACAGTCAAATTCAGGGATGAAGCTCTCTTTGGCGGTATCACCCTCCTGGATATATCCTCTCATTACCCCGAGGCCTGCAGCATAGTCCACAAGGCTTTTATATTCAGCCTCCGTAACCTTCCTGTCTATCTCGGGAAAGCCGCTCAGCCGCTGATCGTCCGGGGTAAACTGATTCATGAGGCTTATGATGATACGATCATTGTAATTGTCGTAAAGATATTTTACAATCATTTTCGCCTGGATCAGCATTCCCGGCATCAGAAGATGTCTGACGAGCACTCCCTTCTTTAACAATCCGTCTTCATACACGCAGACAGGCTGCTGCCTTACCATTTCCGAAACGGCATCCTTTGCCGCTTCCACATACCCTCCTGCGTTGCTGTATCTTAAGGCATCCCTGTCACGGATATACTTAAAGTCCGGAAGATATATATCTATGAGTCCGTCAAGACGCTTAAGGCTTTCGACATTCAGATAAGAAGATGTATTAAAAATAAAGGGGATTCCGATGTCCTGCATTCTGGCCCTGTGGATCGCATCAGCGACCGCGGGTATATAAATATCTGCCGTCACAAGATTTATATTGCAGGCTCCCTTGTCCTTAAGCTCAAAAAATATCTCAACAAGACGCTCAAGTGATATCTTTCTGCCTGCTCCTCCCCTGCTTATGCTCCGGTTCTGGCAAAAAACGCAGCCCATATTGCAGCCTGAAAAAAACACCGTTCCTGATCCCGACTTTCCGGATATGCAAGGTTCTTCCCACATATGAAGGGCGGCTCTCGCAACACGCAGAGTGTCAGATTCCCTGCAATAGCCCACTGCCATGCTTCTGTCCGCGCCGCAGTTCCTCGGGCAAAGGCGGCAGCGCGTATATTCTTTGTATATCTCTCTCATCACTGTTCCCCGACTGCTTTCCTGTCATAAATCCTTATATATTATGATGTGAGGGTCAAAAGTGATATCAAGCGTGGTTCCGTGCTTTGCACTTCCACCACGCTCCCCAATATTCGCAATCCGTGGGGCCCCCTCCCCACTTCTTGCTCATATTGTGGCGGGTCATAAAACCTTTCACCCACTGGCAAGCAAGCTTGC
>JAIKXO010000334.1 GCA_024684065.1 Lachnospiraceae bacterium
CAATGGAGCACTGATGCAACAGAGGGAGATTGGAATGCAGGAGATCACATTCGCAAAAGGAAACGAACAGCATCTGAAGGATTGCAGGGCCGCACTCTGCCAGTCAACGCTCGGCGAAAGATATTTTTCTTCGCCGGGAAGTGCGGAAATCGCGATTCTTGAAGGGATCCGACAAGAGAATTTGTATGTGGCGTTCATCGGCGAAGAATGCGTTGGCTTTACATATATCATTCCCAAAGGCGCGTTTAACAGTTTCCCATACTTGCATATCATCGCCGTGAAGGAAGAATACAGAAACAGGGGGATCGGCAAGGCTCTGCTGGATTATTCTGAAAATATCGCATATGAAATGGCAGACAAGCTTTTCCTCGTTGTTGCGGATTTTAATCCGGACGCAAAGCGGTTCTATGAAAGAAACGGCTATCAGCAAGTTGGGGAAATTCCAAACCTGTACCGTCCCGGAGTCTCAGAATACATGATGGCAAAAGACCTGAAAAAGTGATTAAGTCTCACAACTACATATTGCGTCTTGCAAGGCGGGTTATCGGCCGGTAAAGAGAATAGCTTTTCTTTTACTTGCATTCCCGGACTGAAATAATTAAAATATAATCTACAGGGGAGTCAGATTTTGCGGAGCTTTTTATGAAGAGACGATTATCTGTTATCATTTCGATCGTGCTTTCGATCTGTCTGGCAGGGTGCGATGACTTAAAGCTGCGGGACAAAAGGGAGCTGTATGATTATGAGATGGGTTACAGGGATGAGGTTCCGTCTGCGGGAGTGGTAAGCGCGGATGCTTCAGCCGGCGTTGGGCCCGGTGATGAGACCGTTCCGGAAACAGCCGGAGACAGCCAGGGTGAAAACCCCGAAGCTGTGGAAGAGTATTCCGGTGAGGAGGGCTTTCAGGAAAGCCCGGATGTAGCACCTTCGGAAAACGGAGAGGGAAATCCCGGGGAAAATGGGGGCTCAGGTGAAACTTCCGGAAATCCCGATGCAGATGCGTCAGGCGGTTCAAATACGGACAGCTCCGGAAATCCCGATAATAACTCAGGCTCGTCCTTAGAAGGCTCAGGCGGTTCAGATAACTCCGGTACTCCTTCAGAAAATACAGACGGTTCGGGAAACGGCCAGAATTCAACTCCCCAGAGCTCGGATAACAACGGAAATGCTTCCGGAGGTTCAAACGGTTCCACCGGCAGCTCAGACGGTTCCGGCGGAAATTCCAACGGTTCATCTGATGGCTCGAATGGTTCAAACGGCGATTCAAACGGCAGTCAGGACGGTTCAGGCGGCTCTTCCGAAAACGGAGGGGAAAATCATGATAACAGCTCTTCCGAAAACGGGGGAGAAAATCATGATAACGGTTCTTCCGAAAACGGGGGGGAAAATCATGATAACGGTTCTTCCGAAAACGGAGGAGGAAATCATGATAACGGCGGTTCAGGCCAGCAGGATAATTCATCGAATAACGGAGAGAATAACCAGAATAACGATTCCGGAAATCAGGCCCAGCAGGATGACAGCACAAAGCTTCGTGTGCGCGATGTATGGACGGTAGAAGGTTCATGGAGCTTTTCGCTCGATGCCGTCATGCCCGGGATAACTGTAGGAGACAGCGACAGAAATCCGGCAGCCGTTTATATGATACAATATACTTATTGGAACGAAGGGCTTAAGGGTGACGACGGCTCCGATAAGGAACTGATATTCTCTCTCAGTGACCATATTATCGATAATGCAGGCAGGGCGGGTTACAGCATGAATGTAGACAATTCTTACGAACCGCAGCCCGTTTATCCCGGGCAGTCATGCACTGCCCAGATATGGGTGGGTGTCGATAACCCCGGTCCGTTTGACGTTGTAGTCGGGGAATATGACAGCACAGGGAACTATCAGGAAGTAGTGTACCATCTGGAAGTATAAAAACAGATATGGATTTAAGCAGTCATAAGATAATTTTGAGCAAAAAAGGAAAGATAGCAGGCTTGATAACGGTCTGCTGTCTTTTTTTGCTGACGGCGGCTTTCTGCCATAAACAGGGATCAAAGACTTACGACTATGCCTTTGACCTTGCAGAGACCGATATGAAGACTGCCTCTTATGAGGACGGATTCATACGGGCAGAAGCGTCAGGCGATGATTACAGCCTTGCGACGAAACCGTTTATTCTTCCCGCGGGAGACTATATAATAGAGCTTTCGTATTCCGCGGATGTACCATCGGTCATGGCTGTCCAGGGTAATAACGACTGCGTGTTTGATATGGAGCTTTCCGAAACGGGCGGAGAGCAACGGACTGTTTTTGACGACAGGTTACGGCTTCCAAACGGGACGGACAGGGGAAAGCTCAAGCTTTATCTGCAAGAGGAGGGACCGGTCTGTATATATAACATCGTTATACATTCTGTAGTGCATATATACAGGGATTATCATTTTATAACAGCCTTAGCCTTCCTCATCTCCGTGATCCTTATGATCTGCATCATAAAATTTAATGACTTTAAGCTGTCCGGCGCGGAATATGGATATCTGGCTGTTCTCGCGGCTGTTTTTCTGGTCATAAACATACCTTACCTGAAAATGGGGATGCTTTACAATATCGATACGCAGGCCCATTTAAAAAGGATAGAGGGAATAATGCAGGGAATAAGAGATAAGCAGCTCCCTGTAGTGATAGGGCCGAATTACGCGAACCAGTACGGGGAGCTTGAAGTCCTTAACCCCGATCTTTTTCTGTACATCCCGGCATTACTGAGGCTTTTGAATGTTTCCGTACCGACAGCCTATAATTTTTATATGATCCTCGTAAATTTAGCTGCCGCGGTAAGCGCCCTTGTATGCGCGCAGCGGCTTTTCGGGTCTATAAGATGGGGGATTGCGGCTTCGGTTGTCTACCTGGCAGAGCCCTTCAGGCTCTATGTAATGCTCAAGCTTGGAGCGGGAGCCGGTATGGGTACAGCAATGATCTTCCTGCCGTTTGTGATAACGGGGATATACGAGGTGCTTTTTCATAAAGGGAGCCGGTGGAAGTATCTTGCCGTGGGACTTTGGGGGATAGCCTGCTCCCATGTGATGAGCCTTGCTATGGCCCTTATATTCGTCTTAATCTATACGGTCGTCAATATAAAAAAACTGAAGGAAAAAGAGGTATTTTCATCTATCATAAAGGCGGTAGTATTATTCACCGTGCTGTCAGCGGGAACCCTTGCCCCCTTCCTTGGGTATTACTTCAAAGGCTTTAACAGGGCCGCCCTTGAATGGACGGACTTCTATCATTTCCCTGTTGAGCCCGCAAGGGAGCTTATGAATCTCTCTGCGCTTTTACTTCTTATAATATCCTGTATCCGGCTTGGGAGGGCGGGAAGGCTTTCAGGGTTCCTTAAGCATTTTACGATATGCGGGATCCTGATAATCTGGATGGCCTCGCCCCTGTTTCCCTGGAGCATCCCGGGAAAGCTCCCTTTCATTGACAGCTTTCTTTCCATGATGCAGTACCCCTTCAGGTTCCACCTTATTGCAGCCCCGTTCGTTTCGATCGTTACCGCCGCCTGCCTGTGCTCCGTCATGGACGACAGGAAAATGAACCTTCCCGGCTGGCAGGCATGGGGGAAAGTGTGCGTGGTATCCGTATCATTCCTGCTTGTATCTGGCATAGCGCTTAATCTATATCTGCATTACGGGTCAGATATCCTGTTCGGGGACCCTGTGAGCGGTGAGATCAATACCGTGATGGAGGACTATCTTCCCGAGGGAACGCTTTCCGAATGGTATGCTACCGACACCGGGGATTTTTCAAACTATGAAACGATTCAGGCTTATTCCTATGAGAAAAATTATACCGATATCGATCTTACCTATACCTGCTCGTCCGAAAGGGAATATATGGAATTTCCGCTCTTTTATTATGACGGATATACGGCCTATGACCAGAACGGTAAACCGCTTAAGACTGAGAAGGGAGAGAAGAACCGGGTCAGGGTATATCTGACAAGATCAGAAGAGATACAGGAGCTTCATGTAAGGTTTGTCGTCAATAAGCTTTATAAGACGCTGTTCCTGCTCTCAGTGATCGCAGGGGCTTTATGGTTTGCCTGGAACATCGGGTACTTTGCTTTCAGGGCGCTCAGATCGGGGAGGATACTGGAAAAAAAGAAAAAATAAAAGACGCATTCCAACAGCCGGTTAAAACCGGAATTAATCCCTGCAATGAAGAATTTGAAAAAAATGAATATTTTGTTGCCACAATTTCAAAATTAGCGTATAAATAAGCAGAAGGAACAAAAAGGCGCTTACATTCAGGTGCTTATATCAAATACAATTCAGAAGGAGGAAAAACAAATGAACAAGAATCTGGAAAATAAAGCAGTAAATGATGCTAAGCTTAACGAGGTTGCAGGAGGAAGGTTATATGTATTCGACGCTTCCGGTCTCAGCAGCGGCCCTACTGCAGGGTTCCCGTTTGAGGTTCTGGATGCAAGCGGAAACAACTTCTATGAAAACGGGGTGAAGGTATGCTTCAAAACCTATGGAGAGGCAAGGGCATGGGCTCAGAGCAGGGACAGCGATGTCAAGGATGTCGACTGGAGTCATGTATGTTGGCTCAGAGGTCAGCAGTAATAAGTCCTGAACGGATCACAGGCACGTAGTTAACGGATCCCGGACCGGACTTAAAATGAACCATAGACAGAAGACGGCAGGCGGTTTTTGAAAAAGAGCTGCTGACTCCGTCCCCGAAATAAAGATATGATGTGAGAGCCAAAAGTGATACCAGGCGTGGTTCCGTGCTTCGCACTTCGCGGGTTCAGGCTTTTGACCCTGATATCAAAAAATATATAAGGAGCAGGATACCTTCCTGCTCCTTTTGGTTACGTTATAAACCAAAAGAAGCACAGGCGCGTCCTGCCTGTCCGTATAAATGAATATTTGCCGGTGATCAGGCGATCTGTGATATGTCAGGCATGTTTTTCATGATAATACAATATATGGTAGAACCTGTAATAACATAACATAGATGTAGAGGCTTGTACTTGAGAAAATTTGTGAGTATAATTACTATGTATATTTATGAAACAACCGTAAATTTTATGTAAACTATTGAGCTTCGGAGTGCTTCCAGGGAACGCATTGGAGATATCTCTTAAGGAT
>JAIKXO010000338.1 GCA_024684065.1 Lachnospiraceae bacterium
ATCCTTAACAGCCTCCGAACCATATTCTTCGATTGCAGCATTTAACTCTCTTTTTGCTATGGCGCTGTCCGGATCCCTGTTTGCGAAGATAAAAATAAACTCCGGCTTTTTCTCGTCTATACTGATGTTGTAGTACTTTTCACTGTCCGTCTTCAGACGCGAAGTATATGACGGTATCAGACCAAGCTCGCATTTTTGATAAAAAACCTTTTCCATATCACGGCACATCTCGATATATTCAGGTCTTTTCACGAACCTGAGATAGTCACCTATATGCTTTATTATGCCGGATCTTCCGGCCATAGCTCCATCATAATATTTCAATTCCACAAAAGAAATCCCCAGGCTTCTCCGCTTCTTACGATTCGCTGCCAGGGACGGCCACTTCAAAGCCAGGGCATCAAACCGCGCGTCAAGATTTTTTCCATCCTTAAAAGCATATTCTATATCAAGAATAAAGTAATCACCTGTCGTAAAGCTCTTATTTGCCTTATCTCCCGGAACAACCTTGCCGAGTATGTTATTTTCCATCACCATATGCTGCTGGCACTGCTTCTCAAGATTTCTTTTGGAATTTGCCATATGATAATCCATCTGATCCTTATACAATGCTATATATTTCACACAATCAGATATTGACGGCATTTCAACCATCTCATCATATTTTTTCCTGATCTCCCAATAGGCAGGATTATAAGAAACCTGATATTCTCCGTTTGAATCATTGACAGTAAACAGGGCTCCTCCCCTGTAATAAATGATCACAGAATTTCCCCGCAGCTCCATGATCAAATTCGTGTCGTTATGTACTGCCTCCAGCAGGTCTGAAAGCCCTCCGCTTTTCAGGTCGTTCATAAACTTATCGCTTATTGCTCTTCCCATACGCATATGATTCTCCCTAAATATTCACTATTTTGCTATCCTCAATGGCTATCACCTTATCCTTATATCTGCCTATATCCAATTTTGAAAACAACTCCGGACTTTCGGTATGTATCGGTACTATCGCTTTCTCAGGTTTGACAGTTAATATCATCTGCCGTATGTCATCTGCCGTCGCGTGTCCGCTTGTGTGAAGATCAACCCTGCGCTCCTCTGGCCACCCATGATAAAGTCGGCCAAGGTCTTCATCATAGTTGTCCGTTCCTTTCTTCACATATCCACCCCACATCGAATATATCAGAAGCGGGTCATCCGCCTTAAATTCACTGATCCGCCTATCATACGCCGGCGATGAACCTATCAGCATAAGAAAACCATTTTCCCGCATGAACTCCGGCTGCGTCATTCCAAGCTTTGGGTTATATTTCTTCATACTCTCGAACTTGTAGGTCTTCCAGAAGCGGAACACGGGATTATCCGCTCCGGCAGTCTCCCGATAAAGCAGGACCTGTTCATATACATAATAGTTCACATAGAACGCCCGCCCAAGATACATTGCAGCATTGGCAAAGGACGCAAGGCTTTCTACGTTAGTTGATGAACAAACAAGAAAGGCATATCTGTTTTCAGGCTTTGACAAAACATCCATTGCCCTCTTCTGAAGGTTTTCTTCTGTAATGACAGTTTCTCCAAGTCTACTCATCATCGTACCTTCGGTTATGAGCACATCGACGGTAGTTCCTTTTAAACGAGCTTTAAGCTTATCGAAGAAACCCCTGCCAAGTCTCCCATGAGTACGGTAATCGCCGGTATGAACAATTATCTTTCCTTCCACCTTGATGATGAACATATAAGCATCATATGCAGAGTGATCCACCATGATCGGCGTAATCTCAAAATCCCCAATCCTGAGCTTTTCATCATCGATAATATCTATCCGCCTGTCCTTGTCTGTAAGAATAGATATATACCTGTTATGACGCTTTTTGTCTTCATCAGAAGCCTGCGGATGCTCTGCCAGCGTCTTATGTATGTTAAGGAGAACCTGTCTTGCAGTCCTGCCCATTCCAAGACGGATTGATTTACCGTCAACATCCTTTTCCGGGATGTCCTCAAGCAGTCCGATGTGATCACCGTGATAATGAGTAAACAATACAGCATCACATTTCGCATACCGCATCATTTCAATCATTTCCATATCTGTCGAATTATCCGGATCAGAATTTAGTTCAGAACCGAAGTCAATAAAGATATGTGTATTTTCTGTATAGATTTCCGTTATACTCCCACCAATCTGATGGGATCCACGATGTATTTTTACCTTTAACAATCTGAATCCTCTAACTTATTAAGTGCATCCTGAAGTGTCATATCGGCATATTTCGGGAAATGTATATGATCTTCAGATTTAAGTTTTCCCTGTACATACAGACTTGCTTTTTGATCCTCCCCAAAAATAACTTTAGCGTCATCTCCGTTTTCGGTTTCCGCGAGGATCTCAGCCGAAAAAAACTTTCGATCATGTATTGCCCAACCCTTGACCACCTTAAGAAATGTTTCCCTACGGCACATCCAAACCACCGCCGGATCGTCTGCCCTGTATCCTCCGATCATCCCCTCGGTATCCTGTCCCATGCCTTTTGTATACTGGAATATGGTGTTTTCAATAAGCTCATCAAGCAATCCATAAGTCAGTTTTTTACTGAAATCCACTTCCTTCTCCCACATTAATGTTTCCTGATGGCATTCATCTTCAACCCTGAGAATTCCTCTTAAATCCCGTTTTTCCGGTTCGGTATCGAAATGATAAAAAGCTTCAGTTTCCTCATCTGTATTTCTGTGTCCTGTCGTAAAAAAAATCCTCAAGCCCGGCGCAGCTTCTATTCTGTAATCCACTTTAATCGCTTTGATCTTCATGGCACAACACTCCTCCTCTGGAGCAATTTTATCACAACGGCTTTCTGGTATCACATATCTTCTTTGGATCCATAGTTCCAACAATCCCGTTCGACATGTCCTGTAATGGCAGTGTATCACATTACAACTTCCAAAAGCGCCCTGTAAATACCTCCAACGGCAACGCGGCATTCGACCGGCCCCATTCCTGAGCTTAACTGAATGATCACCTGTCAACACCTCCTTTATAGTTGTATACAGGAGCAAGGAGCTTTTCTATGGCTAACCTTGTTTTCTTCCGGAAACGCCAAAAGGACGTCTGCTTTTTTGAATTGCTGCTTAATTACAATTTTTCCATCTACTTTTTCCTGACCGAGAAGATGCAAAATATCCACTGCTAATTGATATAGCGATTCTTTAGGAAAGTTTATCCAGTTAATACACCAACAAATAAACGCATCCTGCGACAATTCCTTAGTTGCAAAGTTGAAAATATTATTCAACATGGTCGGCTTCCTCCGATTTCATAATGATTTTTCTTAAATCGCAGCCCCTGTCTCTGGCTTCCGCAAGCAGATACAAAGTACGCAGAGTTTCCCTCTCTTCAAAGGAAAGAGTATCTTTTTCCTCTTCCATATGTATGATCATAATCCCCAGCATATCCGGTTCTCGAACAATCTCCTCCGGAAGCATTCTGAATGTCAGGACAGCCTCATAAAACTCCTCCGGATAGTACAGCTTATAGAACGCTATCTTCCATGCCTGCTTAACATAGCTTATCGTATGGGCTTTCGGAAACAGGTATTTGATCTTGTTACTCGAATTTATGTACCACTCCGGTACTCCGACAGCTCTCATATCTTCATCTTCTCCGTCATCAACACTTTTCCTGCCCTTGCGTACCCTTTCCATTATCCTGAAGGAGTGTTCCCTGTCCATGCCCAGGCTTTCGAGATACAACATAATGTCATCCCTGTATGAAATAACATCATGTAATTCCCTGCCCTCCTCTATCAGCTTTTCCGCGTTATCAATCCAACTGTCCGTTCCATGCTGCAGCGCTGAGACCCTCATCAGGTCAGAAAAATGCTCCACATCCGTATTTGACAGGATTTCCCAGGAAAAAACTGATTCAAACTCAGGAATCCCAAGGGTTCCCAAATAAGACAGTCCGTTCAGCTTACGGTTTTCAAAACCGAAAGCGTCCGCCCCCCGGAAAAGGCTCATTACCTTTTTATCATCAAACGGGATCTCATTTTGGCTGACACCGGTCTTTTCCTCCAGCATATGAATGATATTGGGCGTATCATGCCCCAATATATCAAACTTTCCAACAGTCCCATTTATCGAATGGTACTCAAGATGAGAAATCCTGACATCCCGCCCAAGAATGCGCTTATACTGAACAGGTGTAATATCATTTACATCCGTTCCCTCCGGTAATATCATGATTCCTCCGGGATACATTCCCATTCCCCGTTTGGTGCCGGCGATTTTACCTGTTAATGTCTCTTCTTTCTGCTTCCACTTTTTAAAGAGTTTCTTAAACTCAGGAAAATCCATCCCGGAAAAATCACCATTATGCTCATAAACGAAACCATAATCGCTGAAATCATGCTTCATTTCCTTTTTCATCTGGAAAAATGCAGCATATTCGTTATCTCCGGTTTTTTCAGCATACTCATACAGTTTGATTGCGGCCGTTTTTTCCGCGATCGTTGATATGGTTCCGGCCCGGAGAATATTCTCCTCTCCAAAGCATTCACCGACATACTTAAATATCTCACTCTGTATATCGCTTGAAAAATTCAGATCAAAATCAGGCTCTTTGTCATAGTTCAATCCGGCGAACAGCTCAAAAGGGATGTTAAAGCCGTCCCTGTTCATCGGTGTACCGCAATCAGGACATTTTTTACCGGGAATATCGTATCCTGTATACCAATAATCCTCCGGCCGGTCACTGTATAATTCAAAATGACTGCATTCATGGCAATAATAGTGTGCCGGGATCGGATTTATATCAGTGATGCCACAAAAATAAGCGACAAGGGATGCCCCGCCACTCCCTCTGATCCCGGTCATATATCCCATTTCCCCGGATTTATCCGTAAGCATCTTTGTGAACAGATATATCCCTGCATAACCATTATTACTGATCTCATTCAGCTCAAGCTTAAGCCTGCTGTCCACGATCTCAGGCAAAGGATCTCCATATTGTTTTAAAGCCGCTTTATAGCATATTTCTTTAAGTTCTTCATTCTCATTCGGAAAATGCAGAGGATATTTTCGCGCTGTCATGGGATCAAAGTCTTCACACATTTCTGCAATTCTGTTTGGATTGTCTATAACTATTTCCCATGCTTTTTCATCACCCAGGAATCCAAACTCCTCAAGCATCCGGGAAGTTTTTCGGATATATCGGGGTCTTTTATCACAGCTTCCCTGAGGATCCATACCGCTTATAACCTCATAACATATCTGATCCTCCGGATAGATGAACGCAGCATTTGATACCGCAACAACTCTCTTTCCAGCCTTTTGGGAAAGCCTGATTATTTGTCTGGTCATTTCCTCTGCCCGTGCCTCATCGCGCATATTGATCATATTGGAACACGGCTGAACCTCTATGTAATCGTATTCCTTTATTAGCTCAAGCACTTCATCATCTGTTTTACCCTCAAATACCGCTTTTGCAACTTCTCCGTCACATGAAGCCCCGATCAGCAGACCCTCTCTATGTCCCATCAGACATTCCCAGCCAACTACTGGTTTTCCTTTATTCTCCTTCTTATATGCCTCCGTCACCAGCCTGAACAGATTCTTTTGTCCGACTTTTGTTTGAGCTATGAGCATACAGGGCGTTTCTTTTCCCTTGTGAACCACTGTCGCAGTCATTCCGTACAGAATTCTGATATCATGTTTCTTACAAAGGCGAGATGCCTCCGGAAATGCCTGAAC
>JAIKXO010000255.1 GCA_024684065.1 Lachnospiraceae bacterium
ACACCGGAATAGACATTTTTGATCCCGTCTCCCGTAAAGTGTTCCTTTATCTGTCTGTCATAGATTTCAAATCCGTCACCGCCGGCTCCGGTAAGATAGGAAAAGTATGGCCATACCTTTCTTACCCAGGGCGAATCAACTCCATCCTTAAAGGCTTCCCGGAGTTCTGCCGCTCTCTCAGGCATGGGTTCTATCTTGGATAAAAGGCTCTTCCTGCACTCATCCGACATATCTATCTCATCGGAAATAGTCCCCGTTTCTATATCGTGGATCAGGAGCTCGAAATTATCCTCAATATATCTCAGGAAAAGGACTATAACACTGTAGAATCCGGTTATCATGCCACGGACGTTTTTATCCATAAGGGCAAACCGGGTGTGGATATACTTGGTATCAACGCCATGCTCCGGATTGAGACCTTCTAAGGGTGAGGTATACATTACCCTTATCATCTGATCCAGGGCTTCTTTCCCGCCCTTGATATAATCCGCCATCTTTGCGGAAGCTTCTCCCACTGTGAGTCCGCTTGGCAGGGTGCGGCAGTTTCCGCTGGAGGTACAGAATCCCCTTCCCTCTTTCCAGTCCGGATCCAGGTCCTCACGGATGATCCCGTACATAAGGAGATTATTATAACGGGCAAAAACCTGTGACTGTTCTTCTGTCATCGGCACAACCTTCGGAACTCCGACGGTTCCGGAGGTCTCGTTAAAATGATTATAATCATAGGCAGTAAGGATGTTCTTTTCACCATCCATCATCCGTTCCAGATATTCCGCAATATCATCATATGTGATAACAGGAACCTTTTTCTGGTAATCCTCAATGGTGTGAATATCGGCAAAACCGTATTTCTTACCATATTCGGTATCCTTATTATCCTAAAGGAGTTTCATGAGAAGCTCAGTGGTGCATTCCATCGGCTTCTTTGTCTCCTCCCTGAATTCCTCCAACACAACGAGACCCCGGGAAGAATTCTGCTCGTTCGCCATGTAAGTCTTGCTATCACTCATTTTTACCCCTCCTTTGTTTACAGCTTTAATACATGAATGTTGTATCATATCTTAAAGGTTCTTCAGTCAAAAACGGTGCGCCCGAAGTCCCTGTTCAATCCTCCCCCACCAAATGTACGGTTCTGTATTCGTGTCCTGTTGCCGGAAGGAACATTCTTATTACATCTTCGGTTTTCAGTTTCAGGCTTGATGTACAAACACAGGGATGACATCCAAGGTATTCTCCTTTAAGGACATCCTCATCAATAAGAAGCTGAACCGCATGATCTTTATCATTCATAAGCCCCATGATGCTAACCGCTCCCGGTTCTATGTCGAGATATTTCAGCATATCCTCCGGTTCGGCAAATGAGAGCCTTGCGGAATTGATCTGTGATGATAATTCCTTCGTTTTGAACTTCTTTTCTCCCGGCATCATGAGAAGATAGAAGTTTGTCTTCTGCCTGTTGCATAAGAATAAGTTCTTACATATCAGTACCCCGAGAACTGCATCGATCTCATTGCAGGCCTCCATATTGTCTGCTCTTTCATGATCGGTTCTCTTATATTCGATACCAAGATCATCAAGGAAATCGTATGTCCTTACTTCCCTTGCGAGTCTACCTTCCGTGTTTTCCGGTCTTCCGTCAAAAAGCTTCATTGCACATCATTCCTCCACTTCTTCCCAACCCTTACTTAGCTCCTCGTTTATCTGCCGTCATCGTTCCTTCTACTTCGTCTCCGTACATCTTATCCCCGACAAGTGGATGTCAGTACCTTTGCATCAATTCCATCATCATTTGTTACTAATATTCTCATAGAACAGGAACTCCTCCTACAGATACCACCTTATATTAATTCCCTCTTTATGATCTGAATCCAGATAATTATACTAAATTGGAGCGCATCTCACCATATCCATAGAGGCTCTGACCAATATCGCATTAATGCAGGTTAGAGAGGTGTCATCACTTATAGTCATAAGTAATGCAGGGGATTGACATTTTTTATTTTTGTATTATGGTTAGATATGGCTAACCTATAAAATTCTGAGAGGAAGCATTAATTATAAATTAATAAATAGCTTAAACTAACTCAATGAAAGGATTGGGTGATCAGATGAAGAATTATGTTAAAGAAGGTCAGAAACTGCCTTTATTCGGAGTGGGACCTTATATGATATCAGCAATGACCATTCTTACAGTCATTGGGATTATTATATTGTGTTATCTCTTGAAAATCGGAATGCTGGTGGATGTCTGGACTCTGATATTCAGGATATTAGGTATCCTTTTTATTGTCACGGGTCTTGGCATATGGTATTCAGGTGCTCTTCGTTCCGGCGTGGTTGAAAACATAAAGGATAACAGGCTTAAAACAGATGGTATTTATGGATGGGTTAGAAATCCTATGTACAGTGGAGTGTGGATATTTTTATCGGGTGTCATCCTGATATATCACAATTACTGCCTTTTAATCGTTATTCCTGTTAATTGGCTTATTATGACGCTTACACTTGTAAACACAGAAGAAAAATGGCTTGAAAATCTATATGGTGATGAATACACGGCATATAAGGGAAAAGTTAACAGGTGTATTCCCTGGATACCTGGCAACTAACTAAAATGCCTGTAGCGAAACCATATGGGCATATGTTCCACCCATATCCATAAGTGACGTATGATCACCACGTTCTATGATCTCTCCATCCGAAACAACAAGTATCTGATCCGCATCCTTTATGGTCTTAAGCCTGTGT
>JAIKXO010000256.1 GCA_024684065.1 Lachnospiraceae bacterium
CTTGCCAATGTACTTCCGCTTATGTTCGCCCCGCTTCTTGTCAGAGTTCCAATAAGGCTCGTCGATATAGACATAATCCGTACCATTGATACGCTGTATTTTTTGCTGCGACATATGACCACCTCCATAGATATATTTTATGTCTATGGAGCAAAAAAGTCAAGTTCTCAGACAGGAAAAACACTGTATTTTAGGGCATTCGGTGGTTTTATATCTAATTCATAGGTATAAAACTTCGGGAGCGAAGGATAAAAAGGACAGGGAGAGGGATTGCATTAACTTTTGTAGCATAAAAAGGCTACAAAGTAGCTCTTTTCTTACAAAAATGATACAGCTCAAACGCCTACCATTACAGGGCTTGAAGCATAATGTAGCATTTGTAGCATTTATTTTTAAGTTAATTATAGAAAAATAAAATAAATATTATCAAATCTAATGTCAAAAAAAATGCTACATCTGCTACAGGGGGCTTATTCCCAGAAATATCCGCATTTTCTCCTTCTCCCCCCGTCGTAAATAAAAGCTACAAAAAAAGCTACACAGCTTTGCTATCCAGCAGAACCTGTCTTCCATATGCATGAGGCCGCCGCAAATAATAAGTTTCTTCTATATTATATAGCACTTCGTCATCCCTGCTGTCCGCTCCTTATGACAGGGAGCTGGTCAGCGTATGCTTTATTTATAGCCCCTTGTCTTTAACTCATTTTCGATATCTGCCAATTCATCCTGGAGATCAGAAATTCGTCTTTGCAAGTCTTCTTTCCTCTCAACAAGAAGTTCTGTAGGCACGGAGAAGAGCTCGAGCTGACGCTCTGTGTATCCGCTCAGTTCTTCATAACTCTTATTGTCCTCTGAGGTCCATTCCTCTATCTGTATCTGCATATAATCGTGAAATATGCATATGGGTACAGGATAGCCATAAGGGCTCTGCCGTGTCTTGGCCATCAGCTTTCTTTCGATTTTTTCTTTTATTTTTGGATCCTCGATAACTTTGAGGATATCTTCACGACTATATTTTGCGCCTTTTGTCGAGATATTACTATTTTTAATTGCTATACGATAATTATCATAATTATCTCCATATTCATGATCTTTTGCATAATACTGAAAATATCTGATCATTTCTTTCCTTCCGACTAGGTGCCGGTCTTTTTCGGGCTGGCCTTTCAATAATTCGGCTACGTCAGAATCGCTTACATAGCCGAATCGCTCGTCTATCAATTTCTGGATTTCGCTCATGCCGATCATCTGTTCTTTCATGGATTCATCCTCTCCCGTTTACTATATATCAATGGCATCCCTTCTATTGTCCCAATTGTCTTAAAAAAGATAAAAATAAGAGATTAAAAAAAAATAATTGGGACATTGATAGATTGTCTCATATGTATTAAAATTCAATTTATAAGACAAACATAAAACGTCCCAATTATAACATATGGCAACGAGAAGGTAAAGATATCGGAAGGAGGAAAAAATATGAGTGATTACTCTTACCTTACCAACGTCCCGATAGAACGGCCGCCTGACAGCCCCGGGGGCGGGGCAGACGGAGGCCCGTCCTTCCAATTGATGACCCGGCCGCCGACGAAGACGCTTAACCAGATTATTCTTGAGGTGACGGATAGCTACGTGTCCAGCCTTTATCCGCCTTATCCTTTACCTGAAGAGATTGAGGTGGATCTTGTATCCGAATCGGCGAAGGCATGCAAAGCCTATAACTACACCAAGCCCTTAAACAAGGTGAAGGTCCCGACAGAACTGTTTCCTGCACAGATTGCGGCTGTAATGCTCAAAAGATACAGCATCGTCCGCATTACAGCCGGTGACGGTGCTGATCCGGACTGCGATCTGCTAGCCATATATCAGGAGGAAGGTCCCAATGAGGGCATATACGTCACGGACGAAGGAACCTTCAAGCAGCGTATCAAGGAGCTATGCTACACCATCACGCAGACCAATTTGACGGCCACGATGGAACTGATCCGGATCGATGCTCCCAGGCGGAAGAGGACGACGGAAAAGGACCTCGTGCCGGTCAACAATGGCATATTCGATTTCGCGACCAAGGTGCTGCTTGACTTCGACCCCATGTATATCTTTCTTTCAAAGTCTAGGGTGAATTATAACTCAAGTGCGAAAAATGAAGTGATCTATAACCCCCTGGACAATACATACTGGGATGTCGAGAGCTGGATGGAGGAATTATCTGATGATTATGAAATAGTCGATGTCCTGTGGGAAGTCCTCTCTGCGATAGTAAGGCCGTTTGTTCGCTGGGGCAAGGCCGCATGGTTCTATTCCAATACAGGCAACAACGGGAAGGGAACCCTCTGCGAGCTCATGCGCTCCCTCTGTGGAGAGGGTTCATATTCCAGTATTTCCTTGGCGGACATGGGGAAGGAGTTCTACCTAGAGCAGCTTCCCAGGGCGAACGCTATTATCTGCGACGAGAATAACGTGGGGACTTTCATCGACAAGGCGGCGAACCTTAAGGCCATCATAACCAATGATGTCATTACAATAAACCGGAAGAAAAAATCGATAATCAGCTACCAGTTTCGCGGCTTCATGGTGCAGTGTCTGAACGAGCCTCCAAGGGTCAAGGATAAGTCTGATTCATTTTACCGAAGGCAGCTTTTCATACCGTTCGAGAAATGCTTTACGGGCAAGGAAAGGAAGTATATTAAGGATGACTATCTGCATAGGCCGGAGGTCCTTGAATATGTATTGTACCGGGTTCTGCACATGAACTTCTACGAGCTTTCGGAACCGGCGGCTTGCAGGGACGCCCTCGAAGAGTATAAGGAGTACAACGACCCGGTCCGGCAGTTCATGGATGAGATGTCGCCCCAGTTTGCATGGGATCTTTTGCCATTTAGTTTCCTTTTCGCTCTCTATCAGGCATGGTTCAAGAAGAATAACCCGAGTGGGATTATACAGGGCAAGCATATGTTTATCTCTGATCTGCTCCACATCTTGAAGGATTATCCGGATTGGTACTGCCAGGGGAAGTCGGTTTCTATTCGGCCAGGTCATAGGATGGACAAGAAGGAGTACCTCATCAGGGACTATGACCTGAGGGACTGGCAGAATCCTGTATATACGGGCCAAGATCCGGACAAGATATGCGACCCGAAGCTTAAGTCGAGCTATTATGGGCTGCTCAGGGCCCCAGCGGTTCCCACGGCGATCGAGGAGGAGGACTGACAGCGTCGGGGCTACGGCAAATGAGGCGGGCACACAGGAAGGGGATAACCCCTCCTGCGTGCTCGATTTGGGATTATAAGGTCGTGCTAAGGGGCGGGCATACAAAAGCCCGAATCGATGTTACCCAGTCTGCCCCTGTAGGCTGACAGCGTCGTGAGCTACAGCACATGAGCCGGCATGAGGGGGGCAACCCCCTCTGGATTGCCCGGCTTAAAATAAAAATTACAACACAATGGAGGAAAGAGAATATGCAAGATATAGCAGCGGCAATGTTCGAGCAGAATTTAGAGAATCGACTTTATATGGAAATCGACGAGCCTTATGAAAGGCTCGATGACTTCTATGAAGGTATCAAGAATTATTTCGATATAGAGGTGGCAGACGGTTCCGAACGCCTGAAGAAGAAGAGTTTTGTCGATGAAAATCCGTTGCAATGGGCGCAGGTTCTGCGCTTCTTCGGCTTTAATTGCCCGGAAGGATATGACATCTGCGTAGAGGATGAGTACAGCGATTATGGGGATATAGACGTACAAGAGGAGGAAGGCTTCATACGGACGTTAGAGGGATATATAAATGGTGACCCTATTGCCATAGATGATATTTTCATCGGAATGAGAGTGATCAATGCACTATACGCAGCATTTTGCAAAGTCGAAATCCCTGAGGATATGGATGGATATTGACATCTGCAGTATTGATATAAAAGCTTTACAATCCATATCAGAGTGTGGTAATTTGTCCGTGGATACTGCGGACGAATTATTACGCATGCTCAAAAAAGAAAAAGAAAGGAAAGTATTAGAGAAACACAATTATAAGATCAGCGGGCCGTTTACGTCGGGAAACAGGGTTGTATATACCACCCGCGCCCCCTGGCTCTCAAGCAGGAAGGCAAGCCGGAACAGGTATGAGGATCTGATCGATCTGTTATACGATCATTATTACGGAAACTCTTTCGAGGATCTGACCGTTTCAGAGATATTCGAAAGGATGATAGCGGATTACAATGAGGCTCACCTCGTGTCGCACCTCACGCTGGTTCATTACAAGGCCGACTGGGATAAGTATATTGTAAAAAAGAATTGCCAGTGGCTGGATATGCCCATTTCAAAAGTTCGCCCGGAGCAGATACTGGAACACTACCGTAGGCTCACGGCAGGCGAAGCCATGAAGCGGTCGACCTTCAACAATGTAAAGACGGTCGTGAATGCGGTGTTTGACTATGCCATTAAAAAGAACGTGGACTGTATCAAGGCGAGCCATGTTAGCACAAGGCGGTTAAGGTTCGCCCCCATCGTCGATAAGTGGAATGGCGTATATACCATTGAGGACAAGCGGAAGATTCAGAAGGTATGCGAAGAGCTCAGGCCTACAGTTTATATCAAGGCTATCGAGCTTATGTTCTGCCTCGACGTGCGTATCGGAGAGCTTCGCGCTCTGCAGAAGGGCGATGTGGATATCGCCAAAAAGACTATCGACATATCGCATCAGATGGTCGATATCGAAACCGAAACAGCTAACAGGCATCCTGTCAGGTCAAACATCATGAAGGGAAAGCAGGAGGCCGGAAAGCGTATCGAGCCGTTGTCGGAAAGGGCTCTCTCGGCCATAGCATGGCTTTTTGAGAATTACCCGGACTCTGTGTGGCTTCTGCCGAACAGGAGCGGGAACGGGCCGATCTACACGAACGGGTTCAACACGAACCTGAAAAAGGTGTGCGAAATGGCGGGCGTAAAGTATTTCAGCTCTCACGGCATCAGGTTCCACAATATTTCGGCCATGTATGATGCCGGTATAAGCGAAAAGGAGATACAGAGGCTGTCGGGGCATACCACGGCGGATATGACGAGGCATTATAACAGAAGGGTTTCTGTTGCCTGCGAAGATGATAAAATAAGGGAAGTCTTGGGCTGATGCAACTTGATGCAAATTTTTTTCAAAAAAAAATCCCCGCAAACTCAGTGTTTACGGGGAAAACAGGGAAGCAGGTGATGGGAATCGAAGAAGAAAACCATCCCGCAACCCCAGTAAAATCAAGGAAAGGAGGGGCAGCCGTCATCTTTATACCCCTTTTATACCCCTTATCTAATTTCGACAGGAAAATGTACGATATGGCATCTTTATACTGAATAAAGAAATATATCCGATGAGAATTTTAATCTACCCATATCCCATGCCGGCCCAGATCCGCTTGGCCATCATGGGTTCTGAAAGAAACTGTTGGTAAAATATTACGCCCGCCCCGGAGGTCACGAGGGTTGAAGGGAGATAATATGAAGTCTAGAAATGATATCAAGCGTGATATGAATGAGGCGATGGAATTTATCGAGGATCTCAGGCTCAGCAACTCAATGTGGATCGATGAGTTCGTGGACGCACGGGCTGATAATGATTCTATCGAGAACGGTGTCGACATGGAGGCTGTCCGTAGAAACATGGAGGAAGGCGCGGGGCTGTCCTACATACCCGTAAAGATACTAAAAAAGGAATACGACATAGAACCTGTCTGTGGCAGGCTTGAGACGAAGGATGGCTCCCTTTCAATGGGCGGCAGCTCCGATTTCTATTTCGCTGCGCAGGAGATCTTGCGCGAGGTGTCAGACTGGATTGAAAACAGCTATGGTCATGATATTTCTATGGATGCGGCCTCGTGAACAAGATTAAAAGGAAACGCTTCCATGACAGGCATAATGCAACGCCTTCATTGCGTTTCTTCTGATGCAATATAAACGCCCTGCCTCTGCCGGCAGGGCATTATTGTGCTTTCTTTTAGTCTTCATTCTTTAGCGAACATGTAGCCCGGCTCCTTCATGAGCGGATCCGATTCATCTGTAATCTTCTTAAGCTCCCCGTAGATGCGTCCACATTCGCTGAGCTCGTCATCTGCGATCCGCATTAGCATGTACCCGGTATCCCGTCGTCCACTTTCAAGATTTTCCCTGAGCTGCCCAAGGCGGAGCTTAAGGTTCCTGAGCCTCCGGTCGATCTCCTTCAGCATCCTGTCTGCCTCCGTGTCGGAGAAATAACCCTCCTTTGCGGCAGGCCCCGTAGCTTCCAGAGCTCTGTCGGCAGATTTGAGGATGAAGTCTACGGCGGTGGCGATCCTTGCCTTGCCTAAAGCTGTCCTGAATCTGTAATATGCTTTCGTCATAAAATTCATGGAATGTCTTCACGCCCCACATAACAGAATCTACATCAGCAAGGTGTTGATCACAGCCATATCATCGTTCTGCTTTTGGATTTCCTTTAATTCTTCTTCCGTGAATTGTTTCTTCAGTTTTCCCCCGCATACAGGGCATTTCTTTTCCGACAAGTCACATTTTTTC
>JAIKXO010000040.1 GCA_024684065.1 Lachnospiraceae bacterium
ATACCAACCGGTAACTTGTGATTACGTCATAGATGAACTGCATCGAAAGTTTCGCGAGAAATGGCCTGACCGGATAACTGAGTTGGATGCTTTTTTATACGCTTCACTATCTGTTATAGATGTCGTTAAAACTCCCGAGGCAGTAGTAGAGGATGAAAACCTTATTCGTGATGAAAAGGATCGCCCTATACTACGCGCCGCTCTTGATGCAGGTGCTGATCTTTTCCTTACCGGAGACAAGGACTTCTTGGAATCATCAGTTACAGATCCACGAATAATCAGCGTTTCTGATTTTCTTATGATGCAGTAAACATGAAGAACAATGTACCGCGAATGAATTAGATGAAATAAAGAAAGGGCTGCTCAGAACAGCCCTTTAAACATTATGGGGTAAAAATCAAGGGCTTCCGAACCCGGAAGCCCCTGAAAACAACATATCGGCGTGACAGGATTCGAACCTGCGGCCTCAGCGTCCCGAACGCTGCGCTCTACCAAACTGAGCCACACGCCGTCGTCACAGGATAATATTTTCCTGCGACTTTCCCATTATAGAGTAATTTTACTTCGATGTCCAGTATAAATCTGAACTGATATTATAATAATATCTGTTATCGGGATAAATAACACCGTTTCTTAAAGTCAGGGCATCCCAGATGACCCCGGCGTGAGCGGCCGGAACGTTTATGGATGCCTGGAGGCCATCGGAAGAATAAACCTTTGCATAAGCACCGGAGCCTGACATGCTGTAGGACATCGTATTGCCAGAGGTGCAGCTTATATAATCCGAAACGTAAAGCTTATACGGCTCATTTCCAATGTTTTCAAGCGCAAAGCATTCAGTCATCACGGAACCGATGCTGTCAACGGGCGATCTGAGTATTGTCCTTCCGTATTCCCCGATCATCCTGCAGTCAAGATCATAGGGCGTCGCCTCCCAGTATACGAAGGCAAGATATTTTCCTTCCTCTATCTCCGGCACTGCATAGCCCATTGCCGACTGGTGATTTTGCTTTACGATTATATTAAAGTAGCTGGTCTCATAGCCTTCCTTGTCAACTCCGGCAGTATACATTCCCGAACTTAACGGAAGATTTATGGATCCCGCGCTGTCAAGCTTTCCGGAAGCAAAAATCTCTCCGTCCAGATTATTGACGCCCCTGCGGAGCTTAATATCAGCCTCATCTATGATCTTGCTGTTGGATATCGCATCCCTTACTATCAAATGCACATCATAGGCGGCAGACTGGTTATTCTGATATCCCATATAGACCGTATCCGCATAGTAATCTCCGGAACCTGACGGTAACTTGATATTATAGATGCTTTCACCCGAAAGCGAATCCTTTTCCATCGAAAGCTTATAAGGATTGTCAGACGGCTCGACCGTAAAGCTGTAATGCCCGTCCCCGTCCGTATTCGTCCTCTTGTCCTTTTTTCCGCCGGACAGGGTCACCTTTACACCGACCAAAGGCATGTCAAATTCATCCTGCACATACCCCTGTATCGTAATCGATTCTTTGGTATTCAGATAAGCATAATATGAGATATAGGCGCCGTTTACAATGCTCTTTTCAAGATAATCATACTGCTCTTTCGTACCGCTGCTGTATTTTGAAATATCCGAAGCCTTATATGAGGTAGATACATCCCCTTCGGTATAAATATATCTGACAAGCGTATCATCCGTTATATAATAGCGTGATTTTACTGATGAAGAATTAAGTTCAACGGGCAATATAACTATCTGGTCATAAACGGACGCATAATTCAGCTTTCCTTCTTTGTCAAAATAATAATCCGTTATCTCATAATAATCCCCGCAATCCTCGATATAAGAAAGCTTTGCCGGTTTTTGGGTATCAGGATAAGAATATACCTCATATTCGATATCCTTGTCATCCTGGGATTTAAGCTTCCTCCGGGATATGGGGAAAGTATTTATGGGCGCGTCCTTGGGAGACTCCAGATTCTCTATCTTTGCAAAAACCCTGTCTTCCCAGGTAAGGCTCCCGTTTCTCTTTCCGGGCTTAAAATATTCAACGGTATAATCAACCCTCTTGCTCCGACTTAAGAATTTCGAAACATCGACAGATTCCCCGGTTTCAGCCGGGGTATCCCCGGAAGAAGTTTTTTCCAAAGAAGCTGTTTTGTTCCCGGAAGAGGTTTCTCCCTGCGCAGAGGCTTTCTCATCAGATGCTTTTTTATCTGATGCGGATTGGGAAGAAGTGGTCTCCTGAACTGTTTTCTCTGACTTATCAGAAGGCGCAGCGGTAACTTCAGAAGTTTCCTTCTTTACGGTTTCGCCCTGTGCCAGGGCTTCTTTTTTCTCCTTTTCATATTCCCAGGCCGCAAGCTCCTGCGCCTTTGTTTCCTGTCTGGTGAAAACAGTTCTCACGAGGAAATAAGCGCCGGATGCGATGGCGATGAATACGATCAATGCAATTATTACGGATATTACCGGATTGCTTTTTTTATTGTCCATAATGATAATTATAAATAATTACGCCAGATTATTTTAAAAAGCCTGTCAGCAAACATATTTCACCGCGTTTGTATGACAATAGGGAAAATTCCGGGCTTTATTCAAATCTGTATACGGTAGTTGTCTTATAAGGCTTGTCTGCCTCTATAACGGGCTTTTTAAAGCCTTCCTGATTAATACTGTTCGGGAAAAACTGGGTCTCAAGGCAGAATGCCGTGCGCTTTCCGTATTTTACCCCATCCTTACCGGTAAGAGGGCTTATAGCGTTTCCCGCATAAAACTGGATCCCGGGAAGATCGGTAAGCACTTTCATCGTCCTGCCCGCACAGCTTACAGAAGCTGCTTCTCTTATCGTTCCGTCATAACCGTCTATCACAAAATTATGATCATAGCCGTTTACAAGCTTAAGCTGCTCAACATCGGCATCGATATCCTGTCCTATTTTCCTGCCTCCGGTAAAATCGAAAACGGTTCCCGAAACAGGGGCAAGCTCTCCCGTAGGGATAGCGCCGTTTACGACCGGTGTATATTTCGAAGCATGCAGGCAGAGCACCGTGTCATATATTTTATCACTGGAAGCATCATGTCCGGCAAGATTGAAATATGTATGGTTCGTGGGATTAAATACGGTTTTCTTATCGCTTAAGGCTTCATATTCTATTTTTAATTCATTTGAATCCGTCAGGCTGTAGCTTACCTTTACATCCATATTTCCCGGAAAACCGTTTTCCATATCCGGTGAGCTGTAAGTAAGCTCGACCTTGTTTTCATCATCAACAGTCTTTGCATCCCACAGCTTTTTATGGAAGCCGTTTTCATAATCCGAATGCAGATTATTTCCATTATCGTTTACGGCAAGTTTATATTCAGTCCCGTCAATGGAAAAGCTCGCATTTGCTATCCTGTTGGCGCTTCTTCCTATACAGGCCCCGAAAAAACACGGATTTTCAAAATAATCCTCGACCTTGTCAAACCCATGAACTATATCCTTTGTTTCGCCCTTATCATCGGGAACGATAAGACTTACGATATTTGCCCCGAAATCCGTGATCGAAACCTTCATCTTCCCGTTATCTATCGTATACAGGCTTACGTCTTTTCCATCCTTTGTTTTTCCGAATCCGTTCTTTGTAACTGACATCTTTTTTCCCCCTTCTTTGAATAAAAATAAATAATGACTCACACCCCCGGATCACAGCTCAACTCTCGCATCAAGCGCCCTCGCAAGCGTTACCTCATCGATGTATTCAAGCTCACCTCCCACAGGCACTCCGCTCGCTATCCTTGTTACCCTGATCTCGGTAGGTTTTATGAGCTTGCTGATATACATGGCCGTTGTTTCGCCTTCAATGCTTGAATTCGTGGCAATGATCACCTCATCCACATCATGCTGAAGACGCTTCAACAGCTCGGAAAGCCTGATATCATTAGGGCCTATGCCGAGGCTCGGGTTGATCGCGCCGTGAAGAACATGATAAACCCCTTCATACCTTCCGGTCTTTTCATAGGCAGTCATGTCCCTGGTATTCTCAACGATCATTATCTGCTTATGATTCCTCGAAGGATTTTTGCATATCGGACAAAGCTCATCGTCGGTCAGTGTAAAGCATTCCGTACAGTATTTTACATTGGTCCTTGCATCCACCATGGCTCCCGCAAGCTTCTTCACGTTTTCAACAGGCATATTGATAATATGAAAAGCAAGCCTCTGGGCTGTCTTGTTGCCTATGCCCGGAAGTACGGAAAGCTCAGATATAAGCCGGTTGATATAGCCGCTGTAAAGATCCATCAGAAACCACCAAGACCAAGGCCGCCCGTGAGCTTGCCCATAGCAGCGGAGGATGCCTCCTCAACCTTTGCTATAGCCTCATTGACCGCAGCCATGATAAGATCTTCCAACATCTCCACATCATCCGGATCGACCGCGTCCTTGTCAAGCTTTACCTTTGTGATCTCCTTTTTACCCGTAATTGTTATCTCAATAGCCCCGCCTCCTGAAGAAACCGTATATTCCTTTTCTTCAAGCTCCTTCTGGCTCTCTTCCATCTGACGCTGCATCTTCTGAGCCTGTTTCATCAGGTTATTCATATTTCCCATTCCCATGCCGCCGGGAAAACCGCCTCTTTTTGCCATTTATTATGTATCCTCCTCTTCTATCTCCATATCTATTCCGGTTATGGTGTTAAGCTCCGTATATTTCACCTGCTTTAACGGCTCATTGTATATAGCTTTGATCTCAAAATCAATATGGGTTCCGATGACCTTTATTATCGCATTATCAAGATCCTTCTGATAGACCTCGTCACTGAGATAATCGGCTATATTCTCATCCTTAGGTATTATAAGCAGCTTGTCTTTCTGTTCGGCGGACCATACCGATCCGTTCAGCATATGCTTGAGCATATTTGTCACATTTGAAATTATCTCAGCTCTTTTTTTGCTCGCGAGCAGTATGTTTTCCTCTATGTTTTCGGGAAGCGCTATCTTTTCCGTCCTGACGGCTTTTTCCCTCTTTTCGACAGTTATCTCCGAAGCTCTTGCAGGATTATTTTTTATTTCATTCAAAGCTTCGGTAAGCTTATCTATCTCTTCCTCAAGTATCCTTACCCTTTCGACTACAGAGGAATAATCCGTCTCCATGCTCGGCTTGCAGAGCTTTATAACGGTGATCTCAATAAGTACGCGTTTCTGGGAGGAATACTTTATATCCCTTATCAGATCGGAAAAGATCCTTATATACCGCATTATTGTTTCCTGATCCAGAAATCCGGCCTCTTCCTTAAGCCTCTTAAGATTTTCGGAGGAAACATCCAGGATCTCTTCTATATCGTTTTTATCAGAGGTCTTTACAAACAGCAGATTTCTTAAATACCAGGTAAGATCGATAATAAACTGCGTAAGCTCCCTTCCCTGCAAAACGATCTCATCGAGAAGCTCTATGGCGGAATTAAGGTCCGAGGTCATCACGTCTCTTACAAACTCGCTGAATACAACGGTATCCACGGCGCCAAGAACCTCCAGAGCCTTTTCATAGGTAAGCTCTTCCCCGTAATAAAAGGCATTGCACTGGTCAAACAGGCTTATCGCATCCCTGAGCGCCCCGTCCGAAACCCTCGCGATGTATCTTAAGGCCTTATCCTCGGCGTTTATGTTTTCGCCTTCCATAAGCTCTTTAAGCCTTTCAACTATGATATCAGATGAGATACGCCTGAAATCATATCTCTGGCATCTTGAAAGGATGGTCACGGGGATCGTCTGAACCTCAGTCGTCGCTAATATGAAAATTACATATTCGGGAGGCTCTTCAAGAGTTTTCAGCAAAGCATTAAAGGCTCCCGGCGACAGCATATGGGCCTCATCTATGATATATACCTTATATTTTCCGGAAGCCGGGGAATAAACGACATCGTCCCTTATATTTCTTACATTGTCGACGCCGTTATTTGAAGCCGCATCGATCTCGAACACATTCATGCTCGAGCCGTCGGCTATCGTTCTGCACATACTGCATTTAAGGCACGGGCTTCCGTTTACGGGATTTTCGCAGTTGACGGATTTCGCGAATATCTTGGCAACCGTGGTCTTTCCCGTTCCTCTGGTGCCGACAAAAAGATAAGCATGCCCTATCCGCCCTGATATTATTTGATTTTTCAGTGTTTTTACAATAGCGTCCTGGCCCTTGACATCTTCAAAGCGCTCAGGACGCCATTTTCTATACAAAGCAGTGTAAGACATATATTTTTATGGATAAGATCCGTTTAATCTCCGAAGCTTATTCCAAGCATCCTTGCTTCCTGAATTATCGTGGCATCGGGCTCCATATATTTAAGCTTGCCGGCAACATCCTGAAGAGGTATCTTTGTGATCTCTCTGTTAACTATACCGACCATGTAGCCGTAATCCTGATCAATAATAAGCTGGGCCGCTTTGGTTCCGAGCCTTGAAGCAAATACTCTGTCATAAGGGACAGGGCTTCCGCCTCTCTGTGTATGTCCGGGAACAGTAACTCTTATTTCCTGTCCGGTACGCTTCTCTATCTCGGCGGCTATTTCATAGGAAACAGAAGGATATTTAGCCTTGCTTTCTTCTAAGCTCTTCTTAAGCTCCTTCTTGCCCATCTTTGCCCTTTCCTTTGAAATGGCGCCCTCCGCTACGGCAAGGATCGTAAAGGTGCTTCCTCTCTTGGTCCTTAAGTTGATGGCGTCCACTATCTTATCTATATCATAAGGGATCTCCGGGATCAGGATGATATCCGCGCCGCCTGCCATTCCTGCATTTAAGGTAAGCCATCCTACTCTGTGTCCCATAACCTCGACTATGAAAACTCTGCTGTGGGAAGAAGCCGTAGTATGTATACAGTCGATTGCATTCGTTGCGATATCCACCGCACTCTGGAAACCGAAGGTCATGTCAGTCCCCCAGAGATCATTATCGATGGTCTTTGGCAGAGTGATTATGTTAAGGCCTTCTTCTCTTAAAAGGTTAGCGGTCTTGTGCGTTCCGTTTCCGCCGAGTATTACGAGGCAGTCAAGATTCAGCTTGTAATAATTCTGCTTCATTGCGGCAACCTTGTCGACCCCGTTCTCATCCGGTTCCCTGATGGTCTTAAAGGGAGTTCTGGAACTTCCGAGTATCGTTCCGCCTCTTGTAAGTATCCCTGAAAAATCAGAATAGGTAAGCAGCTTGTAATTGCTGTATATCAGACCTCTGTAGCCATTGTAAAAGCCGTAGATCTCAACGTTATCGCCGCCAAGCGAAAACCAAAGGGATTTTACAACTCCTCTCATAGCCGCATTTAAAGCCTGACAGTCACCGCCGCTCGTTAAAAAACCAACTCTCTTCATAGCCTCGCTCCTTTTCTTAAATATTTTCTTTTACCGCTAATATAAACTATGTGAAGGCCAAAAGTGATATCAATAAAACCTTTCACCCACCGGCAGGCAAGCTTGCCGTGGATTCAGGCTTTTTACCCTGATATCATATAAATAAGTATAAACAAATTTGAACTATACTTCAATTACAAGTTAAGACTTGCGGTCATTATCTTCATACAGATCATTTCCCTTATTATCGATAACTACGATAACAGGAAAATTCTCCACCGTAAGCTTCCGTATAGCCTCAGTTCCCAGGTCATCATAGGCTATGACCTCTGATTTTTTGATACATTTGGAAAGCAGAGCCCCTGCTCCCCCGACAGCCGCGAAATATACGGCATTGTTTTTTATTATGGAATCCTTTACCTCCCTGCTCCTTTTTCCCTTTCCGATCATTCCTTTAAGCCCCAGGTCAAGAAGCAGCGGGGTATATTTATCCATTCTCGAAGAAGTGGTCGGCCCGGCAGAGCCGATCACCCTGCCTTCCCTTGCAGGAGAAGGACCCATATAATAAATGATATTATTCTTAAGATCGAAGGGAAGCTTTTTTTTCTTCGGATCAGAGCCATCTTCTTCTGTCAGGAATTCATACATTCTTTTATGGGCGGCATCTCTCGCAGTATAAATAACACCTGTAATATATACATAATCGCCTGATCTGAGCTCATTAACGGTTTCATCGCTTAAAGGCGCAGAAATATGTTTTTCCATATGATTCTCCGTATAGTATGATATCAGGGTCAAAAGCCTGAACCCACGGCAAGCCTGCCTGCCAGTGGGTGAAAGGTTTTATTGATATTACTTTTAAACCTCACATCATGTTATATGATCCGCGTGCAATGCCTGTTGACATGGCAGCATATGTTGACGGCAACCGGAAGCCCCGCAATATGGGTCGGACAGGTTTCGATATTTACCTTAAAGGCCGTATTGACGCCTCCAAGTCCCGCCGGCCCTATATTGAGCTTATTGATTTTTTCAAGCATTTCCTTTTCAAGCTCTGCTATATATTCAATATCGGAAAACTCATCAGCATTTCTCGTCAGGGCTTTTTTAGCGAGAACAGCGCATTTTTCAAAGGTTCCTCCTATCCCTACTCCCACTACCATCGGAGGACAGGCATTGGGACCGGCATCCTTTACCGCCGTAAGTATCGCGTTTTTTACTCCTTCTATACCGTCCGCGGGCTTAAGCATAAAGATCCTGCTCATATTCTCGCTTCCGAAACCCTTAGGGGCTACAGTAAGCTTTACCTTTTCACCTGAAACGATATTATAATGGATGATCGCAGGAGTATTGTCCCCGGTATTTACGCGTTTAAGAGGATCTCCTACTACCGATTTTCTGAGATAACCGCCGACATATCCTTCTCTTACGCCTTCATTAACGGCATTCTCTAAATCTCCCCCGATAAAATGAACATCCTGGCCTATATCCATGAAGACCACGGCCATACCTGTATCCTGACAGATCGGTATCATTTCGGTCTTAGCAATCTCAAGATTTTCTGAAAGCAGGTCAAGGATTTTTTTTCCGACCTCAGATACCTCACGGTCATAAGCTTCCTTAAGGGCTTTTTTCATATCCTCCGAAAGGAAATGATTGGCTTGTATACACATTTCCTTTATATTTTCGGTTATTTCCTTTACATTTATCTCTCTCATATTTTTTTAAACCGGAATACTGAACAATTTCAGATATTCTTTATATATACTGAAAAATCTGTAATCTGAATGATTTGATCCATAAAACAAAGGATCTGTGCAAAAATACGGTATTATAATTTTGCACAGATCCTAAAAGCAATCATAAGTTATGATCATTCATCATCAGAAGAACCGTCCTGATCATCAGAATCGCCGGTATTTTCGAATTCATCGGGTTCTTCGTATCCGTCAGTATCTTTATATTCGTCAGTATCTTCATATTCATCGGTATCATCAAATTCATCCACATTGACTTCATCATGGATAATGACCATCTTATCGGCCCTGTTTATCTTTTCGTCAGCTTCTTCGATACTGTCATATTCGTTAGTGCCGTCAGATATCTTTTCCCTCACCTTAGCTATCTTCGCGATGGTCACGCCGTTATCGAGATTCATGAGCTTGACACCCGATGTGATCCTTCCAAGCACAGAAACATCCTTCATGGGGATCTGGATTATGACGCCCTCATTTGTTATCATCATGATCTCATTGTCATCATTTACCGACTTTACCCCGATGACATCTCCGGTCTTTCCAAGGCTCTTATAGCATTTAACGCCCCTGCCTCCTCTGTACTGGATATTGAATTCATCTATCATCGTTCTCTTTCCGTAGCCCTTTTCGGAAACTATCAGAAGAGATTCGCCCTGATGATCAAGCTGCATCCCGACTATCTCATCTCCGTACATAAGGTTCATTCCCCTTACTCCCATAGAGGATCTGCCGGTCGCGCGCACATCCGTTTCCTTGAATCTGATGCACATCCCGTATTTAGTGACAAGGAAGATCTCGCTGTCCTTAGAGGTCGTTTTTACCTCAATAAGCTCATCATCATCCTTGAGGTTTACCGCAATAAGCCCGTTCTTTCTGATATTGCCATATTCGGTTATCCTGGTCTTTTTGACGGTGCCCTTTTTGGTTACCATGAAAAGATTATGCTCATTGTCATATTCAGTCACGGGGATCATCGCATTGATCTTTTCGCCGGGATTCATCTGGATCAGGTTGATTATGGCAACGCCTCTTGAGGTCCTTGAGGATTCCGGTATCTCATAGGCATTAAGCTCATAAACCCTTCCCTGGTTTGTAAAGAACATGAGCCTGGTATGGGTCGTCGTCATAAGGATATCCTCGATATAATCATCATCTATCGTGGACATCCCCTTGATGCCTCTGCCTCCCCGGTGCTGTGACTTAAAATTATCAACAGTCATCCTCTTTATATATCCGAGGTTTGTCATGGCTATTATCGTATTTTCATGGGGCACGAGATCCTCCATGGTAAAATCCGACTCGTCATAACCTATGCTCGTTCTTCTTTCATCCCCGAATTTATCAGAGATTATATTGATCTCCTCTCTTATTACTCCCAAAAGGAGCTTTTCATCGGCAAGGATCGCTCTGTACTCCTCTATCTTTTTCTTAAGCTGGGCATATTCTTCCTCAAGCTTTTCACGCTCAAGACCCGTCAGAGCCCTGAGTCTCATATCTATGATAGCCTGAGCCTGAGCATCGCTTAACGCAAACCTTTTTATCAGCTCTTCCTTCGCTTCAGAAGGAGTTTTGCTGTTCCTGATTATATTTATGACCTCATCTATATTATCAAGAGCGATCAGCAGGCCTTCTAATATATGAGCTCTTTCCTCTGCCTTATTAAGGTCATATCTGGTTCTTCTTGTTACAACATCCTTCTGATGATCAAGGTAATGCGAAAGTATCTCAAGGATACTCATTACCTTCGGCTCGTTATTGACGAGCGCGAGCATTATCACTCCGAAGGTATCCTGAAGCTGGGTATGCTTATAAAGCTTATTGAGAACTATATTAGGGCTGACATCCTTTCTGAGCTCTATGACGACCCTCATTCCCTCTCTGTCGGATTCATCCCTCAGATCTGTGATACCGTCGATCTTTTTGTCCTTGACAAGCTCCGCTATTTTCTCTATAAGCTTTGCCTTGTTGACAAGATACGGAAGCTCGGTCACTATTATACGGTTTTTGCCGTTAGGCATAGCCTCTATGTTGGTAATGGCGCGGACTCTTATTTTTCCCCGTCCGGTCCTGTAAGCCTCCTCTATCCCTCTCGTGCCAAGGATCTCGGCACCGGTAGGAAAATCGGGACCCTTTATTATGGAAAGGATCTCCTCTATTTCGGTATCCCTGTCCTCTTCAACCCTGTTATCTATCATTTTCGTAACGGCGCCTATAACCTCCCTTAGGTTATGCGGAGGGATATTCGTAGCCATACCTACAGCTATACCGGTAGTACCGTTTACCAGAAGATTGGGATAACGGCCGGGAAGTACGGACGGCTCTTTTTCCGTTTCATCAAAGTTAGGAACAAAGTCGACGGTATCCTTGTTGATATCCGCAAGCATTTCCATCGATATCTTTGAAAGTCTCGCTTCCGTATATCTCATGGCGGCGGCGCCGTCTCCGTCAACGGAACCGAAATTTCCGTGACCGTCTACGAGAACGTATCTCATAGACCATTCCTGGGCCATATTTACCAATGCTCCGTATATCGAGCTGTCTCCATGAGGATGATATTTACCCATGGTATCACCTACGATACGGGCGCATTTTCTGTGAGGCTTATCGGGTCCGTTGTTCAGTTCTATCATTGAGTAGAGAACACGCCTTTGAACGGGCTTTAAACCGTCTCTTACATCAGGAAGAGCTCTCGACGCGATTACGCTCATTGCATAATCTATATAAGAGCTTTCCATAGTTTTTTTCAGATCAACCTCATGGACATTATCAAAAATTTTGTCATCCATATATAGATATTTCTCCTGCCGACAATTCTGTTTTTAATTATTTTCTTATCAGAAAAATACGTTATTTCCGATTTTCTTTTTTCATGACCATCTTTTTACAGATACGTAACCGACGGCCGCTTTCGGTAAATTTTACATTTACCGGTCATATATCCAGATTTTTAACAAATCTCGCATTTTCTTCAATAAATTCACGCCTCGGCTCAACCTTGTCCCCCATTAAGGTTGTGAAAGTCAGATCAAGCTCAGAATTTGTCTCTTCATCCATCGTAACCTT
>JAIKXO010000059.1 GCA_024684065.1 Lachnospiraceae bacterium
GCCGGATATGCGATAAGACAGCAAAGGAGAGTTCCTGCAAGAACTCCCCATGCGGTCTTACGGCTGGATTTTGCGGTCAACAGCAGCTCACGGTTCTTTTGGACGGCTGTATCACGGGCTTTTATGGCGTCAGAGAGACTGGTCCTTACGCCGGCGAGGTCTTCTATCAGTTTTTCCTGATCCCTCCTGGAGAGCGGCCCTGCGTTGTTCTTCAAGCTGTCGTTCTTTGTTTTCAATGAGAGATTTATATCCTGTACGGATGACAGTTCTGCTCTGAGCTCGGCTATTGCTGATATCAGTTCTGACTTCTCTGAGGAGAGTGTCCGTATCTCGGATGCCTGCATCTGTATTATTTCCGCCTGCTTTTGCATTATCGGATCCGACAGTGGCTGACATGAGCTCGTTATAGTATTGTCTGAGTTCGGCATCGGCTCCCTGCCCTGAGAGTCGGAGTTCATTCTGGCGCGTAAATTCATCTGTGAGTGCCTCCTTGTTCACTTTCATACCTGCAAAGGTCTTTTCTATGTTGCTGTCACGGACTTTATCACCGTTTTCATTTTGGAAGACGATGTGCTTATGTTTGTCTTCCCATTGTACTGACCAGCCGCGTTTCTTCATGCCGGATATGAATTCCTCCCTGCCGGTACAGCCGGGGATAACATCCATCAGAGCTATGGCACAATCTGCGACATAGCTCTTTTTTGCGGTGTTTATAAGAAGGTTATATTTATCTTTGCTCCATGCACTTATCTCACCCTGCTCTATAAGAGAGCCGTCAAAATGACGTCCTTTTTCGGCTACAGTCAGTCCGCGTTCCCGGCAGAGGTTATTGGTGAAATTCTTCTGCCCTTCAAGATCGTGTTTTGTCTGATGCAGCTTATGTCCATCTATGTAAGACACGGAGTTCACAACAATATGGCCATGCAGATGATCCTTATCCTGGTGTACCCCGATAACATATTGATGTCCGGAGAAGAAGTGATCGGCATATGAACGGCACATATCCAGCACCTCGGCGGGTGTTACCTGTTCATCTTTGTGGAAGCTCATGATAAAGTGAGCGTACATCCTGCCGGAATCTTTATCCCAGAGCTGCTTTTCTTCAAGCCATGCCCGATAGATATCGTCATAGTTGACGGTTTCGCCGGAATAAGGACCTGCGATCTCCACATAACCTTCCCTGATCTTTTGATCGCGCAGGACATATTCAAGAACGTTCCTCATGGCGCCGTGGCTTTTGGTTGATTTATTGACGACCTTATTGATAGCCATATTTCTTCACCTTCCTTTCGATAGTCCATCAGCTGGTCTGAAAGCTCTCGGAGATCGTTTTCAGCCGGCAGAACGCCCTGGGCGTTAGCTATATGGGCCATCTGGTTAACATTGGTGGATAGTCCGCGTATCTGCCGTTGGAAGTCAGCAAAGCTTTTGCTGATATCTTTAAGTACAGCTATTTCATCCGCTGTTGTTATGGTCCCGCCGCGGATAGCGTTGATGATATACGCCTGTTGTGTCAGGCCGGACTCACTGACCTTCCGCTGGAGCTCAGCGTACTCTGTATCATTCATCCGTATGGTAACGGCTTTATTCGCCTGCGATTGATCTTTGGCATGATGCATACTCCTTTCATTTAATGTGATATAAAAAATAGAACACAGTTGCCGTGGTAAATAATGTATGTTGGGCGGAGCAGGGATCCAAGGGGGTGAAACCCCGCTGGCAAGTTTAGCGGAAGCGGAAAAGCCGATGGGCTTTTTGGCTGAAGCGGTGCGTTGTGGCTTGCCACAATGCGAAACTTGCCTGATCAACCGCAAGCCGATTTGGAAGCATAGGCGGTCGGCTGCGGGGGATCTGTGGTCTTGCGATTTGCCCGGGAAGGAGATACCCTCCCACCGGCAAACTAAAAAGGAGCAAACAATCCGGGAGGACCGGTTGGCTCCTTTTTCAGCGGTCAGGTATCGACTGATCCGGGAAGAAATGAAGACGGCGGGAGAGCCGGTTTCATTTCTGGTAAATCGCGCCCGTCAGGGCAGGGATGGGATATTCAGTTGCAGACAAGTAAGCGCTCCAGTTCATCGGGGGTATAATCGGAGCGATGCGTGAAAGAACAAAATGCACTGTCCCGCGGAGAGTAGGCCTATCTTGTCTTTACCGTCAGGAAGGATCTGGCAAAGGCCCATTATGGTCAGATGCCAGTTGTCCGGTAAGGATAAGAGGGTCAGGAGCATGCCGCGCTCCGTAAGTGATAGATTTTTATCTCTCATGATGTTCTGGGATACTATTGTGTAATTTCCCTGAGTTTTATTCTTTAATACTGCCATTTATTCATTCCTCCTATTTTGGAAACAAAAAAAGCTCCCTGAGGAGCGATCCGTCCGGATCCTCAGAAAGCTTTTTGTTCTAACTTTTGTTCTTACCGAAATATCTAATCGGTCTTTTATTACATGTTATCCTGTGTTATATTATGAACAGTCAAATGCAAAGACTTATCAAAATAAACGAAATCGGCACAAAAAGGGATAGGATAAGAAATTGACATCGATATTCGGGACGTAGAAGTCGCGTGTTCGAATCACGTCACCCCGATTGGTTTATTTATCGCAAATGTTGTAAAACACAGCATTTGCGATTTTTGTTTTGGAAATAAAAGTTGTTCCTAAGCGGTTCCAGCAGTTTATCCGAATACTTTTTCCCATCTTTCATCAACTACAGGATCATTTTGCACCAAACGCATATAATGAAGTGTTGTAGATTTGCATCTGTGACCGCTGTTATGCTGAATCGTTAAAAGATCCATGCCGGCTCGCGCCTG
>JAIKXO010000087.1 GCA_024684065.1 Lachnospiraceae bacterium
CACTAACCACTCACTAACCACCCATTTATGGTACAAAAGACCCCGCAAACGCTGATGTTTACGGGGTTTTCTACGCAGCTCGTAGCGGAATCGAACCGCTGTTTCCGCCGTGAGAGGGCGGCGTCTTAACCGCTTGACCAACGAGCCATGCTCAGATATATTATAATATTTTTCCGATAATTGCAAGTGGTATTTTGAAAAAAAATACTTAATGACAAATGAAGGTGAAAAAATATAATGTTATGCATTATTTTTTTTACAATAATACTTTGTTCTATGCTATACTCTACTCTACTGATGTATGTATTAGTTATTGCCGGATGCACGGACAGGTTTTCAGCTTCCCTTTCATGCCTTACCGGAGACAAAAACGCTTCCGGTATTCATGATAATGCGCATCGTGATGTGCTTCTTTCATGAATCTTACAGAAAATATCAAGGTCAGAACTTTTTTATCTTTCAGGAGGAATAATATGAGTCGTCATCGTCAAAACATGGCAATGATCGCCGCTCTTTTAACGGGGATGATGGTTTTGCTGTCAGGTTGCGGGGGCAGCGCGGACACAGGGAAGGAAACACTTACAGTTCTTAATTACGGGGACTATATCCATGAAGGAGTAATAAAAAAATTCGAGAAAGAAACGGGGATAGAGGTTAAGCTTGAGGTGGCTTCGACCCCTGAAGAGATATATTCAAAGTACGAATCGAACAGATCGAAATATGATGCATTGTGCACGTCCGAATATATGCTTCAAAAGCTTATCAGTGAAGGAGAGCTTATTAAAGCCGATTATTCGGATATGGAAAATATAAAGGATATCGGACAGGAATACTGGGATTTCACGAAGGCCTTTGACCCGGAGAATAAGTATGTCGTACCGTATTTCTGGGGCACTGTCGGGCTTCTGTATGATAAGACCAGGGTTAAGGGCGATATCGAATCATGGGACGTAATATTTAACGGTGAGTATTTCGGGGATTTCATTATGACCGACAGCATGAGGGACGCATTTATGACCGCTCTCAAGTATCAGAGATATTCGCTTAATACCACTGATGAAGAAGAGCTTAAGAAGGCGCAGGGTCTGCTGCTTAAGCAAAAATCGGATGTGGCTACTTACTTTGTGGATGAAGCCAAGGATGAAATACTTAAGGGAAAAGCTTCGATAGCGGTAGTTTATTCGGGCGACGCCTATGAGGCTTTTGAGGAAAACCCCGATCTTTGCTATTGCATTCCAAAGGAAGGCTCAAATCTCTGGATAGATTGCTGGGGAATAACAAAGCATTGCGAAAATGTGGAAAATGCAAAGAAGTTTATTGATTTCCTCTGCAGAGAGGATATAGCACTGGCTGATTTTGAGGCGGTAAAATACTCATCCCCGGTAATGTCGGTTGTCTCTGGCATGACAGAAGAGGAGAGAAGCTCCGAAGCGCTTGCTCCCTCACCCGAAAAGCTCGATAACTGTGAAGTGTTTATCCAGCTCCCGGAGGAGACTATGAAATACATGGAAAGGCTGTGGGAAGAGTTTAAGGCCGAGTAGAAATATTGACTTCAGCCAGTTAAAGTGTATAATTAACTGCATTATTTTGTGTAAAAGGGGACACTTCCATGTCGGAAAAGATATTGGTATTGGATTCCATATATAAAAGTTTTGACGGGAAAACCATACTGAATGATTTCAGCCTTGAGATAGGGAGAAATGAATTCGTGACGCTGCTCGGTCCTTCGGGGTGCGGCAAATCGACGACGCTTCGTATCATAGGCGGCTTTGTAAAGCCCGACAGCGGAAGAGTTTTTTTTGAGGGACGCGATATTACTGCCTTACCGCCGGAAAAGCGGAATGTAAACACGGTATTCCAGAAGTATTCACTCTTCACGCATCTGACGGTCAGTGAAAATATCGAATTCGGGCTCAGATTAAAAAAGAAATCAAAACAGTATATCCGCGATAAGATCGATTATGCGCTTAAGCTGGTCAATATGGAAAGCTATGGGGACAGAAAGCCTGATTCCCTGAGCGGCGGACAGCAGCAGAGAGTTGCAATCGCCCGCGCGATAGTCAATGAGCCGGAGATCCTTTTGCTTGACGAGCCTCTTGGCGCTCTGGATATGAAGCTTCGGCACAACATGCAGCGTGAGCTTATTAAAATAAAAAAAGAGGTGGGGATCACCTTCCTCTATGTCACGCATGACCAGGAGGAGGCGCTGATGATGTCCGACCGGATCATCGTCATGAACAAGGGCATAATCCAGCAGGCGGACACTTCCAAGAATATTTACGACGAGCCCCAGAATGCGTTTGTGGCCGATTTTATCGGAGACAGCAATATTATCGACGGCATCATGCGAAGGGATTGCCTTGTTGAGATACAGGGCGTCGAGGTTCCCTGCGTGGATTTCGGCTTCAGTAAGGATGAGGCGGTAGATGTTGTGATCCGACCAGAGGATCTGGAGCTGACGGCTCCGGAGGAAGGTTTCCTTAACGGAACCGTGATGTCCGTGATCTTTAAGGGGGCGTATTACGAGATCAAGGTTGAGATCGCGGGGTATGAATGGATGGTACAGAGCGTGAATTCCGCCGTCCCGGGAACACGGGCGGGCATTTCCGTGCTTCCGGATAATATCCAGATCATGCACAAACCATCGTCTGAAGATGCGGAGGCCGTAAAAGATGAATAGCGCAAAGGCGTATAATAAAAGAAAGTGGCTTGCGGCTCCGTATTCCGTCTGGATCGCCGCGTTTACGATCCTCCCGCTCTTCGTGATATTTCGATATGCTCTGACGGATGAAAACGGCAGCTTTACGACCGACAATATCCTTGCTATTTTTTCTCCGATCCATTTAAAGGCTTTTATGTTTTCTCTTGAGATCGCAGGGGGCTGTACGCTCATCTGCATCCTTTTAGCCTATCCCATGGTTATGGCCATGCGGAGGCTCGGGCTGGGGAGAAAGGGATTTGCGCTTTTTATAATCATCCTTCCGATGTGGATGAATTTTATCTTAAGGATCTTAGCCTGGCAGATGATCCTTTCAAATAACGGTGTTCTGAATTTCCTGCTGACCGGTCTCGGCTTTCCGCCCGTTTCCATTGCAAATACCGGGACTGCGATAATGATCGGTGTTGTCTATGATTATCTTCAGTATATGATACTGCCGATCTACAACTCGATCATGGAGATCGACCAGGACGTTATAGAAGCCGCAAGGGATCTCGGGGCGGGAAGCCTCACGGTCTTTTTCCGCATCATCCTGCCGCTGTCGGTTCCGGGGCTCTTAAGCGGGATAGTGATGGTTTTCGTACCTTCCATGACATCCTTCGTGATCGCGGATATCCTTGGCGGAGGAAAGCTTCAGCTTATCGGTAACGTGATCGAGCAGGAATTCATCACAAGCGCTGACTGGAACCTCGGAGCAGGTATCTCCGTCGCGTTAATGATCTTTGTTCTGATCGGAATGGCGTTTACCTCGAGAAACTATGTGGAGGGGAGGGAGTCGACGATATGGTAGAACGGATCAAGGATATTTTAAGCGGCATATATATCGGACTGATCACCCTGCTTCTGTACGCGCCGATCTTTTTACTGATCGTCCTTTCCTTTAATGCTTCGCGTTCCAGGGTGACCTGGGGAGGTTTTACTCTTGACTGGTATGTAAGGCTGTTTTCAAACAGCCAGATACGGGAGGTGCTGGTCACAACCCTCGGGCTTGCACTCATGTCTGCCGGGGCGGCAGTTCTTATAGGGGTGCCGGGGGCTTTGGGCATACATGCCATGCGGAAACGGAATTACAAGATCATGATGGTGTTTACGAACATTCCCATGCTGAACGCGGATATCGTGACGGGAATAGCCCTCATGCTCTGGTTTGTGCATTTTATCCCGTTAAGCTTCGGAAGTGTTCTGCTTGCTCACATTACCTTTAACATTCCCTACGTGATCTTAAGCGTTATGCCGGGGATCCAGCAGATGAATGTCAGTGTATATGAAGCCGCAAGGGATCTCGGAGCGGGAGGGGGATACGCCTTTTTCAGGGTGCTTCTGCCTCAGCTTTCAGGAGGGATACTGTCAGGCTTTTTCATGGCCTTTACTATGTCAATGGATGATTTTGTGATCACTTATTTTACGAAAGGAGCGGGGGTTAATACTCTCTCGACCATGATATACGGAGAGATCAGGAAAGGGATCAAGCCGGAGCTGTATGCGCTGTCCACCCTTATCTTTCTGTTTGTTTCATTACTACTGTTGGTTTCAAATAAAGGATTCAGAGGAACCAAAACATCGGATGAATAGATGTTTTTGCCCTCAGAGAGGAAAAGGAGAAAAGGAAAATTGAGAAAACTCAGAAGCAGATCCGTGCTTATGATCGCTTTAGCTGCTTTAACAGTGCTGTTTTGCGGCTGCGGCGGAAATATGCAGGACGGGGGTAAGGAAGACGGAAACAAGGACAGGGAGCTTACCGTGATCAATTACGGTGAATATTTTGATCCTGATGCGCTTGAGATGTTTACAGAGGAGACAGGTATTAAGATCCGCTATGAGGAAGCGCTGACACCGGAGGAGATGTATACAAAATACAAATCCGGAGCGATAAAGTATGATCTGCTGTGCAGCGCTGACTATATGCTGCAGAAACTCATAGGGGAAGGGGAACTTGTTCCGATAGATACCGGAAAAATGAAGTACAGGGATAATATCGGCGCGAAATATTATGAATTTGCCAGGGCCTTTGATCCGGATAATAAGTATACGATCCCGTTTTTCTGGGGAACTCTGGGGATCCTTTATGATACGACGAGAGTCAGCGCTCCGGTTGACAGCTGGGAGGTGCTTTTTAACGGAGAGTATTCCGGGCAGATAATAATGCAGAACAGCATGAGGGATACCTTCATGGTGGCACTCAAGTATCTTGGCTATTCCGTTAATACAAACAATGAAGAAGAACTTTTGAAGGCAAAGGAGCTTCTGATCGAACAGAAGCCGGATGTTGAAGCCTATCTCGTTGACGAAGCAAGGGACGAGACAGTAGCGGGAAACGCCATCATGTCGGTGGTTTATTCCGGCGAAGCGTATCTGGGACATGAATATAACGAAAACCTTGCCTATGTTGTACCTAAGGAAGGCTCGAATGTCTGGATGGACTGCTTCTGTATCACCAGGAATTGTGAGGATGTTGATGCGGCGACGCAGTTCCTTGATTTTATGTGCAGAGAAGACATTGCGCAGATGAATTTTGAATATATTTATTATTCCACGCCCAATGAGGCAGTGCTTTCCTCGCTTTCGGAAGAGGAGCTTCAAAACCCGGCGCTCGTGCCTCCGGATGACGTGGTGGAAAACTGCGAAGTCAGCGTACAGCTTAATGATGAAACCGTTGAGCTGATGAGCGATTACTGGAAAGAGATCAAGGCGGAGTGAGGACAGGCTTTTTTATATTAAAAGTCTGTTCCGGTTAACAAAATGCTTGCTTTTTGTTATGATTGGTGTTAGACTACATATGTTAGTGTTAAGAGTGGACTTTGGTCCACTCCTTTTTTTGCAGGGGGACGCTATGTCAAAAAAAGAAGATATAGAGAACAGGACTGAGCAGCTGCTTATAGATGTGCTCGAGAGCAAGGCGTTAAAGCTTTGGGATGTTGAATACCTGAAGGAGGGGCCTGACTGGTACCTTAGGGTATATATCGATAAGCCGGGCGGTGTGACGATAGATGACTGCGTGGAGGTAAGCAGGGAACTTTCGGACCTGCTTGACAAAGAGGATTATATCACGGAAGCCTATACTCTGGAGGTAAGCTCCCCGGGTCTCGGCCGGATCCTTAAAAGGGAGAGGGATTTTATCAATTCCGTAGGACGTAAGATCGACATAAAACTGTATAAAAAGGAAGATGACAGAAAAGAATATACGGGGATACTTAAAAGCTTCGACAGGGACACGATCATCCTGACGACAGACGGGATTGACAGAAGCTTTGACAGAAAAGCGCTGGCGCAGATAAGGCTGTCTTTTGACGATATCTGATCACTGGGTTTTATTATATACACGGAAACGATTTATTAACGGAGGTTGAAAATGAACAAGGAATTAATGGAGGCGCTCGACAGTTTAGAGAAGGAGAAGAATATAAGCAGGGAGACTTTGTTTGATGCCATAGAGACTTCGCTTATCACTGCCTATCGGAACCATTACAACGGGAAGTCCGAGAATGTTACCGTTGTGATCGACAGGGACACCTGCGAGTATAAGATCATCGCGACAAAGGAGATCGTAGAATCAGCAGATGATATTGAGGATAAATCCTGCCAGATCTCGCTTGCCGACGCAAAGGCCATAGATCATGACGCCCAGGTGGGCGGTACCGTTGAAATAGAGATCCAGTCCAGGGAATTCGGGCGGATCGCCACTCAGAACGCCAAGAACGTCATCCTTCAGAAAATAAGGGAAGAAGAGAGAAACGCCATCTTCAGCCAGTTCAACGAGAAGGAAAAGGATGTCGTTACCGGAATAGTCCAGCGCTTTATGGGCAAGAATATCAGTATTGACCTCGGAAAGGCAGATGCGGTGCTTTCGGAGAATGAACAGGTTAAGAGCGAGCACCTCAGGCCTACGGAGAGGATAAAGGTATATATCTATGAAGTAAAGGAAACCCCGAAGGGACCGAGGATACTTGTAAGCCGTACCCATCCGGAGCTTGTAAAGAAGCTGTTCGAATCAGAGGTTACTGAGGTAAGGGACGGGACAGTAGAGATAAAGGCGATCGCCAGAGAGGCCGGAAGCAGGACAAAGATAGCCGTATACAGCAATAATCCGGATGTCGATCCCGTGGGTGCATGTGTCGGTTTAAACGGAACCAGGGTGAATTCGATAGTCGATGAGCTGAAGGGGGAGAAGATAGATATCATCAACTGGGATGAAAATCCCGGGATACTCATCGAGAATGCTCTGTCTCCCGCGAAGGTGGTGTTTGTTATCGCCGACGGCGATGAAAAGAGCGCGAAGGTTGTCGTTCCGGATTCACAGCTGTCGCTTGCGATCGGAAAAGAAGGCCAGAATGCAAGGCTTGCCGCCAAGCTGACAGGTTTTAAGATAGATATCAAGTCAGAAACTCAGGCTAAGGATGCTCCGGGATTCAGGTTAGAGGATTATTATGACGAGGAAGAGGAGTATGATGAGGAATATGACGGAGAGTATGAAGAGTACGAGGAAGAATATGACGCAGAGCCTTCAGAGGAATATGAAGGGGAATACGGCGAAGAAGAAAACGACGGATCCTATGAAGATGGGGAGCAGGATAATATAGACGATTCCCCGGAGTTTGATGAAACAGAGGGAAACGATGAAGAATGACAGAATCCTTTCACTGCTTTCCATAGCTGAAAAGGGAGGAAATGTAAAGAGCGGGGAGTTCCTTACAGAAGAGTCCGTAAAGAGGCGGAAATCAATGCTGGTGATCGTTGCAGGGGATGCTTCTGATAATACGAAGAAACGGTTCGAGAATATGTGCGCCCGCTATAAGGTCCCCTGTATAACGTATGCGGACAGGGAGAGCCTTGGACATGCTATAGGAAAGGAATTCAGGGCATCGCTTTCGGTAGTGGAAAAAGGGCTTGCTGAAAAAATAATGGAGCTTGCCGGGGATTCCGAAGTAAAGCAGTAGTATCACCGAAGGTAAGAAGCTGCGTGTCCTGTGGAGTGTCAGTCGGAAATCAGAGGGGCAATACCCCTTTTAATCAGGAGGTTTTGTATATGGCGAAAATGAGAATACATGAGTTTGCAAAGGAAATAGACAGGTCAAGTGCCGATGTAATTACCTGGCTTGAAGAATTGGGCGTTGAAGGGAAAAAGGCCACATCTGCCATTGATGATGACCAGCAGGAGGCGATAAAGAATAAATATGTCAGGGATCACGGGGGGAAGAGCGCTCCGCCTGAGAAGCAGCCTGTAAAAGAGAAGAAAGAAGAGCCTGCTAAAAAGGAGGAGCCTGCGAAGAGTGCTCCGAAACCTGATAAGGCAGATGAACCGGCAACCCCCGGCCGGCAGACATCAAAGGAGCCTCTGATGAAAAAGCCTGCTCCGGGTGTCAGGCCTGTGGATCAGAAGGCGAAAGAGCAGGGGAGAAAGCCTGCCTCAGTGGAGCCCGCAAAGAAGAAAAAGCCCAATATTATATTTGTAAGTAATCCTCATAATTCTCAGGCAAGGGGAAAAGGGGAAATTCCCCAGCAAAGGCCCGGAAACAGACAGGGCGATCGCAGGAGGGAGCCCGTGTCATCTTCCGGACGGCCCAATACAAGCCAGCTTATCCGTCCTAACGTTCCCCGTTCCCAGACACAGCTTGTCTATCAGGAGACGAGGCCCATCGTAAAGGGAGATCAGAACAGGCCCAGGCCGAAGCAGGATCCTGCCGTTTCGCAAAGTGGAGGAGAGTCAAATGTCAGAGTTGAGCAGGCTCAAAAAGAGGTACGAAGGGAAGATACGAAGGTTCATCAGAGGAATAACACTGCTTCTAGGGACAGTGGCAGTGATAACCGCGGTAATAGCAGAACTAACGAGAATAGATCAGGCAGCAGGCCCGAAAGAGGAACCCAGCGCACTGCAGAACGCCAGCCGGAAAACAGGGGAGCAAATGCCCCGGCCGGCAGAGGAGACCGAAACGTAAGGTTCGTTCAGCGTACCGATCAGGGTCCCGGATTTTCACATGACAACAAAGGACCGAAGGATCAGGGTGATTCTCCTAAAAGGAATGAGCCTGATAAGAGAAGGCAGAACCAGGATAAGCGCAGAAAAGACCAGAACTTTAATGAAGATGGTTTCAGGGGCGGAAAACAGGTCAAGGGAGCCAGGGGAAAGCTTGAAAAGCCTCAGGAAAAGAAACAGGAGGTCAAGGAAGAGGAAAAGATCAAGGTTATTACCCTTCCCGAAGTCCTGACGATCAAGGAGCTGGCAGATAAGATGAAGCTCCAGCCCGCCGCCATCATCAAAAAGCTGTTCATGCAGGGAAAGATCGTTACCGTCAATCAGGAGATATCTTATGAGCAGGCTGAGGAGATAGCAGTCGATTACGATATCCTCTGCGAGAAGGAGGAGGTTGTAGACGTTATCGAAGAACTTCTTAAGGAAGATGAAGAAAATGAGAGCGATATGATCAAACGTCCTCCGGTAATCTGCGTGATGGGGCATGTAGATCATGGAAAAACCTCTCTGCTTGATGCCATCAGGTCTACCCATGTTATAGACAAAGAGGCCGGAGGCATTACCCAGCATATCGGCGCATATGTAGTTAATACCCAGGGCCGGAAGATAACCTTCCTTGATACACCCGGACATGAAGCTTTTACCGCTATGCGTATGAGAGGGGCAAATTCAACGGATATTGCGATCTTAGTGGTTGCCGCCGATGATGGGGTGATGCCCCAGACGATAGAAGCCATAAATCATGCCAAGGCTGCCGGGATCGAGATCATAGTTGCTGTCAACAAGATCGATAAGCCCAGCGCGAACATCGACAGGGTTAAGCAGGAGCTTTCCGAATATGAGCTTATCTCAGAGGACTGGGGAGGCTCTACGGTATTTGTTCCCGTGTCGGCCAAGACAGGCGAGGGGATAGACCAGCTTTTGGAGATGATCCTCTTAACCGCTGATATCATGGAGCTTAAGGCTAATCCGAAGAGAAGAGCCAGAGGTCTTGTCATCGAGGCAGAGCTTGACAAGGGAAGAGGTCCGGTTGCTACGGTTCTTGTACAGAAGGGAACACTCAGGGTCGGTGATTTTATCGCCTGCGGCCCATGCCATGGTAAGGTCCGTGCGATGATAGATGAAAACGGCAGGCGTGTAAAGGAGGCCGGTCCTTCAACACCCGTCGAGATACTCGGACTTAATGATGTGCCCGGTGCGGGTGAAATATTCATTTCTCCTGAAAATGATAAGGAAGCAAAGAGCTTCGCGGATACATTTATTGCCCAGAATAAGATGAAGCTTCTTGACGATACTAAATCGAAGATGTCCCTCGATGATCTGTTCAACCAGATAAAGGAGGGAAGCTTAAAGGAGCTTAACCTTATCGTCAAAGCTGATGTCCAGGGTTCGGTGGAGGCCGTAAAGGAAAGTCTCGTCAAGCTCTCAAATGATGAGGTTGTGGTAAAGGTCATTCACGGCGGTGTTGGAGCCATCAATGAATCCGATGTTACTCTTGCAAGTGCATCAAATGCGATAATAATAGGCTTTAATGTCCGTCCGGATTCGACAGCGAAGAATATAGCGGAGACAGAGGGCGTTGATCTGAGGCTGTATTCAGTCATTTATAAGGCGATAGAAGATGTCGAACTTGCCATGAAGGGCATGCTTGATCCCATATTCGAGGAAAAAATACTGGGCCACGCAGAGATACGTCAGATATTCAAAGCTTCCGGTATAGGAAACATAGCAGGAGCTTATGTGCTTGACGGGGTATTTGAGAGGAATTGCAAGGTACGTATACAAAGAGCCGGTGAACAGATTTACGAGGGCAGCCTTGCCTCACTTAAGAGGTTTAAGGATGATGCCAAGGAAGTCAAGGCCGGATATGAATGCGGACTTGTTTTTGAAAACTTCGGCGATATTGCGGAATTGGATACGGTTGAGGCTTATAAGATGGTAGAGGTGCCAAGATCATGAAAAAGAACAGTATCAAGCATACAAGGATAAATTCCGAAGTGCAGAGGGAGCTTTCCAATATCATCAGGTCAGGCATAAAGGATCCGAGGATCGCCCCGATGACCTGCGTTACAGGCGCTGAGGTGGCTACGGATCTGAAGACTGCGAAGATCTGGGTCTCGGTGCTTGGGGATGACGAAAAAAAAGAGGAGACCATGGAGGGATTAAGGAGTGCCGCGGGGTTCATAAGACATGAGCTTGCAAGCGGGCTTAATCTGAGAAACACACCTGAGCTTACATTTATTCTGGATACTTCTGCCGAATACGGGATGAAAATGTCAAAGCTCATTGATGAGGTCAGTCATAATGGTTGATATTTTAAAGGAAACGGAAAATGCGTCTGAAATAGGCATTATAGGTCATATAAGGCCTGACGGGGACTGTGTGGGTTCCTGCCTTTCCCTGTATAATTATCTTATGAATGCATACGGGGATACAGATAAGTGCATTACAGTCTTCCTTGAAAAGCCGGGAGAGATATATTCATATCTGAAGGGCTACGATGAAATTGATTCACAGTATTGCTTTAAAAAGCTGGATGTCTGCTTTTCACTGGATGCAAGCACACTGGACAGGCTGGGTGACGGGGTGAGGCTCTTTTCCGGGGCATCGCGTTCAATATGTATAGATCATCATGTGTCCAATCCGGGCTTCGGAGAATTAAACCACATAGAACCGGGTGCCAGCTCCACGGCTGAGGTACTTATGGAGCTGTATGAAGACCGGTTTGTTGACGTTGAGGTCGCAAAGGCGGTTTTTACAGGGATAGTGCACGACAGCGGGGTTTTTCAGTACAGCTGCATGAGCAGGAGATCATTTGAGATAGTGGGAAAGCTCTGCGAATATGATTTTGACAGGACAGAGATAATCGATGAATCGTTCTATGAGAAAACCTATGTTCAGAATCAGATCTTAGGCAGAACGCTTTTGGAAAGCATTTTGTTTATGGACGGGAAATGCATAGCCGGGTCGGTTTCAAGGAAGGTTATGGATTTCTATAACGTGGAGCCCAAGGATCTTGACGGTATAGTAAATCAGCTGAGGGTCACTAAAGGTGTGGAGGTCGCTATTTTCATGTATGAGCTCCATTCCCTCGAGTATAAGGTGAGCATGCGTTCAAACGGAAAAGTGGACGTCGCCAGGATCGCGGAGCTTTTCGGGGGCGGAGGCCATGTCCGAGCCGCAGGCTGTACCATAAACGGTACGGTTTATGATGTACTGAACAATCTCTCTTTACAGATAGAAAAGCAGCTGAAGTCATTTTAGCGGAAATGATCCGGCCTGATAACAGACCGGGCTTATTCGACATTTGCCGCAGCAGATGCCGGATCGATCCGGCACGAACTAAAGTTTTACGGCTTAAAGCCTATAGCCGATACATGATGGGCAGATTTGAGTATAATGGAATAATTGTTATTTACAAGGAAAAAGGCTTTACCTCTCACGATGTCGTTGCGAAGCTCAGGGGTATCCTTAAGCAAAAGAAGATAGGGCATACGGGGACGCTTGACCCTATGGCGGAAGGAGTACTTCCGGTCTGCTTAGGCAGTGCTACAAAGCTTTGCGATATGCTTACCGAAAGCGGGAAGGAATATGAAACAACCCTGCTTTTGGGAAAGGTTACAGATACCCAGGATGTAACAGGTACTGTTTTAAATGAGGCGCCTGATGAAGCAGTGATGGGACTTTCCGAGGATGAGATCAGATCGGCAGTAAACAGCTTTACAGGTGATTACAGGCAGATCCCTCCTATGTACTCGGCTCTCAAGGTGAATGGAAAAAAGCTGTACGAGCTGGCCAGGGAGGGGAAGACTGTAGAGAGAAAAGCAAGGCTGGTCACAATATACAAAACAGACATCCTTTCCATTGAGCTTCCGCTCGTAAGGTTAAGAGTCTCATGTTCGAAGGGCACTTATATAAGAACGCTTTGCGAGGATATAGGGAACAGGCTCTCCGTTGGCGGAACTATGCAGGAGCTGTTAAGGACCAGGGCTCATGAATTTGATATAAAAGACTCCCACAGACTTTCTGAGATAGAAGAGCTTAACAGGAACGGGGAGCTTATAAACGTGATAATTCCCACGGATTCCGTTTTCAAGAAAGCAGGGGATATTCATCCAAAGGATGCCGGCTGCGCACCGGAAGTATATAAGAAGCTTTTGCTTAACGGAAATACGATCCCCCGCCGGATCATAAAAAAGAACATCGATCCGTATGACGGAGAACAGTTCAGGTTCTATGATGAGGAAAGACGCTTTATCGGGTTGTATTCGTACGATGGAAAAAGAAACAGCTTTGTGCCCGAGAAGATGTTTTTATAAAGTAAAAAATGCCGGTATATAAATCAGGGGCTTCATCGCCGGTTGTCGGAAAAATCCGGTGATCAAAAACCGGCATATTAAAAATGTGGCTTTTACCGGCAGATTGTTTCTGCTGATCTTTATGATAATAATCAAGGATACGATAAATTTTAAGCTTAGTGAAAGAACCGCGGTTTCTATCGGAAAATTTGACGGGATTCACAAAGGTCATGGGAAAATACTGAAAAAGCTTGACGGCTATAAGAAAGAAGGGCTTAAGACTGCTGTTTTTTCGTTTGATATTCCGCCAAATGCTTATTTTTCCGGAAAGGAGCAGAAGGTTTTACTGACCCCGACGGAAAAACGGAGGGTTTTTGAAGACCTTTCGGTTGATTATCTCATAGAGTTCCCTTTTAACGAAAAGACGGCGGCTACTGATCCAAAGGTTTTTGTAGAAGATGTCCTTCTTGACAGTATGCAGGCGAAGGTCATTGTCTGCGGTGACGATATAAGCTTCGGCAGCGAAGGAAGGGGGAATCTGGATCTCCTTAGGAGCTATGAAGCTGAGGGGGCTGTTTCTGTCTGCATTGTCGATAAGGAAACTTACGGGGGAGAGATCATAAGCTCTTCGAGGATACGGAGTGAGATAGTCTCAGGAAGTATAGAGAAGGCAAACCGGATGCTTTTGATGCCTTATATGTTTTATGGTGAGGTTGTTCACGGAAGGCGTCTGGGAAGAACGATAGGGATGCCTACGGTCAATCTGCTCCCCGAACCCGACAAGCTGATGCCCGACAGCGGAGTGTATTATTCCGGGACAAAATACGCGGGCCGGGATTACAGATCCATAACCAATATAGGCGTGAAGCCGACTGTTGTCAGGCATAACGGAAAGGATAAGCCTGTTATGGGGGTCGAAACCTATATTTATGATTTTGATCGGGAAATCTATGGCGATGAGCTGTTTGTATCGCTTTATCATTTTGTAAGACCGGAGAGAAAATTCAGCTCTGTAGATGCTCTGAAAGCACAGATGAAAAAAGACATCGAACAGGGAAGAGAGTGGCATGGCAAGCACTTTGTTTAGGAGATGATAGAATGACTACTTCCATATTGCTGACGCTCTGTGGCGGACTCGGGCTCTTCCTGTTCGGGATGAACCTCATGAGTTCGGGCATAGAGAAAGCGGCAGGAGCTAAGCTCAGGAAAATACTTGAGATCTTTACCACAAATAAATTCACCGGTTTGCTCGTGGGTATAGTATTCACGGGAATTGTCCAGTCTTCCAGTGCCTGTACGGTTATGGTCGTGACCTTTGTTAATTCCGGGATAATGACCCTGTATCAGGCTGTCGGGGTCATCCTGGGAGCCAATATAGGAACAACGGTCACTTCACAGCTGGTATCCTTTAATCTTTCCCAATATGCCCCTGCATTTGTGTTTTTAGGGGTTGTGATGCTGTATTTTATCAAGGTCGATATGATACAGAAGACAGGAGAGATCCTGACCGGTTTTGGAATTCTGTTTATGGGGCTTTCACTCATGTCCCAGTCTATGGGGAACGTTCATGAAATCCCTGTCGTGCTTGATTTCTTCGCAGGCCTTAAAAGCCCTGTTATTGCGGTCCTTATAGGAACAATAGTAACAGCAGTCATACAATCCTCTTCAGTTACGGTCAGCATAATCCTTATTATGGCAAATCAGGGACTTCTTGAGCTTCCCATCAGTCTTTTTATTATACTGGGATGTAATATCGGTGCCTGCGCGACCGCGATGCTTGCATCGCTTTCCGGGAAAAAGGATGCAAAAAGGGCGGCGCTCATCCATCTTGTCTTCAATATTGCCGGAACGATAATAATGTTTATCATCCTGACGGTTGCAATGGGACCTGTCATCAGTCTGCTTGAAGCAGTTTCCGGTGAAAACATCGGAAGACAGGTCGCTAATGCCCATACGATATTTAAGCTGTTCCAGGTCGCGGTGCTGTTTCCCTTCACTGACTTTATCGTGAGACTGACCTATATGCTGGTAAGGGGTGAGGATACCAAGGTCGGATACAGGGATAATCTGACGCTTAAATATATAGGTTCCAAAAATATCTTCTCTCCCGCGACTGCCGTGGTGGAGGCGACTAAAGAGCTGGAGAGGATGGGACTTTTAGCAAGCGAGAATCTGAACCGGGCGATGAATGCGCTTATCACTCTTGATGAAGAGGATATAGAGGTGGTATATGAAACGGAAAAAAATATTAATTTCCTGAACCATGCCATCACAGACTATCTTGTGAAGATATCCCAGTTGAATCTGCCTGTGGATGACGCGAATTCCATAGGAAGCCTTTTCCATGTCGTCAATGATATAGAAAGGATCGGAGATCATGCCGAAAATGTGGCTGACGCCGCTGTTGCCAGAAAAGAGAAGAAAATCGATTTCAGCCGTGATGCCCAGAGAGAGATGGGTGAGATGCTCGATATGGTAAACAGGATAATACAGTATTCGATAGAGATGTTTGCCGAGGGGTCCGAGGACCGCCTGAAGGATGTCGGAGAGCTTGAAAATGCCATTGATGAAAAGGAAAAAGAACTTCAGCAGGCACATATTGACAGGCTGACAAGAAATGAATGCACTCCCGAGGCCGGAATGCTTTACTCTGATATTATCTCGGGTCTTGAAAGAGTTGCGGATCACGCTACCAATATAGCGTTTGCCATTTCGTGACAATGTCCCGGTTTTCAGATTTATCCTGACAGATAATATATACAGAGATATATACAGAGACAGTACGGCACTTTACAAAGAATCCGTTGTATGCTAATATATATGGGTTGTTTTGGCGGATGCGGCCGTGATCGCGGTCTCTTCGCCCTGTTAAAATAATACCGGCTCTGAGTCCCAGGAATCTCCAACCGGGTCCCGGTGCCGGCGGATTTCAAATCAGGAGGATTTATAATGATCACAAAAGAGAAAAAGGCAGAAATCATGAAGAAGTATGCCCGTTCCGAGGGGGACACCGGTTCACCCGAGGTACAGGTAGCGGTACTCACAGAGAGGATCAGGGAGCTTACAGAGCATCTGAAGGTTAACCCCAAGGATCATCATTCGGCAAGAGGAATGTATCAGATGATAGGTAGAAGGCGTGGACTTCTGGATTATCTGAAGAGAAAGGATATCGAGAGATATCGTGAGATTATCAAACAGTTAGGCTTGAGACGATAAAGGAGAAGAAAAAGAAGAATGGATTATAAGAGCTATTCAATGGAGCTTGGAGGCAGGACGCTTACCGTTGACATCGGCAGGGTGGCCAAACAGGCGAACGGCGCAGCCTTCATGCATTATGGAGATACGACAGTTCTTTCGACAGCTACAGCTTCCGATAAACCGCGTGAGGGGATAGATTTCTTCCCTCTGAGCGTGGAATATGAAGAAAAAATGTATGCGGTCGGAAAGATACCGGGAGGTTTCAACAAAAGAGAGGGAAAGGCATCCGAAAACGCGGTGCTCACTTCAAGGGTCATAGACAGGCCTATGAGGCCTCTTTTCCCTAAGGATTACAGAAATGACTGTACGCTTAACAATCTGGTGCTCTCAGTAGATCCTGACTGCAGGCCTGAGCTTGTTGCCATGCTCGGATCAGCTATAGCGGCCAGCATTTCCGATATTCCTTTTGACGGTCCCTGCGCTACGACACAGATCGGCATGCAGGATGGGAATTTCATTGTAAATCCCAGCCAGGAGCAGTGGAAGAACGGTGAGCTGAACCTGACGGTGGCATCAACTGCCGAGAAGGTCATAATGATAGAGGCCGGAGCAAACGAAATCCCCGAGGCAAAAATGATCGAGGCTATCTATATGGCCCATGGGATCAACCAGACGATCATAGAGTTTATAAACGGGATAGTATCTGAGGTAGGAAAGCCGAAGCATGAGTATATCAGCTGTGCGGTTCCCGAGGAGATGTTCGAAGAGATAAAGAAGCTGGTTCCGCCCGAGGAGATGGAGACGGCTGTGTTTACTGACGATAAGATGGTCAGGGAAGGAAATATCTCCGAGATCACAAAAAGGCTTGAGGAAGCCTTTGCGGATAAGGAGGAATGGCTCCCGTTACTTGGAGATGCAATTTATCAGTATGAGAAGAAAACTGTCAGGAAGATGATCTTAAAGGATCATAAGCGTCCTGACGGAAGGCAGCTGACAGAGATCAGGCCTCTTTCCGCGGAAGTTGATATAATACCCAGGGTACACGGATCCTCAATGTTTACTAGAGGCCAGACCCAGATCTGCGATATATGTACGCTTGCTCCTCTTTCAGAGATGCAGAAGGTAGACGGGCTTGATTCAAATGAAGTTGCGAAGCGCTATATGCATCATTATAACTTCCCTTCATATTCGGTTGGAGAGACCAAACCCTCAAGAGGCCCCGGAAGAAGAGAAATAGGGCATGGGGCTCTTGCAGAGAGAGCGCTTATTCCTGTGCTCCCGTCAGAGGAGGAATTCCCCTATGCGATCAGATGCGTCTCGGAGACATTTGAATCAAACGGCTCGACATCGATGGCGTCAACCTGTGCCTCATGTATGTCTCTGATGGCCGCAGGCGTCCCTATAAAGAAAATGGTGGCAGGTATATCATGCGGACTTGTAACCGGCGATACAGATGATGATTTTGTGCTTCTGACGGATATTCAGGGCCTTGAGGATTTCTTCGGGGACATGGATTTCAAGGTTACCGGAACTACAGAGGGAATTACTGCCATTCAGATGGATATCAAGATCCACGGACTTACGAGGCCTATCGTGGAAGGGGCTATAGCAAGGTGCAGAGAGGCAAGGCTTTATATTATGGATACCTGCATGAAGCCCGCTATTTCCGAGCCCAGACCGACTGTTAACGAATATGCTCCCAAGATCATACAGATAAAGATAGATCCTGAGAAGATCGGAGACGTGGTCGGCCAGAGAGGAAAAACGATCAACGCCATAATAGACCAGACCGGGGTTAAGATCGATATCACGGATGACGGAAGCGTATCGGTCTGCGGTACGGATCAGGCAATGATGGATAAGGCTGTAGAGCTTATTAAGATCATAACGACTGATTTTGTCGAGGGCGAGATGTATAAAGGCAAGGTGGTAAGCATTAAGGAGTTTGGCGCATTTATCGAATTTGCCCCCGGCAAGGAAGGTATGGTTCATATTTCCAAGATAGCACGTGAGAGGATCAACCATGTAGAGGATGTTCTTACATTGGGAGACGAGGTAAAGGTTAAGTGCCTTGGTAAAGATAAACTGGGCAGAATATCTTTCTCAATTAAAGATGCCAGGTAATCATCCGGTATCATTTTGATAAGAAACAGAGGAACGGGGCGTTTGAGGTGCTTTCGTTCCTCTGTTTGCATATAAAAACAATGCCATACGACGGGAATTCCGAGTGGTTGATTTTAATGCTTATGTAATCTTATGCTTCGAATAGAATAACTGAGAATATACATGTTCAGAAACGTATGTAATATTACAGGATATTATGTAAAATAACTACAATATTATGCTTAATTAAGGGCCTAAAACAAGAGTTGTCCACAGTAACGTATGATGTTAAAGAAAGATATAAACTTTCTTCCGAATATCATGGGAAATAGCTCAACCCCTTGCAATTACTGGGCTAACAGGGCTGTGGATTGTGTTGATAACTCCCCGGAACTTCGTATTTTTATCGTCCAATTGAAATTGTGGATAAAAATGTAGATTTATCAGGGATGTTTTTGGATATATTTCATAAATAGCATTGAATTGCATGAATTTTCTGAAAAATACATTAAATATAATCCGATATTATTTACTGATATAGAAAAAACCTGAAGGCTATGATATGATGATGATTCGGAGGTATGGATATGGAGAAGAACAAGAGAAGAGTAATACTGATAGTAATGGACAGCTTCGGATGCGGAGAAGCGCCGGATTCCGGGGATTTCGGAGACAAAGGTGCGGATACGCTCAGATCATGTTACACAAGCAAATATTTCAGGGCTGATAATCTGAAAAAACTGGGGCTTTTCAATCTGGACGGTGTCGATTATGCGGAAAGCGAAAGTGATCTCATCGGCGCCTGTGCAAGAATGACAGAGGCTTCGAAAGGGAAGGATACAACCATAGGGCATTGGGAGATAGCGGGCATCATCTCCGATAAACCGCTTCCGACTTATCCCGAAGGCTTCCCGGAAGATGTGATAAAAGAATTCGAAGAAAAAACGGGAAGAGGGAGCCTGTGCAACAAACCGTATTCAGGGACTGTTGTGATCGATGAATACGGAGATGAGCATGTAAAGACGGGAAAGCTTATAGTATATACTTCAGCAGACTCGGTTTTCCAGATCGCGGCCCACGAAGAAGTAGTACCGCTTGAAGAGCTGTACAGGGACTGCAGGATAGCCAGGGAGATACTTAAAGGAGAGCATGGGGTCGGAAGGGTTATAGCAAGACCGTTTGTCGGGGAATCAGGAAATTACAAAAGGACTTCAAACAGACATGATTTTTCACTGCTTCCTCCGAAGAAGACGATGCTTGATATTATCAAAGATGCAGGGCTTGATTCAATAGGAGTCGGCAAGATCCATGATATATTCGCGGGCCAGGGGCTCAGTGAATACGTTTACAGCTCCGGAAATGAAGACGGAATAGAAAAGACCCTTAATTATATGAAAAAGGATTTTAACGGCCTTCTGTTCGTGAATCTGGTTGATTATGATATGCTGTACGGCCACAGAAGGGATATAGACGGTTATGCCAAAGCGGTGGCATATTTTGACGATAAGCTGGCGGAAATATTCTCCCTTATGCGTGATGATGATATCCTTATGATAACCGCGGATCATGGATGTGATCCCGGATTTACCGCGTCAACGGATCATACCAGAGAATATACCCCGTTATTGATGTACGGAAAGAATATAACTCCGGCTAATTTCGGAACAAGAAAAAGCTTTTCCGATATAGCGGCTACAGTCCTGAATTATCTGGGATTAGAGGAAGATGTAGCGGGTGATACTTTAATTGATTTTGACAAACTATAATATAATAACATACGATATTATTTAAAAACGGAAATAAAATTCAAAGCTGATCAGTACTTAATTCTCATGAAAATCAACATGGATCATGGGATTTTAGTAAAGCATATGAGACATAAATGAGTAATGACTATAGCAATGAGATAAACAGAAGAAGGACTTTTGCGATCATATCCCATCCCGATGCCGGGAAGACCACTCTTACAGAAAAACTTCTCCTCTACGGAGGAGCCATAAATCTTGCAGGCTCCGTTAAAGGAAAGGCTACGGCAAGACATGCTGTCTCAGACTGGATGGAGATAGAAAAGGAAAGAGGTATATCCGTAACTTCCTCGGTGCTCCAGTTTGAGTATGACGGTTTCTGCATAAACATACTGGACACCCCAGGCCACCAGGACTTTTCGGAAGATACCTACAGAACGCTGATGGCTGCGGACTCCGCCGTCATGGTCATAGACGCTTCCAAGGGTGTGGAGGCGCAGACCAGGAAGCTTTTTAAGGTCTGCGTGATGAGGAAGATCCCTATTTTTACCTTTATCAATAAGCTTGACAGGGACGCAAACGATACCTTTGATCTTCTTGATGACATAGAGAAGGAACTGGGTATTGCAACCTGTCCGGTGAACTGGCCTATCGGATCCGGAAAAGGATTTAAGGGAGTGTTTGACCGTAACACGCAAAGGGTGGTACTGTTTTCGGATACGCAGAAGGGTACAAAGGAAGGAAAGGCTGAGGAGATCGCGCTTAATGACGCCTCGATCAAAGATCGTATCGGAGAGGACAGATATGAATCACTGTGTGAGGAGATCGAGCTTTTAAACGGAGCAAGCGATGAGTTTGATGAGGACAGGGTCAGGGCCGGGGATCTTACGCCTGTTTTTTTCGGATCGGCACTTACAAACTTCGGGGTCGAGATATTTCTTAAATATTTCCTTGAGATGACCACACCGCCTCTGCCAAGGAGATCCGATACAGGCCTGATCGATCCGGTATCCGGAGGGTTTTCGGCATTCGTATTCAAGATACAGGCAAACATGAACAAGGCCCACAGGGACCGGATAGCATTTATGAGGATCTGCTCCGGAAGGTTTGATGCGGAACGTGAAGTAAGGCATGTCCAGGGGGGCAGAAACATGAGGCTGAGCCAGCCTCAGCAGCTGATGGCCCAGGACCGGCATATAGTAGAGGAGGCTTTTGCCGGCGATATCATAGGCGTGTTTGATCCGGGGATCTTTTCGATAGGAGATACCGTTTGTTCTCCGGATGAGAATTTCAGATACGAGGGCATACCCACGTTTGCGCCGGAGCATTTTGCAAGGGTTAGGCAGGCGGATACCATGAAGCGCAAGCAGTTCGTAAAGGGCATTACCCAGATAGCCCAGGAGGGTGCCATACAGATCTTCCATGAGCTTAATTCGGGCCTTGAAGAGATAATAGTGGGGGTCGTCGGAGTACTTCAGTTCGAGGTCCTCAAATACCGGTTGGAAAATGAGTACAATGTTGAGATCGGGCTGGAAAACCTTCCATATGAACACATCAGATGGATCGTCAATAAGGATGAAGTAGACATAGAGAAACTGAGCGGGACCTCGGACATGAAAAAGATAGAGGATCTTAAAGGTAATCCTCTGTTATTGTTTATAAACAGCTGGAGTGTCGGGATGACGCTTGAAAGGAACGAAGGGCTAAAGCTTGCAGAATTCAACAGAGAATAGTACAGAGAACAACAAACCGCATAATATAAGCCTTTCGACGCAAATATCGCATGTTATAATAACAATAGTTATCCTTGTTTTCACGTTATCTCTTACAGGCTGCGAAAGTCTTTCGGATGTTTTCGAAGATGTACGGGAAAAGCTGCGGTTTCGGGATGAAGAAGAAGGCTTTGAGATAAATGTTGCATCCGACGCGGAACCCGAATTTGTCATAACTATTACGGATGACGAGGCGGAATGGAACTCATTTGACAATTCTTATACGCTCTCAGACGCAAATGCCCTGGCGAGCATAAGGATAGACGAGCTTTCAAGTGTAATAAACGATTATTATTACATGATGATCCCTGAATCCGAAAGGGAAGTATATGACCAGATATACGATCTCCTGGTAAATTTTAAGACTGACGTAATCCTTTCGACGACGGATACCGATCTGATCGATCATGCTTTTACCTGTGTGCTAATAGATCATCCGGATATTTTTTATGTCAAGGGCTATTCCATAAAGACATATACAAAAGACGGCAAAATCGAAAAGATAGCCATGAACGGGACCTATACGATGAGCAGGAGCAGGGTTGCGGAAATGATGCCGTATCTGGACAGGTATTATAATGAATGCGCCGTCCTTATTCCGGCGGAGGCTGATGAGTATACAAAGGTAAAGACGGTATATGAATATATTATAAAGAACACGGAGTATGATCTGGAAGCTCCCGACAACCAGAATGTCTTAAGCGTTTTCGCCGTTGGAAGGAGCGTATGTCAGGGCTATGCCAAGGCCACACAGTATATTCTGAACCGTCTTGGAATCTTCTGTACCCTGGTTGAAGGCACGGTTAAGGATGATGAAGCGCATGTCTGGAATCTTGTAAGGATAAACGGTGAGTATTATCATCTCGATACTACCTGGGGTGATGCGTCCTATAAGCTTATATCCCGGGATGAAGATGAAGATAAGGAGTTATTAAATCCTCCGGATATTAATTATGATTATCTCTGCATCACTACCGAAGATGTTCTTTTAACTCATGAGATCAGGGAAGTGGTTCCAATCATGGAGTGTGATTCAATAAATGCAAATTACTACGTCCGTGAAGGGCTTTACTTTACGTATGTGGATGATGAAGGACTTTCCAGGGCATTTAAGAAGGCATATGAGAATGATGAGAATACGGTCACGATCAAATGTTCTGATGAGAAGGTGTATAAGGATATGACGGATTATCTGCTGGTAAACCAGAAAATCTTTAATTATCTGGAGGAGACCTCGGTAAATTACGTCACCGTTGATGAACAGAAAGAGATAATTATTTACCTTTAAATATATGCAAAAAAATAATGTTCTGATATAATCATTACTGATAATTCCCATTTGGAACAGATAAAGTTTTTGTATAAAAGACTTTACTGAGATAGGAGGATGAGATGGGTAAAGAGATTGAAAACAGCGCATATAATGCTTCAGAGGACTGCGGGGGGGAAATAAGGATAGCCGATGATGTAGTTGCGAGCATCGCCGGTATAGCGGCTCTTGAAGTAGAGGGCGTTGCATCCATTGTAGGGAATATTACAAACGAGATGATCAGCAAGGTCGGAAGGCGGGCTCTTTCCAAAGGCGTTGCTGTGCAGGTAGAGGGTTCGGTAGTATCTGTTAAGATAGCCCTTATAATGGATTATGGATACAATATTCCGGTTACGAGTAAAAAGGTTCAGGAGAGAGTAAAGAACTCCATAGAGAGCATGACAGGACTTCTGGTTTCGGAAGTAGGCGTTAGAATTGCCGGAATAGATACCTCCAGGCAGGAGTAACGGCTTAATGAAAAGACAGGATATAAGGGAACATTTATTCAGACTGCTGTTCAGGGTGGAGTTTACGGACTCCCGTGAGTATGAAGAACAGACGGATCTTTACTTTAATTCCCCGTCAGAGGAAGAAGATGAGCTGGACAGCGGTTTTTCCCAAAAGGATGACTCATACATAAGGGAAAAGTACACTGCCATATTGAATAAAATTGCTGATCTTGATTCAATTGTCGGGGACGCTTCAAAAGGCTGGGATTTAGGGAGGCTTGGTAAGGTAGAACTGACTATTCTGAGGCTTGCGGCATATGAGATCATTTATGATGATGATATACCGGTAGGCGTAGCGATAGATCAGGCTGTGGAGCTGGCAAAAAAATACGGTCAGCATGAATCATCCTCGTTTGTTAACGGAATACTTGGAAACATAGCAAGGATTTCTGACGAAAAAGACTGCCAGCCTCAGTGAATGTAATGAAAAATACCTATACGGTTTCTCAGGTCAATTCATATATAAAGAACATGTTTACGCAGGATTTTATGCTGCGCTCTATTAATATTAAGGGAGAGATATCAAATGTAAAATATCACTCCTCAGGTCATATTTATTTCACAATCAAGGATGAAGGCTCTGCCATAAAATGCGTAATGTTCCTGACTTATAGAAAGGGGCTTGCTTTTAAGCTCTCCGAGGGCCAGCAGGTTATCGTAAACGGATCTGTTGATGTGTACGAAAGGGACGGGAACTATCAGTTATATGCAAAGAGTATATCCCTTGACGGTCTTGGAGCTTTATACGAAAGGTTTGACAGGCTGAAAAAAGAGCTCTCGGAGATGGGTATGTTTGACTCCTCATATAAGCAGGAGATTCCCGCCTATGTAAAAAAAGTCGGGATCGTTACTGCGAAAACCGGAGCGGCCATACAGGATATAATAAACATATCATCAAGAAGGAACCCCTATGTGCAGCTTGTCCTTTATCCTGCCAGAGTACAGGGAGAGGGCGCCGCAGGCACCATAGTAAGAGGCATAAAAACCCTGGAGAAAACAGGAGTTGATCTGATCATCGTCGGAAGAGGCGGTGGATCAATAGAAGATCTCTGGGCTTTTAATGAGGAAGAGGTGGCCAGGGCGATATTTGACTGCCGGATCCCGGTCATCTCTGCCGTAGGGCATGAGACGGATATAACAATTTCGGATTTTGTTGCTGATCTTCGTGCTCCCACGCCCTCAGCGGCCGCAGAGCTTGCCGTCTTTTCGATAGAGGATTTTGATGCAATGCTGGAAGGCCTTAAACAAAGGCTTCAAAGGGCGATGAAGGTAAGGATCGATCAGGAGAGGGACAGGGTATATAAGTTTAAACTGAGGCTTAAGAATAAGAGCGCGGAAAGCAGGATAAGGGAGAAACGTATGTTTCTTGCTTCCGGCAGTGACGTGCTGTATGAATACATGATGAAGGCCTTATCAAATAAGAAGCATGCGCTTGAAATATACAAGGAGAGATTAAGCGGTCTGTCACCTTTAAAAAGGCTGAAGAGCGGTTATGCACTGGTGGAGAAAGACGGAAAGATACTGGGGGAGAAGGATCAGGTAGCTAAGGGCGACAGAATTATGCTCCGTCTGGCTGATAAAGATATAAAGGCCCTGGTAGAGGAAGTTTTAAATATTAACAGAGAGGGATAGTATGAGCACAAAGGAAAAGAATGAAACTGTGGAAAAAAGTCTTGAAGAAGAGCTCAGGCTTTTAGAGGAGACTATAAAGAAGCTTGAGGATGGCGAACTTCCTCTGGAGGAAAGCTTTGGCCTGTACAAAAAAGGAATGGAGCTCGTGAAGTCATGCGGGGACAAAATAGACCGGGTTGAGAAACAGGTGCTTATCCTGAATGAAGAGGATTTTGAGGATGAATTTTAAAGAACAGTTTGACGCGGAATACGGATTTGCACAGGACGTTGTCAGACGTCTGGCGGTGATCGAAGAGAAGGGTTATCAGAGCATTGTCATGGAAGCTATGAATTATTCGATCCTCGCAGGCGGTAAGAGGCTCAGGCCCATATTCATGCATAGCGTTTTTTCGGCTCTTAACGGAGATGAAAACAGGATGCCCGAAGTTGAATGCTTCATGGCGGCGATCGAGCTTATCCATACATATTCCCTGGTTCATGACGATCTTCCGGCAATGGACAATGACGAGTTAAGGAGGGGCAAGCCCACGACGCATGTAAAATATGGCGAGGATATGGCGATCCTTGCGGGAGACGCGCTTCTTAACAGGGCATTTGAAACGGCATCTAAGGCGTTTGGGTTCTGTAAATCTGAGGAGGACCTTAAATGTACGGGCGCGGCTTTTTCTATCCTTTCGGGGAAGGCCGGAATCTACGGAATGGTGGGCGGGCAGGTATATGATGTGCTAGCGGAAAAAAAGAATCTTGAGTTAGATGAGGAAAAACTATTATTCATTTTCAGGCTGAAGACAGCCGCCCTGATCGAAGCTTCAATGATGATAGGCGCGGTTCTTGCAGGAGCCTCGGAAGAAACTGTATCGGCGGTCCGAAAGATCGCAGAGAAAATAGGTATTGCCTTTCAGATCAGGGACGATCTGCTCGATGTATACGGAAGCGAAGAGGAGCTTGGAAAGCCGGTGGGATCCGATGAGAGGAACAATAAGACCACATATGTGACTCTTAAGGGTATAGAGCAGTCCGAGAAGGACGTGCAGGCTTATTCTGATGAAGCCTTAAGATCTGTTGCCGTACTGTTTGGAGAGGAAGGATTCTTATATTCCCTTTCTAAGTCTCTGGTCGGAAGAAGGTCTTAAAACATATCATGATACTTGACAGAATTCAAAAACCAAATGATATAAAGGAAATAGAGCAGGGAGAATACGAAGCGCTTGCTGAGGAGATACGTGAGTTTCTGGTTAACAAGATAAGCGTCTCAGGGGGGCATCTCGGTTCCAACCTGGGTGCGGTTGAGCTTACTATGGCTCTTCATCTTGTTGCTGATCTTCCAAAGGATAAGATCATATGGGATGTAGGCCATCAGTCATATACCCATAAGCTTTTGACCGGGCGCAGGGAAGGGTTCGACCAGCTCAGGAAGTATGGCGGGATGAGCGGGTTCCCCAAAAGAGCTGAAAGCGACTGTGACGCATTCGATACAGGACACAGCTCGACATCCATATCAGCCGGCTTAGGCCTTGTTAAAGCAAGGGATATCCGCGGAGAGGATTACGCGGTTTATTCCGTGATAGGAGACGGTGCGCTTACAGGCGGTATGGCTTACGAAGCTCTTAATAATGCCGCGAGGCTCAAGACAAACTTCGTCGTTATCCTTAATGACAATGCCATGTCTATCGCCGAAAACGTAGGAGGAGTTTCCAAATACTTAAGAAAGATAAGGACGATGGAACCTTACAGAAACTTCAAGGTAGGACTTGAGGATTCACTGCTTAAGGTGCCGAAAGCCGGAGAAAGGGTTCTTGAGACCCTTAAAAAGTATAAAAGCGGCTTCAAACAGCTGGTTGTTCCCGGAATGTTTTTTGAGGATATGGGGATAACCTATCTGGGACCTGTTGACGGACATGACGTGGAAGCCATGAGACGGATGTTTATAGAGGCCCGGAAGATCAAAAAATGCGTATTGGTGCATGTGATAACGAAAAAAGGCAACGGATATCTGCCGGCTGAACGGCATCCCGCAAGATTTCACGGGGCAGAGCCTTTTGATCCGGAAACCGGACTGCCTCTCGTAAACAGGAAGAAATCAAATTATACGGATATTTTTTCCACGGTAATGACAAAGCTCGGTTCGAGGGATGAAAGAGTCTGTGCGATTACCGCCGCCATGCCTGACGGTACCGGACTTAAAAGATTTTCCAATATGTATCCTGACAGGTTCTTTGACGTAGGCATAGCCGAACAGCATGCCGTTACCTTTGCGGCGGGGCTTGCGGCAGGAGGGCTTCGGCCTATCGTTGCTGTATATTCCTCATTTCTTCAGAGGGCGTATGACCAGATACTCCATGATGTATGTATACAGAACCTGCCGGTCGTCTTCTGCATTGACAGGGCCGGTCTGGTGGGCTCTGACGGAGAAACTCACCAGGGGATTTTTGACATCTCTTATCTTTCATCGATACCGAATATGACGGTTATGGCTCCCAAAAACAAATGGGAGCTTTCCGATATGATCAAATTCGCTCTCAAAAATGAAAGTCCGATGGCAATAAGGTATCCAAGGGGAGAAGCTTATGACGGACTGAAGGAATTCAGGAGTCCTATTGAGCTCGGAAAGAGCGAGATTATCTGTTATGAGAGCGAATGCCTTCTGTTTGCCCTCGGAAGCATGGTAAAGACCGCGGAAAAGGTCAGGGAGGGTTTAAAATATAATGGGATACCATGTTCGATCGTAAATGCGAGATTTGCAAAACCTTTGGATACTGCTCTATTAAAAAAAGCGGCATCTGACCACAGGCTTATCGTGACGATGGAAGAGAATGTCCTGATAGGCGGGATGGGCGAACAGGTCAGGGAGTTCGTGGATGGAGAAGGTTTAGATACTGAGGTCCTGAATATAGCTCTTCCGGATGATTATGTCGAACATGGCAATGTGGAGCTTTTAAAGAAGGAGACGGGGATAGACGAAGCGTCGATATTGGAACGGTTGATAAGGATGCTTGGCAGGACAAATATAAGAAAGGCTTAAAGCGTCACGGACCGGGGTTCGTGCCAAAGCGCGCGATTATCTCCGCAAATCGGTGCAGAACGGAAATCAGACGTTAAAATCTTCAGGGAACGGTATGAAAAACAGACTTGATGTGATTTTGGTAAATAAAGGATATGCTCCTTCCAGAGATAAGGCGAAGGCCATTATAATGTCAGGGAATGTTTTCGTAAAAGGGCAGAGAGAGGATAAGGCCGGTGCCGTATTTGAAGAAGAAGGTATAGAGCTTTTTGTAAAAGAAGGCACGTTAAAGTATGTCAGCAGGGGAGGGCTGAAACTTGAAAAAGCTTTTGAAGTATTTGATATTTCGGTAAACGGTATCGTTTGCATGGATATTGGGGCTTCTACAGGAGGCTTTACTGATGTGATGTTAAAAAACGGCGCCAAAAGGGTTTATTCCATAGATGTAGGGCATGGGCAGCTGGACTACAGGCTGAGAACGGATGATAGAGTTATTTGCATGGAACGTACGAACTTCAGATATATAAAGCCCGGAGATATACCTGAAAAAACAGGCTTCGCATGCTGTGATGTTTCTTTTATATCGCTTTCAAAGATCCTTCCGGCAGCTTTTCCGCTCCTTAAGGACGGAGCAAGGATGGTATGCCTGATAAAGCCGCAGTTTGAGGCAGGGAGGGAAAAAGTAGGCAAAAAGGGGGTAGTTAAGGATCCGTTAGTGCATAAGGAAGTGATAGGAAATGTTCTTAACGAAGCCCTTGCAGCGGGCTTTAGCATTGAAGCTCTTTCATTCTCTCCTATAAAGGGTCCCGAGGGGAATATAGAATACCTTGTCTGTCTGAAAAAAGAAGATCCGGACAGAGAAGCTTCTGAATTACGGGAAACGATGATTGATAACGGGGCGAAGGAATGGTCTGAGGTTTCCGGTGAAACAGTAAAAAAAGCTTTCGAAGAGCTTAACTGATATGAAAAAATACCTGATTTTAGTAAACGATGAAAAAGATAAGGGCTTTCAGCTGACCCGGTCCATTAGTGCGTACCTTTCGGACAGGGGGGCGGAATGCTCGTATATGAAGATATCAAGAAACGAAAGCCTGTGTCTTATGGATGGAAAAGAGTCTCCTGATTGTGTTATTACGCTTGGGGGTGATGGTACCTTCGTGCAGGCGGCTTCTCACAAAGAGCTTATTTCTGTTCCCATGCTCGGGATAAATCTTGGGAATATGGGGTATCTGGCCGAGGTTGAGAAAGACCATATATTTCCGTCGCTTGACAGGCTGCTTAAGGGCGATTATAAGATCGAATCGCGTATGATGCTTAAGGGGGCTTATTTCTCCGGGATGAACGATGGGACGAGCGGTCACGGATCCGGAAAAGAGAATATGCCTGAAATTGAAGGGAAGGACGATTCACTGAAAAAGGAAGAAAAAAACCGGCTGGCTTTGAATGACATTGTAATTACAAGATATGGAAGCCTTCGGGCAGTCAGATATGAGCTGTATGTCAATGGGCGCCTTTTAAACACCTATGATGCCGACGGTATAATCATCTCGACCCCTACAGGTTCTACCGGCTACAGTCTGTCAGCCGGCGGTCCCATTGTAGAGCCTACAGCAAGGCTGATCCTGATAAATCCCATCTGCCCGCATACATTGAACACCAGGGCTATAGTACTCGATTCCGGCGATTCCGTAAGGGTAAAGGTTGCAGGAAGGGGCTTTTCCCCGGAGCATGAGGCACTGGTCTGCTTTGACGGAGGGTCAACGGAGCTGTTAAAGCCTTTTGATGAAGTGGAGGTCACCTGTGCTGATGTGGAAGCAAAGCTTATAAAGCTCAGAGAGGAGAGCTTTTTAGATATCCTTTCAAAAAAAATGAGAGACAAATAATAACAATCGATATTATAACACTGATAATTTGGAAAAACTGAGGTTATGTAACGTATGCTTTTAAATTTACATGTAAAAAATATAGCCCTGATCAATGATGTGGACATGTCCTTTACTAAGGGATTTAATGTCCTGAGCGGGGAGACTGGAGCGGGCAAGTCCCTTATCATTGATTCAGTAAATTTTGCGCTCGGCGGAAGGCTTCCTAAGGATATAGTCAGAAACGACAGTGAGCAGGCGCTGTGTGAGCTCACCTTTCTTGTCGAGGACAAATCGGTAATAAAGAAGATAGAAGAACAGGGGATTTATCCGGAAGACGGCATTGTTGTTCTTTCGAGAAAGATCGTAAACAACAGGGGGCTTTCCCGTATTAACGGAGAAACCGTTTCGGCGGGTGTCCTGAAAGCGGTTTCATCGCTTCTCATAGATATTCATGGACAGCATGAGCATCAGTCTCTTCTGTATAAGTCAAAACATCTTGAGATACTGGACGAGTTCCTGAAGGATGAGATATCAGATCTTTCAGACGAGCTGAGGACTGTATGCCGGGAATATAATTCAAAGGAAGAGGAACTATCCGAGGCCCTTTCAAAATCCCAGGGGCTTGAAAGGGAAAAGGAGCTTTTGAGGTTTGAGATCGATGAGATCACGGACGCTTCTCTTTCCGAAGGCGAGGACCTTAAGCTGGAAAGTCTTTATAAAAAAATGATAAATTCAAAAAAGATCCTTGAAGCTTTGGGAACTACGCATTCTGAATGCGGTTACGAGAGTGAGAATTCAGCCGGATCCATGATAGGCAGGTCTCTCGGACGGCTGAGGCAGGTCGAGGAATATGACGAGACGATCAGATCCCTTGCGATGCAGCTTACTGACATAGATGGTATTCTCAATGATTTTAACAGATCAGCCGCGGAATATGCTCAGACCCTCGAGTTCTCCAATGAAGAATTCGAGGAGACGGAGCACAGGTTAAATACTCTTAATCATATCAAGGCGAAATACGGAAATTCAATAACAGGTGTTTTAAAAACATTAGATATTAAAAAAGAGGCTCTTGCCCGATATGAGCATTACGAAGAATATACAGAATCACTGGAAGAAAGCTGCAGGATCCTGAAGGAAAAGGGCCTGAACCTCAGTGCGGAGATATCGGCTATCAGAAAGCGCGGAGCGGGTGAGCTGTCAGAGCTTATCCAAAAAGCGCTTTTGGACCTTAATTTTTTAAATGTCGAGTTTGAAACGTCGATAAGGAGCAATGAGGAGACACTGTCCCCGAAGGGTTATGATGAAGTTGAGTTTATGATCTCAACAAATCCGGGTGAAAAGATAAAACCTCTGACGGAGGCAGCTTCCGGAGGAGAGCTTTCAAGGATCATGCTAGCGCTGAAAACGGTCCTTGCGGATAAAGATAATATCGAAACTCTCATCTTCGATGAGATAGATACCGGAATAAGCGGAAGAACGGCCCAGAAGGTTTCCGAGAAGTTAGCGTACCTCTCTCTTACGGATCAGGTAATATGCATAACACATCTGCCGCAGATAGCGGCAATGGCAGATGCCCATTACGAGATCTCAAAGAGTGTTAAGGGCGAGAGGACAGAGACAGAGGTGAGGAAGCTTGAGGGAAAAGCTGTGATCGATGAGCTTGCCCGGATGCTTTCGGGAGCGGAGATAACCGATAATGTACTTAATTCTGCCGAGGAGATGAAGAAATTAGCCGAAGGACTTAAGGAAAAATGGCGCCGGTAAGGAAACAGCGAAAAAAGAAAAAAAGTGAGACAATCACGGGGATACTAGCTGCGCTGATCCTCGTTTTTGTTGTTTCTGGTATTGTTGCGGCGATAGTTCTTTCACACAGGGAATACGCAACCGTAAGCCTTAAGGATTTTTACTTTAAGACATATAGCGGATACAACGGAAAGGGCACGATTGAAGCGGATCTTAATGAAGGCATGTTTAATGAAAAGATCTCTGAAGCCATAGCTAACTATAATAAAAGCTTTTTTAAAAGCAAGGACATAAGCGAGGATGATTTTAAAAGCCTTATCTCCACACTTTATGTAAACCTTCCGCCTGAGAATTCACTTAAAAACGGTGATACCATAAATATTCTCTATAATTGCGACCTGGCCCTGGCGAACAGGTTAAATATCAGGATAGAGGGCCGCGAAGAGACCGTGAACGTGGCAGGCTTAAAAGATGCGAAGCTATACAGTGTTGAGGATCTGTTCAGGGATATAGAACCTGATTTTAAAGGTATGTCTCCCAACATCACGCTAAACCTGATCAACAACAGCGAAGATCCGTTCCTTCAGAATATCGTATACAGCCCGGTTGAATACAGGGAGTTTTATACGGCAGGTGAGATTGTTAAGATCAGGGCATTCTTCAGCGAAGCCGAATGTCTCAACAGTCAGGTCGCGGTAGAAAGGCCGAGCACGGAGTGCGTTAAGGAATATACGGCACAGGGAGAGGGGGAATACGTTAAAAGCGCATCCGATCTTAACCGGGAAGTCCTGCTCGAAGCCGCAGAAGCAGGAAAGAAAGCTTTCAATGACGCGAATGCCTGGGGAGTGAGGGTTTTCATCGAAGCGGGGCTCGTTCCGATCTATATAAATAAACAGGCGACGTTTTCATGGCTTTCCCCGTCCGTAAACAGGCTCTACTTCAAGTCTGTAAAGGACAGCGCTGCCGGAAAGAGCGGCAATCATTACAATGATCTTGATATTATATATTCCTGTGACATGACTCAGGCAGACGGAGTTACGACTTCGGTAAGGGCAGCGGTAAGGTTTTCGGACATAATCAAAATGGCGGACGGAAGCCTCAGCTATGATTTTTCATCGCCTTCGATAATTTCCGCCTCGCATATCGCAAAGAATGTCACAAAGGTGGTTTCGGATTATTATCAAAGTGATTATTTTATTGAAGAAATAAGCCTTAACTGATATAATAAAACAACGGCAGATTAGCAGATGCAGCCACTTATCATGCCTGTCAGGCCGTTAAATAAAACAGATGATCAATACGGAGGAAGCCAGGTGAAGAATATTCTTTTTGCAGCGTCAGAATGTGTACCGTTTGTTAAGACCGGAGGGCTTGCGGATGTTGTTGGGTCTCTTCCAAAGTGCTTTGATAAACGATATTTTGATTGTCGTGTCGTCCTGCCGAAGTATTCCAGCATGAAGCCCGAATACCGTGACAGGATGGAGTACATCACAAATTTCTATATGGATTTTGATAACCAGTCGCAGTATGTCGGGGTATTTAAGCTGGTCCATGAGGGTGTAACCTTTTATTTTGTGGATAATGAGCATTATTTTTCAGGAGATTCCCTGTACGGGGATCTGCTCTGGGATATCGAAAAGTACATCTTCTTCTCAAAGGCTGCGCTTTCGATCCTTCCGGTCGTGGGCTTCAAGCCGGACATCGTCCATTGTCATGACTGGCAGACAGGCCTTATCCCTGTATACCTTAAGGAACGGTTCCATGAAGGGGAGTTCTTCCGGGATATCAAGTCCGTAATGACCATACATAACCTGAAATTCCAGGGTACCTGGGACGTGAAGACCATAAAGGCCTATTCGGGGCTTCCGGATTATTTCTTTACGCCGGATAAGCTTGAATATAAAAAAGACGCGAACCTCTTAAAGGGAGGGCTCGTTTATGCCGATGCGATAACCACGGTAAGCGAGACCTATGCGGATGAGATAAAGATGCCGTTTTACGGAGAGGGGCTTGACGGCCTGCTTTCGGCGAGGAGCAAGGATCTCAGAGGTATAGTGAACGGTATTGATTATAAGGAATATGACCCTTCAACCGACAAATTCCTTAAACATAAATACAGCGTAAGGGATTTCCGCAAGGAGAAGATAAAAAATAAAAGGGATCTCCAGCAGCAGCTCGGCCTTGAACAGGATGATAAGAAATTTATGATCGGAATCGTTTCGAGGCTTACGGACCAGAAAGGGTTTGATCTTATTTCGTTCATGATGGACGAGATGTGCCAGATGGATGTCCAGATAGTGGTACTGGGTACAGGGGAGGAGCGCTATGAGAATATGTTCAGGCATTTCGCCTGGAAATACGGTAATAAGGTTTCCGCGAACATATATTATTCCGAAGATCTTTCCCATAAAATTTACGGCAGCTGCGACGCATTCCTGATGCCTTCGTTATTCGAGCCCTGCGGTCTTTCACAGCTTATGGCCCTTCGGTACGGAACTGTCCCGATCGTAAGGGAGACAGGCGGGTTAAAGGACACGGTCGAGCCCTATAATAAGTTTGAAAGCACCGGGACCGGATTTTCGTTCGTCAATTATAATGCGCATGAAATGGCAGGCACTGTCCGTTTTGCCTATGATGTTTTCAAAAACTATACCAGGGAATGGAATAAGATAATCGACAGGGGGATGAAGACCGACTTTTCCTGGAACGTATCGGCAAGGAAGTACCAGGAAATGTACGACTGGATGATAGGCTAGCCTGAAAGCCGCATAAACACTGGCTTCGTGGGACTGCAAATGTTGGTTTGACATCAATTTGACATCAATTTTTTCCATTTTTTGATGTCAAAATATCATGAACTTAATATTGAGAGTATTGAAAGACATTTTTTTCGGAAAACATCGATTCCGGAGAGAGTGTCTTTTTTTCGTCTGAAAAATCAGTGAAAGGAGCATGAAGAGATGAATCAAGCAACTATCAAGGCTTTATCGCAGGTTGGAGAACTTGTGAAAGAAGAGAAACATGATCCCAGACAGAAGTTTATGAGGGAGAAAGATGCAGTCAGAGTCTACTGCATGTCAAGGCCAAAGATCCAGGAAGAGGCTCTTAAGGCAGGAGCATTCTATAAAATCGGAGGAGTCAACCTTATCAATGTGAAGATATTTGATGAATATCTGGAAGGATTCCGGATTCCGGGGGTGATGTTATGAGTTTGGCGGAAAGGAAGCTGAACCACGCGATAAGAGAGAAGATTCTGGCACTTGATCCGACGGATATCCGTGTTGAGTATTTCAGACCTGATGAAGGCATGATGATATATCATGTCGGACGCGGTGTGATCATGGATCTGGCTGAAGAAGCGGATGCCCTCTACAGGGTTGGCAGGAATTGCATCAGTTACTTTAAAATTATAACATAATTATTACTGAAATTTCTTTATTTTATAGTGATTTGTATGTCAATTTGACCGGGTGATGAATGACAGGTTAATATTGACAGTCATTATATAAATATTTATAATTAGAATAATTATAAAAATAGCGAGGGTGATGGGTGTACTAACATATCTTTGGTATTTACATAGGTATTTCGATATAGTATAATTATCCATAAGGAGGCGTTCCTTAACTCAGGAACGAAAGAATTATGGACATAAACAAAAATGATGCATTCAATGATGCTATCGCAAATGCAGAGTATGAACTTATCGAAGCTGTTAAAAAATACTCTAAAGCTTTTGCACAATCATCTGTTCAAAATGGTGGTGTTCCAACAATTAACCAGATTGAAAAGATGTGGTCTAAATTAGACACAGAAACCAGAAATATTTTTGTAAATATGATATCTGGCTCCATCAGTTCAATCAACGAAAGCGAGATAATATCGTCAAAAAAAGAGAATACCTGACGAAAGGGGTGGTGCTGAAAAACAATGCTAATCTCACAAGAAAGCTAATCGGCACTTTTGGGGAGATACAGTATTCAAGAGCTTCGTTGATTCCGGCGGATAAAAACAGTGCCAGGATCCTACGGGAGACCGAAAACAGGAAAAGCGTGTTCCCCTTGGACATTGCTCTCGGCGTGGGCTCTCTTCCGTTCAAAATTTCGTGCCAGATGATGTGTGCTATTGCAAGGGAAACAGTCCGCGCAAGATCATACTCCGATGCAAGCACCAATATCGAGGAGAAATATCATGTAACTATGAGCTCCGTCCAGGTAGAAAAAGTAACCGATTTTGTCGGAGCGATTGTTTACGATGAACAGTTAAAGGAAGCTGAAATCGCCGAGGGGCTTTCCCATAATAAAGTCGATGGCCGTCTCCGGAGGAGGAGGAAAAACGACATACTCTATCTTGAAGTTGACGGCGCGATGGTTCATGTACGAGACAAGAAGGATGGCGATGGTTGGATGGAGAGCAAGCATGCAATCGCATTCAACTCATCAAATGTACATTATTATCAGTCCGGTGGAGGAGAGATAACAGGCCATCGGATCTTAAGCAGAGATTTCACCGGGTATATAGGTTCGGCCGATGATTTCAAGTATCACTTCTATGCGCTTGCAAAACGCAATGATTGCGATCATTGCAGCGAGCTTGTAGTCATAAGCGACGGTGCCCTCTGGATTCACGATATTGTCAAGGAACTGTTGCCCAAGGCGACGCACATACTTGACCTTTACCACGCCAAAGAGAATGCCGGGAAATTTGCGCAAGCGGTCAAGCGCGGGAAGAACCAGAAAAAGGAGTTTGCCGATGAACTATGCGATCTGATAGACAGCGGCAATGTGTCGGGTCTCTTAAAGGTGCTTGAACCGTACAAGGAAGAAAAATTTCCTCCTGGTGTGTTGAATTTCTACAAGTATGTCGAAAACCATAAGGATTGCATGAACTATCCATTATACAAAAGCAAAGGCTATTTTGTCGGAAGCGGAGCAATCGAAAGCGGAAATATCCGTCTTATGCAAAACAGGATGAAGCTTCAGGGAATGAGATGGAAGCTTTCAAGCGGCCAGTGCATGCTATCGCTAAAGGCAAAATATGAGTCCAATAAATGGGACGAAGTAGAGTCTCTTATGCAACGCTACTGCTATCCAAATGGTGATTGTTAACGCTGTCATGGTGGATCGTATTTTTGCGATCCACCGAAATAATTACCAAAGATTTGTTAGTACACCCACACAGTATGAAACTGCAGGCTGGTATGAACGCATCAATCCGGATCCTGAACAGGACAGCCCGATTGCCGATGCGATCATGGACCGGATCATCAACAATGCCTATGTAGTCTCCGTAGACGGAAAGATTTCCATGCGCGAACGTCACGGTATTAAGGCATCTGCCAACAGAAAGGCAGGTGAGTGATCGTGTTCACGGATGACTACAATGAATGGAAGGAATGCCTGGATGCTGATAACTGTGGGTTGATCACATCTTACCTGGAACTGATCGATGCCATGGTAAAAGATATGCAGCACTTAAAAGCGGAAACAATCCGTGCCAGATATGAGCTGAGCCAGAAGTATGATCCGGAACATAAATGGATTACTACCGTTGACATCCTTTCCAATCTCGATATGCCGCACTATGACAGTCTGGCTTATCAGCAGTACGTCAGTCTCTACTATGACGGGGGCGATCCAATGACTTTCAAAGGATTTGTCGACTCCATGGTGCGTCTTGCCAAAGGGATTGACGATGGACAGTATTGATTTTCAAGGAACTTTGGTAGATAAACGCCGGATTTAGGACAGGGGCTCTGCCCCCGTACCCCCGAGGTTTATCGAATCTTGTTTTACCAAGAGAGTGGTGCTTTATGCATAATTCAGTTTTCTCGCACAAACGAAAAAAGAGCGGTACCGTAAGGCACCACTCCCTCGCAAAACCTCATATGCTACTCGGGTTGCTCCTCAGCATTGCCCTGCCCTTCATATGAGTAAACGCAAGATTATGGTACCGAAAGCCGGTATCATTTGTCAATAGGTTCACTGGCCCTATTTGTCCGTGACGGTGGCTCTATTTCTCCGACAGGGTGGCCTTATTTCTCCGTTAGGGTGGCCCTGAAACTCCGTGACAATGGACTTTTGGACCCGATATTTGTATCCTATTAAAATATACCCCATAGAATAGACATCAAGATTTAGAGATACCCTGTTTTTTGGACATTGACAATTAGTAATCCCTCTTCTTGGACAGCAGGTTTT
>JAIKXO010000093.1 GCA_024684065.1 Lachnospiraceae bacterium
ATCCTGTGTGCTCCAGTCGTCAGAAGCAGCATCCTTTCCAGGAGCAGCGTACCCTTCCTTTCTGGCTTTATCCCGCCAGTTGCGGAGTGTCTGTTCTGAGAGACCTTCCTCTTTTGCGATCTTGGTGATGGATTCGTTGTTTGGGGGAAGCATCCGGCGAAGGATTGCCTCCTTGTATTCTGGACTATAATTCATCTGTGAAGCTCCTTTTATTTGGTGTGGGCTTAAAGCCCGTTAGCTTGGGCTGAGTATCAGGGCGGGCGGGGCCGGATGCAAGGACAGCGCAGCTGCTTGATAGGATTTTTTCATGCCTTAAAAAATCCGTATCCTTGCATCCATAGGCTCAGGCCGGCCTACGATGCCCATAAGCAACGGCAAGCACAAGCCAAATGGAGGGGGAATCATATACGGGGAGCACTGTTTAAGACGGCAGGGGAGCAGGCATGGAAGGGGTAAATCTGACGGTTTTTGCTCCGGAGGGTATGAAGATATTAACGGGGAGACCGGTTCGTCAAGACAGGCAGGGGCGGCATGCCGGACCGGATAATATCATGGAAGGCAGGGAGGTCGGCGGAAGATGCTGGGGAAGGCGCATCGAAGGGAAGAGAACTGCACAGGCTGTATTCCCCGGGCGGGAGCTTTCATCAAGCCTGGCGCGGAAGGCGGCCACGGAGAAGGCCTGTTTTTGACGCCGCGGAATCACGGGGGCGCGCCGGAAGGCGCGGCTTCCTTTTTACATGACGACATATCGTCAGTCTGTGGTGAAAGCCCGTGAGGGCATAGTTACTAGCGAACCCCCATAACATCATGGAGCGGGATGGGGGTGGAGCTGTGGGTAAGATGATACTGGAAGCTTGAAGGAGCATACAAGGTACAGGCTTTAGATTGCACCGGAGGATCTGAGCACGGCAGAGCGTAATATGGGGACGGGAGACTATCTCTTTTTTCAAGATAGTTAAGGACGTTTGGCTTTTTAGTTTTACTTTTTGGGACAGAGAGTATCTGTATAATTCAAGATAAAATGCTCGGATGATATGCTGTTAGGATAGTATTCTGATATTTGCGTAGCAAATTCATTGTTTTGATAGATCAGGATCAGGTCATCAGAGTTGCGCGTCTCTCTCCATTCGATATAATCATCAACGATGTGCACAGGCTCATCCCACAGCCAGAACTGTATCAGATTGATGTAAGAGCTATATGGAGAATTCACAAAGATCAGATTCCTTCCTTCATCCATAAGAGACTCTATTTCCCTTTCAAGCAATAGATCTGATCCGTCGATTTTCTGGAAGCGGTATACATTCTTCCAGGTATTGAAAAAGCATATGGCTATATAGCATATACAGGTTGCAACCAGGCATATCTGTTTCGAAGGGGTTTTGCGCAGAAAAAGCCATAGAATGATAAGACCGGCTGAGGATATAAAGAAAGGAAGCTCATATACATTGCCGGCAGTGGGGAGGGAGATGCCAAACATCCAGTCAATTCCGCTCACGAAATAAGGAACATATTCATTAATGCTATAAAACCTGGTGTATAATGTCATTGATGACGCACAGATTCCCATTAGGACAATGATAAGGGATATCCGTTTAAACCCAGGATCGTGCTCGGCCAGTTCCGACAGTCCTAAATAAGCAAGAAAGGGGATAAATAATTCATTGTAACGGCCGTATATCATCTGGTCGTAGCGCAGCCCGCCTGTAAAGAAATAAGAACCGATAACCGCCATGCAAAGGAAAGACAGAAAATAGAACAAACATACAATTTGTCTTTTGTTTTTATATACATACAGGATTCCGATTAATGCCGTGCCAAATGTCGACACGCCTGCATAGAAAAACTTGCCTGCCACCCCTAGAATAAACTGCAGTATCAATTGCATGCTTGAAAACTTCGAAAAAGTGAGATAACCCGACCTCCAGATGATATATCCTGCGATAATAATAAGAAACATGATAAATATTGAGACAGCAATATATTCTGCTTTTCTTCGAACCGGATTGCCGATAGTTTTGAAGGAACTGTTTCCGGATTTATCAGAAGCAAAATACATATATATACATACTGTCAAAAAAGCGAAAACAACAGAGCACATGCGGAAATGGGTCAGAAGCAGAATGATCGAGCAGACTGTTCCTTTCAGCAAAAGCTTTGCTTTAAGGCCGGCATGAGATAGATCGGCCACAATACAGCACATCCACATGAAAAGAACGTGAAGAAGAACCTCTGCGATGGAAAAATGCAGATAGACAAATATGCACGGATACAGAAGACCTGACAAGCATATCAGCAGATCCCCGTTTTTTTTTTTCGGGATACAGCTTATACAGAAAGTTTTGAAATAGAAGGACATATAAGATTATTAAAATGCCGTTGATCAATATTGATAAACGGTACATTGAAATCGGATCATCTGCGGCATACATACATGCCAGAATAATCATGCTGTAGCCCGGGGCATACTCGGGCTGGCGCATTGCAGCCTCATCCCAGTTCAGGCCGTATATCTTTGCGGCATTTGTCCAATAGCCAAATTCGTCCTAGGGAAAAAAAATCCCTTTTGCCTCCGGGAGGAAAACCGCCAGAGAGATTAGAACAATCAGCGCTGCTGCGATAGTGATACATATATATGGTTTTTTCATGATGTAGTTCGTATCCTTCATGATTATTGAGCGACGGCAAACCGAACAATTGCCTTATGCTTCTGTCCGTTAAAAACACATGGAATATAATATATCTTAGTATAAAAGCAGTCTAGATCAAAAACAGGCAATCTCACAATGAGATTGCCTGTATAAGATCAAAGCATGAAAGTATTATGTGCCTAACTGTATCTTGGCAAGCCTTGACGCTGTTAAATCTGCTTTCAGCTGATCGAGGCTTCCGGCAGGAACTTGGGTGAGCATGAATACTCCCTGAGGATGATCTGTAATAATCTGACATACCCCGCTGTCAGTTCCGAAATTTGGTACTATTTCTGTTGCGCCGCCCGGTATTACACAGATAAAAGCAGGCTCATTTCCCGGCAAAAGGAATCCTGAGGGAATACCTATATCTATTGCTACGCCAGGATGATTTACAGGGAAGGGAGTTGAATAATCTATTTCGCCTGTGGCTTTAACCTTGCCTACGTTGATATCCAGGATGGGTCCCGCGGGATATCCATGACTTGCCGCAGCCTGCTGAAGAATGTTTTTAGCTATCTCTCCGCAATGGGAATCCATGACATACACATAACTTCTTTCTCCGGCTCCGAGGGATACCGCTGAGTCAACAGATGCCTGCGGGCTTGTCACAGCAACGCCTGCTACCGAAGGTGCATTATAACAGCCTCTTACGGTTGATTTAACTTCAACACCTCCGATTGTTACTGAAGAATAATCATCGCCGGCCGTTCCGTTAGCTTTGCCGGCCTCATGCTCTGCGTCTAAACGCCGGCCTTCTTCTTTAATCTCTTCGTCACGTTCTTTCCGTCTTTCTTCCTCTCTCTGCTCCTCGCTTTTCTCTTCCTGCGGAGCCGGTTCGGGTCCATAGTTTGCTCCATATTGGCTCGGATTTGCGCTTGCATCCTCGAAATTGAACAGGACAAAAGAGAATAGAACCACTGCCATCAAAAGATATGAAATAGCTCCCGTTTTCAGGTGTGATAATACATTATTATCATTGAACCATGCTTTGATTTTTTTCATGAATGTAATTGCTCCTTCCTTTAATATTATAATAACACCAGATATTCTATCTGCATAAACTGACATGCCGATTATGCAGATCAATTATCTGTATGCAAATAGGATTATATTATTATTATTATGCAAGTACTATATCTTGAATATGCGATGCTCTCCCTTGACAGGTACGGGAACGTCGCCTTTCTGCCGGATACTGACACCGACCCCTTGAGATGCACAGTGAACGTGAACTTCGAAGGCTACGCAATGGTCCTGCTGTATAAGGATTAGTGCGGGGTTCTGCATTTGCCATGAGATGCTGCTTGGAAAGGTTGGTACACGTGGGTCCTTCCATGAATATTTTACGCTTGATCATTAGCAAAGATTATTATAGAGTAATATATAATGTTGAACAGGCTATTCGGCTGTTGCCGCTTAGCCTGTTTACGTATTCAGGGCTTACAGTACTTGCAAGTATTAAGCCCCATGGAAGATGTGTTTACAGTTGCATGAGCGGCTACGCTTAAGGATTAACAAACCGGCGGGATGGTGGTACAATACTACCGGCCGCCAGTTCGGGAGAGTGCAGCCCCCGGCTGTACCGCCGGTGTCTCAGCTGCTTCTTTTAGGGAAACGCTGATCAAAGCGTTTCCCGCGCCGGATTTTCGGCACGAAGTGCCAATTTCCGCTGAAAATCCGTGCGCATCCTGCGGAGCATCTAAGGAAAAACTGATTTAATCAGTTTTTCCTTAGTTTTCCTTATTTTTCTTGAATCGTGCATCA
>JAIKXO010000104.1 GCA_024684065.1 Lachnospiraceae bacterium
AAAAAATCAGGACGGAGAGTGATCTGGACCCTGCATGACTGCTGGAGCTTTACGGGGCATTGCTCTCATTTTGAGTATGTGGGGTGCACAAAATGGATGAACGGCTGCCAGAATTGTGAGCAGCTTTCCGAGTATCCCAAATCCATGAAGGATAACTCCGAAAAGAATTATCATGAAAAGATGGAGCTTTTTACAGGACTCCCGAATATGACCATTGTTACTCCTTCTGAGTGGCTTAAACAGAGGGTGCTTCAATCCTTTTTAAAGGAATATCATACGGTGGTTGTTCCTACGGGCATAGATCTTTCAAGTTTTAAGCCGGTAAAGGAGGAACGCAGCAAGGATAATATAATCTTCAGGCTTAAGAATAAATATATGCTCAGGGGCAAAAGAGTGATATTGGGAGTCGCCAATCCATGGAGGGAGAGGAAGGGGCTTACCCAGTTTATAAACCTAAGCAAAGTGATAAGCGATAAATATGCCATAGTTTTGGCAGGATTAAGCGAAGATCAGATATCATCCCTTCCGCCTGCAATAGTCGGTATCAAAAAGACTGAATCGCTTAAGGAACTTGCTGCTCTATATTCAATGGCGGACGTATATGTCAACCTTACGCTTGAGGATACTTTTCCGACAACAAATATTGAAGCACTGGCCTGCGGAACTCCCGTAATAACATATAAAACCGGGGGAAGCCCGGAGAGCATCACTGAAAGAACGGGAATTATCGTAGAAAAGAACAGTGTGCAGGGAATAGTAGCGGCGCTTGATAAGATAGAGCATGCCGGCAACGAGTCATATACTTTGGATGACTGTTTGATGCAGGCCGCAAAGTATGATAAGGAAGTACGATATATGGAGTATATCGAAGAGGTATATGAAGGAGTCTGAATGGTTAAGCTTTTTGAAAGGTTTGAAAAGAGCATAAGCCTGCTTTTCGGGTTTCTTATGTACGCTCTTAATATGGCGGTCTTCTTTTTGCTGTTCTCCATAGATAATCCCGAAATAATCGAGCTGTCAAGGACAGCCGCGGTCACTCTTTCCACCTATGTTATTTTTCTTTTTCTTCTCTCCTGTATCTATGGAGGATTTGAGACAGGGAAAAAAAAGGAAAAGGAGAATATTTTTTCCCTGTCCCTTGCCGCTGTTCTGACCGATCTTGTAACCTACTTCGAGCTTACGATCATGAAAACGAATGCGGCAAATAATGAAAGGTTTACCATAGAAAACGTCGGCATCCTTCTTCTCTCCATGTTTATCCAGATCGTTATCATTATTGTTTTCGTGAAGCTTGGGACCGGCTTTTATTTTCTCGTAAACGGTACGGAAAAATGCGTTATAGTAACAGGTGATGAAGAGAATGTAAAGAGGGTAAAGGATGCATTGGAGGGCTTTGGAAAACGGTATGAGGTGACAGGAACGGTCTCTGTGGATGACGATAAGCTTTATGAAAAACTTCTCCCTGCGGATACCATAGTTATGTATGATGTTTCGGCAGATATGCGTGAATCCATAGTCGAGTATTCTTATAAAAATTTAAAGAATGTATATTTCAACCCTTCGGTCGCTGATATAGTCGAACAGCATTCGAAGGCTGTAGTTGTCGATGATATCTCATTTTTTGCTTCGGAATTCCATCTTATCAGTTTTGAGGAAAGGATAATCAAAAGGCTTTCCGATATTATCCTCTCCATGATCGCGCTTATCGTCCTGAGCCCGGTCCTTATTCTGTCAGCCGTAATGATAAAGCGCCATGACGGGGGTAAGGTCTTCTTTAAGCAGGAAAGGGCGACTGTTCACGGCAGGGTGTTTACCATATATAAGTTCAGAACGATGAGAGAGAATAACGAGAACCATTCCGCAAGAAAGGATGATGACAGGATAACAAAACCGGGAAGATTTCTTCGTAAATACAGGATCGATGAGCTTCCTCAGCTTATAAATATCCTGAAGGGAGATATGTCTTTAGTCGGACCCCGTCCGGAGATGTTAAAAAATGTTGAGGATTATACGAAAGAGCTTCCCGAATTTGTATACAGGCTTCGCATGAAAGCCGGGCTTACGGGTTATGCCCAGATATACGGAAAATATAACACGAGCTCCAGAGACAAGCTTATGCTGGATCTTATGTATATTGAAAACTACAGCCTCTTAAAGGATATACAGATCCTTTTCAAGACTGTGTTCGTGCTCTTCAAGGCTGAGGATTCAACGGAGGCTTTCAGGGACAATGACTGATGTGAAAACCAGGATAAGCATTGTGACGGTATGCTATAATTCCGCCGGTACCATCTCAGACACCATAGAATCTGTGCTGTCGCAGACTCTTCCCCCGTATGAATATATCATCATAGACGGGAAATCCACAGATGATACGCTTGAGATCGCTTCCTCCTATGAACCCAGGTTTTCCCAAAAAGGTATCAGATATGTTATCGTATCGGAAAAGGATAACGGGATATATGATGCGATGAACAAAGGGATCGCGCTTTCATCGGGAGACGTAACAGGGATAATAAACTCAGATGACTGGTATGAAAGGGATGCGCTTGAAACTGTGGCAGACTGCTTTGAAAGAACGGGATTCGGATTGTTTTATGCGGATGTCCGCATGATAATGCATGATGGAAGAAGCTTTGTAAAAAAGGCTAGAAACCGGAAATACGCAACCTCCCGCGACTGGAACCATCCGACAACCTTCATAAGAACGGACATCTACAGACGCTTCCGTTACAGAAATGAGACACTGCATGATGATTATGACCTTGTTTTGAGGCTTAAAAAGGCAGGGGTGCATACCGAGACAGTGAATAAGGTGCTCGCGAATTTCAGGATGAACGGAGCAAGCCATGAAAGAAGCCTTAAGAGAGCGCTTAACAGTTGTCTTGTAAAATACAGGATCTATAAAGAGAACGGTTATTCCTCGTTTTATTTTTTTGAATGCTTCGGGGTAGAGCTTGCAAAGCTTATTATCGGATAGTATAAAGCGTGGGTTCCGGGACGGGATTAAAAAGGAAATGATTCTTAGAACACTTACTTTTTTTTCAAATTATTTCAATCATCACCAGAAAGCGCTGTGCGATACCTGGTATGAGCTTTTGGGAGACGGCTTCAGATTTGTGGAGACAGAGCCCATAGAGGGTTTCCGCTCGGAAATGGGATGGGGAGAGAACGGTGACATCCCATATCTCCTTAGGACCTATGAGAGCAGGGAGGCTTCCGATAAAGCCTATGAGCTTGCTTTAAACAGTGATCTTGTGGTGATGGGGACTGCTCCGGAAGCTTTCATTGAAGAAAGGCTCAGACAGGACAGGATAATATTCAGATACTCGGAAAGGCCGCTGAAGGAAGGCTTTATTAAGTTTTTTATTCCGAGGCTTACAAAGAAATATCTTCATCTCCATGTGAGGAACAGGAAGAAAAGGATATATATCCTGGCCGCCAGTGCATATACAGCCTGGGACTATAAGAAAATGTTTGACAGCTATCCCGGGAAGATCTACAAATTCGGCTATTTTCCCAGGCATATAAGTTATGACCTGAAGGAGCTGTTTGAGAGAAAAGAAAAAGCCGCGTTATCCGAATACGGAGACAGGAATATGCCGACGATCCTCTGGGAGGGGAGGATGCTCAGGCTTAAACGTCCGGATCTTGTGATAAGGGCGGCTTTTGAGCTTAAAAAGAAGGGCTATGCTTTCAGGCTCCGTTTCGTGGGAGAGGGGCCTTTAAGAGAAAAAGTCGAGGCATTATGCGATTGCTTCGGGCTTAATGATACAGTGAGCTTTGAAGATTTTCTTTCTCCCGATGAAGCACGGGAAAGAATGGCCGATGCGAAGATATACGTTATGAGCTCCAATTTTTTAGAGGGCTGGGGTTCTGTTATTTATGAAGCCCTTAATGCGGGCTGTGCCTGTATAGTGAGCCATGCGCCGGGGGCTGCGCCCTGGCTTGTAAGGCATGAAGAGACAGGGCTTTTATTTGAAAGCGGAAAACTGAAAAGCCTCACAGGGCAGCTTGAGAAGCTTTTAAAAGATCCTGCGCTTATCACGGAATACGGAACAAATGCATACCGGCTTATGGACGAAAGCTGGAATGAAAGGACCGCCGCCGAAAATGTGCTTACGTTATATAAGGATCTTGAAAGCGGAAGGGACACGAGCATAGAAAACGGACCCTGCAGCAGGGCTGAGATATTAAAAAATCACTGGTACAGGGACATTTAGAGTTTATATGAAAAGGATCGTTTATCTTATGGAATATCCCCTTGATCTGCCGGGGGGAGGACAGATGTCCACAGAGACTCTGTGTACGGGCCTCAAAGAATTTGAGACAGAATGGGAACCCGTAGTCATATGTCCGAAGCTTCTCAATAAAAGACCGCAGGATTATCCCTTTAAGGTTTTGGAATACAGTGCTCTTGAAAACAGGGAGGATGCCATACTTAAAAGGATATATAATTTTGCCGGGCGGATGGGAAGTTTTCTCAGGCTTATAAAAAAGGCTGATCCGAAGCTTATCCATGTTTCCATGTCGGAGTCGCTCCTTACCTACGGACTGATATGCCGGTTTCCTTCGCTAAGAAAGCTTCCCTTTGTATACACCGACAGAGGCCTGTGCTATGGCTATCGGAGCCATACCAAATTCCTGATGCGAAAAATCCTTAAGAGATCCGTTGGAATGATTTGCACCACAGAGTTTAACAGGGCTCTATGGCTTAAGGAGGAGCTTGGCATTCCGATCACGGTGATCCCTAATACCATTAATAAGATCTTCTCGGAATATGATCCTTCCAAAAGAGAAGAAATGAGGACCGCCTTCGGGCTTACGGAGTCGGATTTTGTTATCGGCTTTGCAGGAAGGATATCGGAGGAGAAGGACTGGGATTTTGTTCCCGTCCTTGTAAAAGCCCTTTCGGAAACGGGGATACGCTTTAAGATCGCACTGGTCATCTCTGTTTATGAAGATAAGGATATTTACATCGTTGAAAGGATAAAGAGCGGGATCACGGAAAGCATAGGGGAGGAAAACCTCATTTATATGCAGGATCTCACTCAGAAGGAGATCTCGGACTATTACTATCTTGTTGACGTTTTTGTGATGTCGTCGATGTTCGAGAGCTTCGGAAAGGCAGCGGTGGAGGCGATGAGCAGGAAATGCTCTGTCGTGTCTACAAGCGTCGGAGGCCTTAAGGAGGTAGTGGGAAAAGAAGAAAATCTTTACACGAAGGAAACCGTGGATCGCTTTGTGCAGAGGGTCAGACGGCTCTTTCAGGATAAGGAAGAGCTTTTAAGGGATCGGGAGTTTTTCTATAACAGGTACCTGGAAAACTATACTCTTAAGGAGCATATAGCAAGGCATTGCAGATTATATGAAGAGATCGCGGGGCGTCATCCTGTATAAATGTTAAAGAAAAGATATTGACTAAAACAGGAGAATATAAGGTTTGATTTTATAATGGAAGAAAGAAAAAAGACGGGAGGGCTAATCGGAAGCTTCATAGAATATTTCTATGGTAATTTTGTGGTACTCCTTTTAGGGTTTATCTCCCTGCCGCTGATAACAAGGATAATGTCAACTGATGAATATGGCAGGACAGCCATGTTTTCTTCTGCTGTATCCATAATCTATATTTTTGCGGTCTTAGGCCTTGATCAGGCTTATATCAGATACTTTTACAAAGAGGGCACGGATCAGAGGACGCTTTTTTTCAGATGCGTCAGATACCCTTTCATGCTCATCATTGTCCTTTCGGCTGTCTATGCGCTTTTTTCATCATATTTTAATGATTTTCTTTTCGGAAAAACAGGGACGGATATAACATTTTTGGTCATAGCATATACGGTTACATCGGTATTTGAAAGATTTCTTTTTCTGAATATCAGGATGGAGCAGAACGGAAAGCTCTATTCAAACTTAAACATCCTTTCCAAAGTCTTATATATTGTGTTTATTTTTGCTTTTGTATATCTTTTGGGGGATGATTTCAGGGTCGTGCTCTATTCCATGACCCTTCCGCTCGTGATAGTGACCGTATATCTCGGAATAAGATTTAAAAGGCTCGGAAGAACCGCGGGAAGAAGAGCTCATTTGATTACCGACAGGGAGCTGTTAAGATACGGGATCCCGTTTTTACCGATGCTCCTTATGGAATGGCTCCTGTCTTCAATGGATAAGTGGTCGATAAAAATCTTCAATGATTTTTCGGAAACAGGGATCTACTCTGCAGCCATGCAGATCATGACTGTTATAATGACTCTGAAGATAACATTCGTGGCTTTCTGGGCTCCGATCGCCATGGAGAAATATGAGAACGAAGAGGAGGAGGCAGGTAAGGCCTTTTTTAAGGACATATTTGATAAGGTGCAGTTCCTGTGCCTTTGTGCCGCCTTTGGAATTACCATCCTGAGGGGAGTAATAGTCCTTATCCTCGGCGAGGGCTACAGGGATGCCATAAGGATAATCCCCTTTCTGACACTCATGCCCATACTCAGCATGCTTTTTGAGATGACCGGACAGGGGATTAAGTTTAAGGAGAGGGTAGTATATTTTAACTATGCTTCCCTTACAGCCATAATCTGCAACCTTACGGGGAATACCCTGTTAGTCCCGAGGTTACGGGGAGTGGGAGCGGCTCTTGCAACAGCCGTTACTTATATTGTTTATTTTGCGATAGGCACTTATTTTTCCGAAAAATGCTATAAGGTAGGCTATGATTACAGGTGCTTTATTATTTCGCTGCTCCTGTATATTGGCTATGCCTTTCATGCGACGTTTTCACACTCCGATATCCTTATTTCGGCGGTTTTCGGCACGATACTGCTTTTTATCCATGTGTTTATCAACAGGCGGACACTTACAGGGCTTATAAAAGTCTTTAAAGAGAGCGTTTTAAAGGAGGGCATCGGTAAATGAAGGTATTATTTGTCGGTACCGTTACAGTGATCGCCGGTATCCTTCTTTTTACAAAGAGAGAATATAAAAAGCAGATAATCGCCGGTTTTTTGTCAGTTATTGTTCTATTTTGCGCTTATTATGATTATGCGGTCCTTAAGCTCATGCCGGATGTAAGTTTCCACAGACCGTTCAGTCAGACCTTTTATCAAAAGGAATTCATCGATACCGGAGAGTTTCCCGACAGCCTGCTTCCGCTTTTGTTAAGCAAAAAGACGGTGTATACGAAAAACGATCCCATGGATTTTGAGGATGCTGAAGCAATGGGAAAGAACTGGATGTACGGTTTCTATCATCAGACTAATATTGTCAATTATTTAAATCTGATCGAAGCATATCAGATAAGTGACGAGGGGATGAACGGCACAATGCTTACGGGAGCCCGGATAGAAGAGGACTTTTATAAGCTGGGGCCTGCCAATGACATGCTGAGGTATTCCTTTATCTGCACCGACTTTCGGGAAGAGCTGGGAAATTCTTTTAATTATTTCTGGTATTATTCCGATCATCTGTCAGAGATAGATGTTTATTTAAACATAAAGCCCGATATCAACGGGCAGGATATCGCATCCGCGGACGATCTGGTGTTGTTGTGGGATTCTCCTGAAGGGGCGGTTGAAGAGGAAAATCTTTATATTATGACAAAGGCATATTATGAGGAGAATGTCAGATAATGGAGAAATGGCTTGACGGCTTCTTAAGCGGATATAAGACGGCATTTTATACAGATCAGGTGCTTACGGTTATCATGCTCTTTTTCCTCGGGCTTATTTTTCTTATGCTTGTAAAAAGAAGGGCAGACTGCTTTATGGACCTGCTTCTTTCTTATCCTTTGGGACTTTCTGTTTATGTCATATCTGGAATAATTCTTCTTATTTTTAATGTAGAATTTAAGCTGCAGAATCTCATCGTTTCATGCGTAATATTGCTGGCAGTTTATTATCTTATTTCTTCAACTTTAAAAAACGCGGATCCTGCAGATAATATATCGGAAAACGGGAGAACGAAAACATATACCCACCCGGAAGCTTATCCCACGCAGAAAAAGGGATTCCGCTTAAGTAAAAAAAACTTCTGCGGCTTTATGTTTCCTGGTCTGAAAACTATGGGAATAGTGATCCTCTCCGTTATGATCATTGCGGGCATAGCATGTATCGGCATTTTTCCGGTAATGATCTCTCAGGATTCAATGTATCGGTATTCTTTATATCCGAGAGCCATCATAAGATACGGATATCTGAAAAGGGAGTATAACGTGTTCCTTACGGATGTGGGGCTCGGAGGCGCGGTCCTCGGAACCCTCCCGTATGTTTTTGGCTTTAACGAGACCTTTGGGATACAGACTGCCCTGAACCTGAATTTTCTTATGGTGTTTGGATATGCGGTAAAGAACGTTTACTGCAAAAATACAAAAGACAAAACGGGGCTTTCCGGAATAAATAAAGAACTTATAGCTACGGTTCTTATAGCGCTTCTTATTCTGATCACGTCGATGCCATTTTACATCAATTCAAAATGGGCGATATCCAATATGTATTTTATGGAATATCTGTTTATCTGCGTCTACTGTGCGGTTTATTATAAGAAAGAGCTGAATGTCCTGACCGGTACGATCAAAGCTCCAAAAGAACAGGAAGCTCTGGCGGAAAAGGGAACGGAAGCAGAAAACGTTCTTGTTTTTTCTGCTCTTTTTATAATGCTCTCATCCCTCAGGATGGAGGGTGTGGTATTTTTGATACTTCTTCTTCTGTCCTGCCTGATCCTTGATTATAAGGGAAGCCTTTTAGCAAACCTTGTGATGCTTCCGTGTATTCTGATTTACGCAACTTACTATTACAGGATATTCAGAACTATGATAATAGATGCTCCTTATACTTTCCTGACGGAAAAAAAGGCTGTTCTGCAGCTTGTTTCGATGGCTGTTTTATATTTGTTTATGATACTTTCGGGATATGGTTTTCTTCCTGCCATAAAAAAACGCCTGAAGGCCATTATCACAGCCGGACTGCTGTTAATAAACCTTTGCCTTTTCTTTTTGGATAAAACCTTATATCTTGCTGATATCAGGGCATGCTACAATAATCTTACGCGTCAGTCGGGATGGGGGGTACTTCCGGTCTTTTATGTAAGCGCGACGGCGTTGCTGATATTTATATGCATTACTGAAAAAAGAAAGTATAAGTTTTCATTTATGGATTTTTTAGTCTTCTCTTATGTACTTGTTACGGTCATAGCGGGCTTTGCAAGAGGAGATGCCCTGCAGGAGGGCATAGGGGATTCGGGTAACCGGGTCCTTTTACAGATCGTGCCTCTTGCGGTATTTGCTGTTTTAGAGCATTTTATCGACGAGGTATATGACCGTATGGGCCGGCAGACACGATGACTGTACGCATAGCCGGGTTTAATACAGCGGGAAATGCCGTATGAAAAACTACGGAATTGACACCTTTGAAGTTACAGTATATGCTTTAATACAAAACCTGTAAGGGTATTTTTTCCGCTATACGGAAGTGATCATAAATGTAAATGCATTAGATTCCGGATATAACGGCAATGCCTGTAAATCAAAGATATCAGAGTTTTTTATAATATAAAACGGAGGTAAATTATATGGATAATAAGATTTTCAGAGAGAAGAGCCTGGACAGGGTTTCCTCGCCTGAGCAGCTGAATGACTATATCAGAGTGACTACCCCTTCTATATGGGTTGTACTCCTTGCCATGCTTATCCTGCTTTTTGGAATGATCATCTGGGGAATATTCGGGACTATAGAAGTTCATAACGAAGCGGGAGAACTTAAAAGCGTGGCACCTTTCGAATTTGTAACAAACTGACGGTAAGGAAGTTTTTTCAGCATATTCATTATTTTCGAAAGGAAAATACATTACCTTTCGGCTGATCATTTCATGACAAAAATCGTAAACTCAGGGATAATAATATGGCAGAAGGAAAAGCAATTCAGATAAAAAAACCGATGAGGCAATATGCACCCAAAGTTCCGGTAGTTATGCAGATGGAGGCGCTGGAATGCGGGGCTGCCTGTCTGGCTATGGTCATGGCGTATTACAACAAATGGGTGCCTCTTGAGCAGGTCAGAGAGGACTGCGGAGTTTCCAGGGACGGTTCAAAAGCCGGTAATATTTTAAAAGCCGCAAGAAGCTATGGTTTTGAGGCGCAGGGCTTCAGGCTGGAGCCTTCCGATCTTAAGGAGGAGGGTGAATTCCCATGCATAGTACACTGGGAATTTAATCATTTCATAGTTGTGGACGGGTTTAAAAAGGGAAAGGTCTATGTAAATGATCCTGCAAGGGGAAGCTATTCCATGAGCGAGGAGGCTTTTGACCATGGTTTTACCGGCATTTGCCTGATGTTTGAGCCCGGGGAGGATTTTGTTCCTTCTGGAAAAAAGAAAAGTGTTCTGGATTTCGCGAAGAAGAGGATGGAGGGAACTGCAAGCGCTGTTTTATTTGTTGTACTTACCACGATGATAACTTCTATAGCCGCGATCATCAGCACAGGCTTTTCCAGGGTCTTTATGGATCAGCTCCTTACCGGAAGGGATTTAAACTATCTTATCCCGTTCACGATACTGCTTTCGGTATTTTCCATTATCCAGATCGTCTCTGCATGGATACAGGCGATTTATTCCCTGAGGATCAACGGGAAGCTGGCCGCAGTGGGCAACGCCTCGTATTTCTGGCATGTATTGAGGCTCCCCATGAAGTTCTTTTCACAGCGTATGGCGGGGGATATAGAGCAGAGAAGAGGGACGAATGCTTCGATCGCAGGCACGCTGGTCAATACTTTTGCTCCGCTTTTTATGGACACCATAATGTTGTTCTTCTATCTTATCGTTATGTTCAGGTATTCTGTGCTTCTGACAGCCGTCGGGCTTCTGTCCATAGTCGTTAATATTGTGGTTTCAAGGATCGTTTCCGCAAAGAGGGTAAATATTACCAGGGTTATGATGAGGGACCAGGGAAAGCTTTATGGCGCGACAGTTTCCGGTATTGAAATGATAGAGACCATAAAATCAAGCGGCGCGGAAAACGGATATTTCAGAAAATGGGCGGGCTATCAGGCGAGCGTCAATACCCAGAACGTAAGATTTTTAAAGCTTAATGCCTATCTGGGTATCGTCCCTTCAGTCACTGCCATGGTCATCAATGATATTGTACTTATCCTCGGGGTGATGCTTGTTATAAAAGGTCAGTTTACTTCCGGTATGGTGCTTGCGTTTCAGGGGTTCCTGAGCCAGTTCCTTTCTCCGGCCCAGTCCCTGATCTCGGCAGGACAGAGTATACAGGAAATGAGGACACAGATGGAGAGGATAGAGGATGTCATGTCTTATCCCGTCGATGTATTGGATGACAGCGTCTCTGAAGGATTGCAGGATGATCCTTCAGAAAAGACCCCGGCTAAGGACAAAACCGATGCCGCAAGCGGTAAGCTTTCCGGAAACCTCAGGATGGAGAACGTTACCTTTGGATATTCAGCACTCGCGGAGCCCCTGATAGAGAATTTCAACCTGGATCTTAAACAGGGGGAGAGCGTTGCCTTTGTCGGAGCCTCCGGCTGTGGTAAATCGACATTGAGCAAGCTTATTTCAGGGCTTTATCATCCCTGGAGCGGAAAGGTGCTCTTTGACGGTAAGCCTCTTGATGAAATAGACAGAAACGTTTTTACCGGCTCTGTGGCGGTAGTCGATCAGGATATCATCCTTTTTGAGGATACTATCGCCAACAATATCAAAATGTGGGATGAATCGATAGAGGATTTTGAAATGATACTGGCGGCGCGGGATGCCCATCTACATGAAGATATCATGCAGAGAGACGGAGGCTATCAGTACAGGCTGATCGAGGGGGGAAAAGATTTCTCCGGAGGCCAGAGGCAGAGAATGGAAATAGCAAGGGTGCTTGCGCAGGATCCCACGATAGTGATCATGGATGAGGCAACAAGCGCCCTGGATGCAAAGACTGAATATGAAGTCGTAAAATCGATAAAAGAAAGAGGGGTTACCTGTGTGGTTATCGCCCATCGTCTGTCTACTATCAGGGACTGCGATGAAATAATCGTATTGGATCGTGGAAAGGTAGTTGAAAGAGGAACACATGATGAGCTGATAAAGAAAAACGGCTTATATCTGGAACTGGTTACTGCGGAATAATATACGGATCATTATAATTTGGAGGCCTTATGGGTTGGTTTGACGAGCAGATCGAAGCGAGGAGAAAATCGGATAATGAAGTATTTGAGGATTCCTTTTTACGGATCGCGGGTTCTGTCATGGGAAAAAAGCTGTCTGCCGCTCTTAATGATGAGAGGATAAAGACAAAGGATGCGATAGACGAAATACTGAAATATTATCATGTTAAGTCCAGGGAGATACCAGAGCACTTAAAAAGTATCGATGAGGTACTGGAATATCTTCTGCGCCCGAGCGGGATCATGGTAAGAGAAGTTGAGCTTTCCGAGGGATGGAGGAAGGATGCGAGCGGCGCCATGCTGACAACCTTTAAGGAGACCGGAAGCGCGGTTGCTCTCATTCCTTCCAGACTTTCAGGTTACACATATCTGGAACCGGAAACGGGAATAAACAGGAAGGTCGACGCGAGAGCGGAAAAGAGCCTTTCAGACAAGGCTTATGCCTTTTATAAGCCTTTCCCCATGAAAAAGCTCAATGTCAGCAGTATACTTTATTTTATATGGGAAAACATAGAGACGATAGATCTGGCCTGGTATCTGATCTTTGCTCTTGTTGTGACCCTGACGGGAATGCTCATGCCCAGGATAAATCACTATCTGTTTTCCTCCGTCATTGAATCGGGAAGCTATACGGTGCTTTTATCGATCGCTGTTTTTATGATCTCTGTGTCGGTGAGCGTCCTTCTTTTTACGACCGTAAAGAATCTGTTCCTTTCAAAGATCAGTACCAGGCTGGGGCTGAGTGTTGAAGCCGCTACGATGATGCGTATTCTCTCGCTCCCCCCGTCCTTCTTTAAGCAATACAGCGCGGGGGATCTTTCAAACCGTTCAAAATATATGAGTACCCTGGTGGATGAGCTGTTGAACATGGGGCTGTCTGCGGGGGTGACATCGCTCTTTTCGCTTATATATCTGACTCAGATCTTCCGTTATGCGAGGTCTTTGGTGATGCCGGCTTTGATAGTTACGCTTGTCACGGTAGTGGTTTCCCTGCTTTCCGCCTTTATGCAGATGAAGATCTCCAGAGAGCAGATGGCGCTTGCTTCGAAGGAAAGCGGGATGAGCTATGCGATAATTTCCGGTATCCAGAAGATAAAGCTGGCAGGCGCTGAGAAAAGGGCGTTTGCAAGATGGGGGAGACTATACTCTGAAGAAGCTGCTTATTTATATAATCCTCCCCTTTTTTTAAAGGTGAATCCGGTACTTTCCCTGGCAGTGTCTCTTATCGGTACCATAGTTATATATTATATTGCCGTTTCAAGCAGGGTTAGTACTGCCGACTATTTTGCATTTAATAATGCTTATGGTATGGTGAGCGGCGCATTCATGTCTCTTGCGGGAATAGCCGTTTCTGTGGCGAGGATACGTCCGATCCTTGATATGGCAGGTCCTATTATGGAGGCTGTTCCGGAAATATCGGAAGATAAGGAGATAGTTGAAAAACTGTCGGGAGGCATAGAGCTTAATAATATAACCTTCCGGTATAAGGATGATATGCCTGCCGTGCTCGATGATCTTTCGCTCAGAATAAAGCCGGGCCAGTATGTTGCGATCGTCGGTAAAACCGGGTGCGGCAAATCGACTCTCATGCGTATAATGCTTGGTTTTGAAACACCTCAGAAGGGAGCTGTCTATTATGACGGCAAGGATTTAAAGAGGCTGGATCTGAAATCTTTAAGAAGCAGGATCGGAGCCGTTATGCAGGACGGAAAGCTGTTCCAGGGAGATATTTATTCAAACATTGTTATCTCAGCACCCCATCTTTCTCTGGAGGAAGCCTGGGAGGCGGCAGAACTTTCCGGAATGGCAGAGGATATCAGAAATATGCCGATGGGAATGTTCACGGTCATTTCCGAGGGACAGGGAGGGATCTCGGGCGGTCAGAGGCAGAGGCTCATGATCGCAAGAGCGATCGCACCGAGACCAAGGATCCTTATGTTCGACGAAGCTACCAGCGCCCTTGATAATATAACCCAGAAAAAGGTGTCGGAATCCCTGAACTCCCTGAAATGCACGAGGGTGGTCATTGCGCACAGGCTTTCGACGATAAAGCACTGCGACAGGATAATAGTTCTCGATAAGGGAAAGATCATAGAGGATGGGGTATATGAAGAACTGATAGAAAAGAAAGGATACTTTGCAGACCTTGTAGCCCGCCAGCAGCTGGATTCAGAAACAGATTCCGGGACCTGATCATCTGATCAGTCACAGAAGGCTATGTAGACCGGACTAATTCATTCAGTACAAGCTGCCAGCTCTCCGGCTTTTTGAAATCACCGTTCGGATACCAATGGCTTTCCGGGGATGGAGACAGGGGCTCGTTAAGCTCTCCCAGGATCTTCCTTTTCATAAGCTCCTTAAGTTCCTCAGGGTTAAAGGGGTCAAAAAAGAAAGCCCTGCTGTAGCCCGAAAGAACTTCCCTGCAGGCGGGGGTGTCAGAGGCGAAAACGAGGCCTCCCAGACTTCTTGCCTCGGCTGGAGGATAGCCGAAGCTTTCTATGTAAGAAGGGAAGATCAGGGTTTTTTCCCTGTAGCTTTCAAGGACCTTTTCCCGGGGAAGGGATCCTGCGCATATTATATTATCATTAATATCTCCGCGGTACAGCTGCCTGAGTTCATCCTCCGTTACCGTAAAGATAATCCTGAAATTTCTTATCCCTTCGCTTATTAGCAGGTCGGAAGCCCTGATCACGCAGGCATGGTTTTTATAGAGCATGACGCCTGAGGGATAGAAAAATTCGGTTATCTCGGGAATCTTATATCCTGAAGGCGATAAAGTATCGGGAATAATAATATCGGGCGTTATCTTACAGATCCTGTCTGAGGAAATCCCTGTTCGTCTTATTATCTCCTTTTTCATCCACTCAGTCTGAACTATGGTCTTATCAGCACGCTTTATTGAGGAATATATCAGTTTTCCTATGATATGCTGATAAACGGCATATTCTCTTTCTTCGGCTTTAAAAAAGGAAAAATTCTTTACGTTTTGGAAACAGAGAGGCTGATGCACATAAAGAACGGTCCTGCAGCGTACTTTTCCTGCAAGGGTATTTTGAAGCGAGAAATAGACATCCGGTTTTAATGACATGATATAACCGCCTCCGTCATAAAGATCAAAGAGGAGGCGGTTTTTTCTGCTTTTTTTTATTTCCGGGAGCACTCTTACCTGTATGTTTTCAGTTTCTTCAAGGTAACAGTCGGAAAGAAGGAAGATCCATTCAAGCGCTTCTTTCTTTTCGTCAGATACTGTGTATCTGTTTTCATCCCGCTTTATGAAATTGTAAAAATCCTTTAAGACCGACAGGGCTCCCGTTTTGCTTGCCGCTATATCGTTGACTACTATCCTCATGATATATTAATGATCTAAAACGTAATTAAAGACTATGCTCTGATAGAAATATACCAGCCTGATCATTTACGGACCAGGAATGTTAAAAGCAACAGTATCTTTTGACGCTATACCTGAGTCTGAGGCTTTATTTTAACCAGACAGTTTTGTTAACGATCTCTGTATAACTCTGTATAAGCTTTACCACCTTCACGGAAACATTTGTATCTTCGTAATCGCATGGCATCGCGGTCTCTTCTTTATTTTCATACATGGATACGGACAGCTCCAAAGCCCTTTCCACATCCCTCTCTTTAATGCCGCCTATCACTATGGTTCCCTTATCTAAGACCTCGGGACGTTCCGTGGAGGTCCTTATAAGCACTCCGGGGAAACCTAGCATAGCCGACTCTTCCGACAATGTACCGCTGTCCGAGAGCACACAGTAGGCATTCATCTGGAGCTTATTGTAATCAAGAAAGCCGAAGGGTTTCATGTTTGAGACCAGGGGATGGAACTTAAAATCCCTCTGCTCAATGAATTTTTTTGAGCGGGGATGGGTGGAGTAAATAACCGGCATCCCGTATTTTTCGGCAATATGATTGATCGAATTCATTAAGCTTAAAAAGTTTTCCAAAAGATCTATATTTTCTTCCCTGTGGGCGGATACGAGAATATATCCCTTTTCCTTAAGTCCGAGTTCTTCGAGGACATCGCTTTTTTTGATCTCCTCCATATGGTCCCTGAGTACCTCACGCATAGGTGATCCGGTCACGAATATGGTTTTTCCGTCGATCCCTTCGGAAAGAAGGTATCGTCTCGAATTTTCGGTATAGGGCATATTGATATCTGAGATGCTGTCAACTATCCTTCGGTTGATCATTTCGGAGACATTATAATCCCAGCACCGGTTTCCCGCCTCCATATGAAAGATAGGGATCTTCAGTCTTTTCGCGCTGATCGCGGAAAGAGCCGAATTTGTGTCGCCTAAGATAAGCACCGCCTCAGGCTTTACTTCTGACATGAGGGTATAGGATTTGGCGATTATGTTTCCCATTGTCTCGCCGAGGTTGTTTCCGACTGAATCCAGATAATAGTCCGGCTCCCTGAGACTTAGCTGTTCAAAAAAGATCTGGTTCAGAGTGTAGTCATAATTCTGTCCCGTATGTACAAGTATATGGTCAAAATATATGTCTGCCTTTTTTATTACGGCTGAAAGCCTTATGATTTCGGGCCTGGTGCCTACTATTGTCATTAGTTTTAATCTGCTCATTTTGTCCTCCGGGGTCACGCACGAGCAGGATATATCCGGGCTCGTATCTGACCCGCTATTTAAGTTTGAAAGCCTTCGACTTTCAAATTTTCATTCTGTTAAATCTCAAAAATTGAAAAAGCTGTTCAGACCTCTTCAAAGTATGTATCCGGTCTCTTTGGATCAAATACCTCATTGGCCCAGATGATCACTACCATGTCATCATTCCCGACATTTACTATGCTGTGCGTGTAGCCGGTGGGAATATCCACCACCTTCAGGGGATCCCCGCTGACCCGGTATTCGATTATTTCCTCCGCCCCGTGCTTTCTGAACCTGAAGAGCCCTTCACCTTTGACGACCAGAAACTTTTCATTCTTGGAATGATGCCAGTGATTCCCCTTGGTGATCCCGGGCTTTATTACGTTTACGGATACCTGGCCGCTCTCTGCGGTTTTAAGAAATTCTGTAAAGGAACCTCTGTCGTCTTTATGCATATTAAGCTCATAGGAGAAGGAATCCGTGGGCAGATAGCTTAGATATGTGCTATATAGTTTTTTATACAGTTCATTTCCCTGATCCGGCACAAAAAGACTGGTCCTTTGATCCCTGAAGGAACGGATGGTATCCGCAAGCTCTGAAAGGCATATGGAATGGGTGACGGGAACAGAGTGATAGATCCCTGAACCGGAACGCTCATTTGGCGTATCGGTTAGCATAGTGCTTATAAATTCATTTACAACATCATCGATATAAACAAGCTCAAGCCTTGTTTTGGGATCGTTTATCTTTATCTCAAGTCCATGGGCTATATTATGGCAGAAGGTTGCGACTACGCTGTTATAGTTCGGCCGGCACCATTTTCCGAATACATTCGGAAGGCGGTATACATAAACCCTTGCGCCTGTATCCTGAGAATATCTGAATAGAAGCTCCTCTCCGGCTTTTTTACTTTCTCCATAGGGATTGTTAAGCGATGCCTGGATAGAAGAGGAAACTATTATCGGAGCCCTGTTTTCATTTGCTTTAAGTGCGTTAAGAAGCTCCTCCGTAAAGCCGAAATTGCCTTTCATGAATTCTGAGGTGTCCTTAGGCCTGTTCACGCCTGCCAGATGAAAAATAAAATCGCATTTGCGGGTATATTCCGTAAGAAGTTCTTTTGGGGTATCGACATCATACCTGAGGATATCGCCAAATCCCCTGTTTTCAAGCTCCGCTGTCAGATTTTTGCCTATGAAGCCGTTTGCTCCCGTTACTAATATTTTCATTAAGCCTACCTGCCGATCATGTCTGATATCTTTGATTTTGTGAGATGTATGTTAATGCTTTTCCATGTTGCAAGAGGTACCGTTTCAGGCGGCCTAGAAGCTGTGTTCTGCCTCCCATGCCGCTATCTCATCCCTTATATATTTAAGGGACAGAAGCTTTTCCTTAACTGCCTCGATCTCAAGTCTTTCGGTATTATTAGAGTTGAATTCGGACAGCTCGCTGCGTTTGGAATTGCCATCTTTAAAATATTTGTCGTAATTGAGGTCCCTCTGGTCAGCGGGTACCCTGAAGAAATTGCCCATATCAAGCGCTCTTGCGCATTCTTCGTTAGTAAGAAGGGTTTCATACATTTTTTCGCCATGCCTGATCCCGATGATCTTTACCTCATTATCCGCATGGAAAAGTTCTTTGACAGCCTTAGCAAGCACCTCTATCGTACATGCCGGTGCTTTCTGCACCATAATATCGCCGGCCTCTGCATTTTCGAAGGCAAACATGACGAGCTCGACAGCCTCTTCTAGGCTCATTATGAACCTCGTCATCTTAGGTTCGGTAACGGTTAAAGGCTTTCCTTCCTTTATCTGCTCTATAAACAGAGGGATGACCGATCCCCTCGAGCACATCACGTTTCCGTATCTTGTCCCGCAGATTAAGGTGGAGTTTGGATCTACCGTTCTCGATTTTGCTACGAACACCTTTTCCATCATGGCTTTTGAGGTTCCCATGGCATTCACGGGATAGGCTGCTTTATCTGTGGAAAGACATATAACCTTTTTAACCCTTGCTTCGATGGCTGCGGTAAGTACATTGTCGGTACCTATAACATTGGTCCTGACCGCCTCCATTGGGAAGAATTCACAGCTTGGAACCTGTTTCAGGGCGGCGGCATGAAAGATATAATCCACTCCATGCATGGCATCCCTAACGCTTTGGATATCCCGTACATTACCGATATAATACTTTATCTTGGGATTGTTATACTGATGACGCATGTCGTCCTGCTTTTTTTCATCCCTTGAAAAAATGCGTATCTCGCTTATATCCGTATCCAGAAATCTGTTGAGCACGGCATTCCCGAAGGAGCCGGTACCTCCCGTTATAAGAAGGGTTTTGTCTTTAAAGATAGTGTCCACTGTTTTCTCCTTTAGTTAAAATGGGCATCGCGCCCTTTATTTTCTTTTCAGCTCGCTTACTGAACAAGTGATTCCAATAATCTGACCGATAAATCTACGTTAAAATGTTCTTTAAGGTAATGATAACCCCGAAGCCCCATCTCTTTTCTGAGTTCTCCGTCGGATGAAAGCTTTAATACCGCCTCAGCGAAGCCTTCCTTATCATCCGAACTGACCCAGAGACCAAACCGGCCGTCAGTTTCAACTAATTTTCTTATGTCAGTTGTTTCGTCCGTACAGGCGAGAACCGGTTTTGCAGCCTTCATATAGGAAAGGATGCGGCTTGGATAATTAGGGATGGTAAACCGGTGGTCTAAGGATATGATCCCCACGTCCATTTCGCTCATAAGCTTATCGTATTCTGAAGGTGACAGCTGTTCGGTATAGAAAAGATTACCTGATCTTTCCGAAGCCTTTTTTACGGTTTCTTTTTCGCTTCCCTGACCGATAATGTGAAATTCGATATCTTTTCGTTTTAAAAGCTTTTTATCTGAAATTGCCTTTATCAGCCAGTCGATCGCCTGGGGTTTTCCCAGGTTGCCTCCGAAAACAAACCGGATCTTTTTTTCTCCTTCTTTGGGAGATGTCTCCGAAGACAGGACAGGAGGATCGGAAGGAACCGCTATGGTATTCGGAAATACCAGAAGTCTTGATTCATCTATCCAGGGTTCATGGGCTTTAATATACTCGACATTGCCCTCTGACATGCACCCGATCCTGTCGGAGATCGTGTAGAGCATTTTTTCCTTAGCCCTGAAGTAGCAATGTATGAAGGAGCCCTCTTTAAAAAGCCCTATATCTACGGCATTCTGGGGGAATATATCCTTTAACATCAGGAAGGTCTTTAAGCCGAAATGATTCTTACAGTACATTACAACTCCCGCGAAGGTCACGGGGGGAGTAGCGTAGATACAGAGATCATAGCTCCTGTTTTTAAGATGCTTTTTGATCGCCCTTTTAAGGACCGGCTCCATCCTGAGGGTATTGATACCTTTTTTTAAAAGGCTCACGTCGAAGTTTTCCCCGACGACTACTTTAAGGATATCTACGCCGTCCTCGTTTACCAGCTCTGTTTTCTTTTGAGTTCTGGGGCTTGCGGCATAAACTATGGTAATATTGTGCGAGGCATTTTTCAGGGCACGTACAAGATCGGGATAAATGCCGTTTTCGGAAAGCCTTGGCTCACTTAAAGTTATATAAATAATATTCATAAGTATCCTTCAACTATCTCCGTCAATTCAGACAGCTTAAAAATCCGGAGCTTTTCCCTGAGATCATTGAGATAAGGGCTGTTTTCATATACTGTACCCTGCTTAAAAAGGCGTATTGTAAGTATTGGGAAAGCCTTTCCGATATAAAAGTCTTTTTTGGGATTATCCCCGACATAAGCCATCTCTTCCCACTTTGTCCCGAAGAATTCCTTCATCATAAGAAAAGCACGGCTGTCGGGCTTGTGATAATCCTCTCCGAGTTCGTCCGTGAGTATTATCTTATCAAAAATATCTTCATCGTGAGGAAATAGGGCTTTTATTTTATTTTTCTGGCTAATGGCATATCCGTCGGAAATGATCCCCAGACCGTATCCCATAGCTTTGAGCTTAAGCAGGGTATTAAGAGCGTCCGGATAAAGACAAATGGAAGGCTCATGCTCACGATAGCATGTTACCAGCTCCCTGATATCTTCCCCGGAACAGCCTAAGGAGTGTTTTTCAAGAAATCGGTTGAATACCCTTTTGGGATCCTCTGTAAACAGTGCAAAAAGCTCATCAAAAAAATCGCCGTTTAGCCGATATTTGTCATTTATCAGCTCTGAGACCGCATGGTAACCGCTTTTCACAAAGGAAAGCTCAGGATATAATGTATCGTCCAGATCAAACAGAACAGTTTTCCGCATATACAGCATCTCCCTGCTCATCAAGCGCTACGCAGGCATCAAACCTCAGAAAGGTCATGCCATAGGCAAAGTTTTCACGGGGTTTTAAAGTCTCACCCATCAGGAGCCTGTAAAGGTATTCGCAGGAATCCGCTCCCGCCATTATAGACATGGGAGCACCGCCCCCGAACCTTGGATTTATCTCTATGTATTCCACTCCCCGGGAAGTTTTTCTAAGCTGGACGGTTATGTGGCCTATGGGTTTGAGTGCTGACATAAGCCTTTTTACGTCAGCTTCGATCATTGAGTCCTTAACGATCTTTCCTTTGGCTATCTCGCCGCTTCTAACCGCTATCCTGAGCCTCGGAACAAGGCTTATGATCTCAGAGCTAAAATCCAGAAAAACGTCGACCGTGTATTCTTCACCTTCCATATAATCCTGTACCATCGGATTCCTGACCCTTAAGAGGGCCGATGACAGTTCTTCGGAGTTTTCGGCTTTATAGGTGTCTATGCTTGAGCTTCCGTCAATCGGTTTTATAAAAAGAGGGAAGTTAACGTTTCCGGCTTCAAGCTCTTTCTTAGTGTACAGATGGGGAACAAGAAAGCCGTTTTCTTCCATAAAACGCTGTGTATTTCTCTTATCCCTGCAGATCTCGATGACTGAATGCTCAGAAACAAGAAGCCTTGCGCCGGATTCCTTTTCAATATACTCCTTTTCCTTTGATAAAAGAAGCAGTTCGGTATCTATCGTGGGAACGATCAGGCTGATCTCAAATCTCCGGCAGGCTTCTATGACAGCTTCCACATATCTGCCGGAATCGATCCTCGGAAAGATAATGTGTTCATCCGCATAATATAAGGCAGGAGCCAGGCTGCTTGCATCTCCGGCGACGACCGTTCCGTTTATCCGGAGCCTGTCCCTTGCGTTTTTGAAGCATTTTACCAGCTCGACTCTTCTGCCGGCGCTTAGAATAAGAACGTTCAGATCGCTCATTATTCGTCTCCTCTGAAGTAATCCATAGTGGCGGCGCCCTCGGGGCTTATCCCTTCTCTTGAGAGCACATTCTTAACTGTCATGAAAACAATCTTAAGATCCATCAAAAATGAGTATTTTTCAGTGTATTCAACATCATATTCGAATTTGTCGTGCCAGGTTAAGCTGTTTCTGCCGTTGACCTGTGCCCAGCCTGTAAGTCCCGGTCTTACATCGTGGCGGTGCTTCTGCCGTTCGTTATATAGCGGAAGGTACTGTACTAACAGAGGCCTCGGCCCGACAATGGACATATCTCCTTTTAAGATCGAAAAAAGCTCGGGAAGCTCATCAAGGCTTGTAGAACGAAGTTTTTTTCCGAACTCTGTCAGACGTTTTTCATCCGGAAGAAGCTCTCCGTTTTCATCTCTTTCATCGGTCATTGAGCGGAATTTATACAGATGAAATATCTTCTCGTTAAGCCCTGGCCTGTCCTGATGGAAAAGGACGGGACTTCCGAGCTTTATCCTTACAAGAACCGAAAGGATGAGAAGCACGGGAGAGAGTATTATTATAGAGCACAGGGACAAGAGCACGTCCAGGAATCTTTTTATATATTTTCGATATATCATAGGAAGAAGTATAGCAGATTACTCATTCATCGTAAATGTAATTATGATATATATAGAACAGATAAGCCATACCTTATATTGATTTTAAGATTTTGATAAAACGCATTTTAATAAGCCGCCCAAATATTAGTTTGCGGATCTGGTAAGCGTTTAGTCAGGCGTTTTCTGTTATGCATGTCTTTTATTCCTGCTCTGCCAGGACACCCCTTAAATCCTGTTCGCAGGCATTGACGCTTCCCTGGATCATCTCCTTAGAGCCTCCGCATTTTGCCTGGAACCGTTCTTTAAGAATATCGGCTGTATCTCTGGCGTCCCCTGAAGGATGGGAGAGAATGAACCTGTAATGTCCTTCAGCTCCCGTAAATACGGCACAGATCCCGTTGTATCTCTCAGTGAGGAGATTCACCGCATTTCGCTGGGTGATATTGTTCATGCCGGTGTCATCCGAAAAAATAACCGCCGATCTCAAATCTCCGGGAAGTTCATTTATCTTTTGGAAAAGTCTTTCCTTTGAAATTTCTGTCAGTTTTTCTTTATATCTGTTGACTTCTTTTAACAGTCTGTTTACAGCATCCGGAAGCTTTTGGGGAGGTGATGAAAGGCTTTGGGAAAGAGATTCGGTTATCTCATGCTGCCCTGCCAGATATTGATACGCTCTTTTTCCGGATAATATCGTTAACCTTGTGCCGCCCTTATAATAAATGGAATGTATGATCTTGATGATTCCTATCTCTCCGGTACTTTTTACATGAGGGGCGCAGCAGGCACATACGTCGATCCCGGGGATAGTGACTAATCTTACAGCCTCCGAAATGGTTTTCTTGCTTCGGTATTCAATACCTGACAGCTCGTTGTTTTCATAATAGCGGCAGGTGACGGGGATATTTGAATAAACCGCCTCATTTGCCCTGGCTTCAAGTTCCTTAAGCTCATTGTCGTTAAGAGCTTTTGATGTATCAAGAGTCACTATATTATCGGAAAGATGAAAGCCGGTATTTTCGGATCCGAAGTCCCTGTGCAGTATCCCGGAAAGGATATGTTCCCCGGTATGATTCTGCATGTTGGAAAAGCGTCTGTCCCAGTCTATCTTTCCGGATATGGCATCTCCTGCTTTTAACCCTGAGCAGTCGCCCTCAATTTCGTGCCAGATCTCATTGTTTTCGATCGTAACATGGATGACTTTATATCCGATGACGTTTACATTTTCATGTTCTGACGGATCCCGGTCAGGATCCGGGGCTATCATATTACGGTCGGATCCGGTACCGTTTATTTCCGATCCGTTCTTTTCAGAGCACGGTCTTAAAAGATATCCGGTATCCGAGGACTGGCCGCCCTCCTCGGGAAAGAAGAGCGTCCGGTCAAGCTTTAATTTCCATTTATCATCCTTCTTAAGCTCTGTTATCGTTGCGGAAAATTCCCTGTCATATGGTTTAAAATCGTAAAGCCTGACGGTATCCATCATTAAGTCCTTCCCTGTTAAGGTTTTAATCAATAAGCGCCCCTGTGATCTGAATAACAGTATTTTAATGAATTAATGGCTCTAACATGCCAAGCCTCCAGTGTTTTCTTCATAAAGCAGTGTAATTGGAGTTGGCGCCAATAACTATCTGTTCCCCTTCCCTGATTATCCCGTTTTCATTGAACCTTGCATTCATGGTCACTTTGCATCCGCACCAGCACACGGTCCTGATCTTTAAAATCCGGTCATCAGAGCCTGAGCTGTTTTAGATGCTCCCATAGCTCCGTAATAAAAATAAAGCTTTTCCATTTTTCCTCCGGGATCAGGTACAAGCAGTATTTATACGGCTCGTATCTGTTTTTTCATTCATATTTGGGAGTTTTCATTATATTCCTTTATCGTCTGAAAAAGTTTCTTCTCTGAAATATCAGGCTATGATATACAGGTCAGAAGGTTCCCGGATATTCTATCATAAATCTGTGCGGAATTGGAAATTTATTGTGAATAAGGTCAAAATGTGTTGAATATATGGTTTTTTTTTGTTAAAATCCTATAAAAGCTCAGTAAGACAAGAAACATTCAGATGATCATTAGGAGATTGCCATGGACCATATACTTTCACAGAAAGAGATAGATGCTCTGATAGAAGCACTGAATACCTTCAAGAATTATGATAATGAAGACCTGATGCAGGGGGATCTTTTAAAGAATCAGGTTGTCCTGACCCAGTCAGAGATCGACGCACTGATAGAATCCTTAAATAATGCGCAGAAGGGTGCAAGCATTTCTACAATCTCAATGCCTAACGTAAAGCCTGTATTATCACAGGCAGAGATCGATTCTCTGGTTAAGGCGCTGCAGACTTTCAAGGAATACAGCGATATGTATGATCTTTCGGAAGAGATCAGTTTTAACCAGACGGTATTATCTCAGGAACAGATAGACAGGCTGATCGAGAAGCTTTTGGGAAACAACTGATCATCATATATAGAAACGAAGCTGTCAGATGACGAAGGAGTTTTCGCTCTGAAAACATATCTTCTTTTTATTATTGATAAATAATTCCTAAATTTCCTGAAAAAATAAAAAAACTGATTGACAGTGTTTTTTATATTTGTTAGAATGTCTCTTGCGCTGTGTTGAGGCGCTTTTTAATGCTATGGCAAAAGAAACAGTGTTATTGATCGTATGAGTTATTTTGCCATGAGATGGTTTTACATGGAGAGATATCGAAGCGGTCATAACGAGGCGGTCTTGAAAACCGTTTGTCCTAACGGGCACGTGGGTTCGAATCCCACTCTCTCCGTACTCAGGTTTAATTACTGAGTGATTTAAACGGCGGTGTGGAGAAGTACCCAAGCTGGCCGAAGGGGCTCCCCTGGAAAGGGAGTAGGTCGTTAATAGCGGCGCGTGGGTTCAAATCCCACCTTCTCCGTGATCGAAAGTACAATTAAAGTACTTGCGATTACAAAGGGTTAAATCCCTTTTAGTGCACTTTTATAATGAGTGTGGAAATGCACCTTGAGAATTTAACAGTATGAACCATGAACCCGAAATTCCAGACATATGGAAATGATCCGGTTTGTTAACAGACTGGATCGGCGCAGACTTCAGTTTGCGCCTGAGCACACGGTTTGCTTTGCAGACCGGTGCAAAAACGTCAGAACAGATTTTCGGAACAACGAGACCAGTTGTTTCTGAGCAAGCGGAGAGATCCGCGAAGAGATTTAAATTGAGAGTTTGATCCTGGCTCAGGACGAACGCTGGCGGCGTGCCTAACACATGCAAGTCGAACGGGGG
>JAIKXO010000111.1 GCA_024684065.1 Lachnospiraceae bacterium
GTATACTTGAGACCTGGCATGGCGCCTGCCATCATGCCGTGCTTATCCTTTAGAAGCTCAAATCTGCCCCCGGCTTTTCTGATAACCGGATATTCGTGACCCGCATTTACGGCAATGATCTTTCCTGTGCTTATTTCCAAAATGCCAAGCCACACCGTCACGAACATCCCCTCGGCATTGTTCGCGTAGAGCCTGTTATTTACCTCTTCAAGAATCTCTTTCGGGCTCGAGCACATCTGCGTCGTGAACTTGATAAGAGTCCTGGAAATCACCATGAACAGTGCGGCCGGAACGCCCTTCTCAGATACATCCGCCATAACCATAGCCAGATGGTCATCATCTAATAAAAAGAAATCATAGAAATCGCCACCAACTTCTTTGGCAGGAGTCATCGATGCAAATATATCAAAGTCAGTCCTTTCCGGGAAAGCCGGGAATACACAGGGCAGCATATCTGCCTGGATCCTTGTCGCAACGGACAGTTCCGCCCCGACTGCCGCCTTCTCCCCCGCAAGGGTATATACCTCGTCTATATACCGGTCCATTTCTTTTGTAAGATCCGTAAAATCTCTTGAAAGAGATCCGACTTCATCCTGCTTTTTATTGATCTTTGCAAGCCCCTGTTCCACATGCGAACTATCCTTATCCGTGGAATAGTCACGCAACCTCTGCTGCACCCTTTTTACCGGTCTCAGCACAGCCCAATTCAAAAGAATAAGCAACAGCACATCGGCAATGAGCATATACAAAAGAACCCTGCCGCCGGCCTGAAGCATTCGGCTTATAAGATTATTCTTGGTCTCGGACCAACGGTACTGGATACCTACCAAGCCTTTCAGATTGCCGTCTATTAATATCGGCCAAACGGCGTAAAAATACTCCTCCCCATCCACGGTGGATACTATATGCTCTGTCTTTTCAGGTTTCTCTCCCGTCTCAAGGATCCCCGATGCGACAGGATGCTTCGATAGAGTAAAAGGGAGAATCTCCCCAAGGATCGCCTTTCTGTCTTCTCCTAAGAATTTCCCGAACCAGACAAATGCCTTATCATCCCCTATAAACTTGAAAACATCATATGCGATGTCGTCCTTTCCCAGTCTATCGCTTACTATCGTTGCAATGGCAGAATTATAAAATGTATACAGATATTCCGCCATTAGGCGTTTTTCTTCCTCAGTCAATTTGTCAAAGTCTGCGGGCGTAAGAAACTCTAACTCCGCCAAACATTTATCCGCGACTTCCTCATGCGAATTAGCCCATTCCACAGAAGCTTCCCGGTTTCTTTCCTGTGGGTTATAATAATTCATCTTTTCATAGTTTGACTCCCAATAGTCAAACAGATGCTCCATAAAATCCCCGCGCTTCCCAGATTCCAGCAATATTGAAACGTCCTCCGCCGCCTTAAGTGCAGCCTTCTCTTCCTCGTTCATTACCAGAAAATATGTATGCAGTCCCCATGCACCAATGGAAAGAGCCAGTGCCGCAAACACGATAATACCTGTTTTAAACAGAAGACTTTTGCAAAATGTTATAGATTTGTTCTTTTCTCTCATATTATCCATTTCGTCGACCTATTATTTCAGTCTTCGTTTATTACAAGATACTCATATGCCTCTTCCGTAACCCATACTGCTGACGAGAAACCCTGAACGGTGAAATTGCCGAATCCTTCATCATCAATCGTAACCACTTCCCTTATTTTGCGCATGCAGTCTCTGAAACACTTTCCGGCAAACTGCTTTCCTATATACATCTTCTTTCCGCCGTCACGTTTATCAGACAATAGCACTGCAATTCCGGAACCGGGGTGCTCCTCGTCTCCTTCCCTGGTCCATCCGATCACATCATAATCATCTATATAATCATGCTGCTCCCCATAAGCGAAATCATGCCTGACCCGGACTAATGTCCTGAGCCTCGGGATCGGTATATTCCTTGTACAGGGGATCCCGTATAAATCCCCGTAAAACAGGCACGGAATGCCGTCTTTATGAAGCAGTATCAGCGCATAGGTCACCTGCTTCATCCATGTATTTACAAAGGACTCCAACGCCTGACCCGGCTGTGAATCATGATTGTCCACGAAGGTTATGGCATTTTCAGGGCGCTTTTGAAGCAAGGTGTTATTAAAGATCTCTGCCATATTATAATTGCCGTCAGCATAGGACATCTGCCTGATATTGAAGTGCAGCGGGACATCGAACAGGCTCATGCAGCCGTCAACCTGATCCAGATATCCTAATAAAGAATTGACATCTCCATGCCAGTACTCGCCGATCACCGGAAAATCCTGGCCCTTCATATAGTCCCTGACCTTAGCTATATACTCTTTCATAAAGGAGGCGCCGATATGCTTCACTGCATCCATCCTGAAGCCGTCAACACCGGTAGTGTCAAGATACCATTTTGCCCAGGCCTCGAGCTCTTTCTTTACCTCGGGATTATAAACATCCACATCTGCACCCATCAGATAGTCAAAATTTCCCATTTCATGACTCACGTCGCCAGCCCACTGCTTGTCTGCAAACCGGTATATGTTTCCGGTACGCTTCTCGTTATTATCCCAGTCAACCCCGGTAAAATGACTGTGATTCCATTTGAACTTGGAATACTTCCCCTTCCTTCCTGGAAAATTGAATACTGTGGCGGCGGATATCGTATAAGCGTCAGACCAATTGTCGCATCTGTTATTCGGGTTCACCTTGACGGCGGATACATCTTCAAACTCATCCGCACCGACCTTGTGATTCAACACCACATCGGCCAGCACTCTAATGCCCGCATCGTGGAACGCTTTTATGCAGTCAAGGTATTCCTGCCTGCCTCCGTATTTTGTCTTAAGAAGCCCCTTCTGGTCGAACTCGCCCAGGTCATACATATCATAAACAGCATATCCGACATTATCCTCTATGAACCCAGCCTTATAGGCAGGCGGAAGCCAAACATCAGTGATTCCGAATTCGGCAAGTCTCTCTGCCTGTGCTTTACACTTATTCCAAAGCACGTGATTGCCTTCTACATACCATTCAAAATATTGGATTATCGTTCTGTTCATGTTTTTATCATTTCCGCTCTTTTTTGCCATTGACCTTCCCTCTTTTTATGAAATACCGCATAACTTCTAAGGTCAGCCACTTGCAGACTTGCATGTGGCTGACCAAAAATGTTTATCAAGCTCTGAATATCTGATCAACTATTTTACTTTACTATAGACATTTACGACCGACGGCGCACTCTGAAGCTTCTGTATCTGGGGCACTATGCCCGTAAAATGCGGCGTTTTGAAATGCCCATCAAGGCTTTCCTGATCCTGCCACTCCTCGATAAGGACATGCTCGCCGGGATGCTCCTTATCCGCATAAAGCGTATATGAGATATTGCCCTTTTCCTCTCTGGTGCGATCGATAAGCTCAAAGATAAGCTTATAATATTCGTCCACGCATTCGGGCTTAATATAGTCTCTTGCCGTAGAAGTAATCATAAGAGTCCTCCTATCTGCGCCGATTTGCTTTAGCAACGTTATTCGAAATTTGTGTACACAAATTTCGAATTGGTTCGTGCGCTTATTTCCTTGTACAATCTATTCCTGTGCAAACTGGCTGTTATAGAGCTCCGCGTATTTGCCGCCGGCTTCCATAAGGCTTACATGGCTGCCCTGCTCCACTATATTGCCGTTTTCCATATAGAGTATCAGATCCGCATCCTTTATAGTGGACAGCCTATGGGCAATGACAAAGCTCGTGCGCCCCTTTAGAAGATTACTCATAGCCTGCTGAATCATTACCTCAGTACGTGTATCTACAGAGCTTGTCGCCTCATCAAGTATGAGTATCGGAGGATCTGCAAGCATGGCTCGGGCTATGGTAAGCAACTGCTTCTGCCCCTGGGAAATATTTGACGCCTCCTCATTCAGCATGGTGTCATAACCATCCGGCATGGTTTCAAAGAAGAACTCAACCTGAGCCGCCTTTGCCGCCGCTTTGATCTGTTCTTCCGTCGCGCCATTCTTTCCGTATGCGATATTGTCATGAATCGTACCGTTAAACAGCCAGGTTTCCTGAAGCACCATACCGAAGATATCACGGAGATCGTGACGGGTCATATCCCTGATATTCATTCCGTCAATACTAATCTGGCCGCCGTTCGGCTCATAGAATCTCATAAGCAGATTGACGAGAGTCGTCTTGCCTGCGCCTGTAGGTCCGACTATCGCTATCATCTGTCCCTTCTTCACATCGACATTAATGTCAGTCATCAAGAGCTTATTCGGCGTATAACCGAACTTAAGATGTTCAAACCTGATATTTCCTTCTACCTTATCAAGCTTCCTGTAGTTATCAGAGGTTTCTTCCTCTTCCTTCTCATCGAGCACTTCAAACACGCGCTCTGCCGAAGCCACCGCAGACTGAAGGGTATTAAGAAGCGAAGCTATCTGGGTAACAGGATTGCTGTACTGCTTCTGATACGTCATCATAGCCGTAATGGTTCCGACAGGAACCATGCCGCTTATCGCGAAAAATGCACCGACGCAGCAAAGGAGAATGTACGCAATATTATTGAACACCGCGCTCACAGGATTGATAATAGCGGAAAGGAACTGTGCCTTACGGCTTGCCTTGTAAAGCTCTTCACTCTTTTTGCTATATTCTTCAATCTTTTTCTTCTCATAACCAAAAGCCCTGACGACCTCCAGACCGCTGAAGGTCTCCTCCGCTATCCCATTAAGCTCTCCAAGAGTGCTCCACTGGGCGCGGAAATAACTCTGGGACTTCGACATGATAAACCTGCCCCCTAAGATAGTAAACGGAAGCATTATAAGACCCAGTATTGCAAGCTGCCATGAAAGCCTGAACATGAATATAACACAGCCCGCTATCGTCACTACATTTGATATAAGACGCACCGTAGTCTGCTGGAACGAGGTTCCTATGTTATCCAGGTCATTGGTGACCCTGCTTAGGATATCTCCCTTTGATTTTGAGTCAAAATACGAGAACGGAAGCTTCATGATCTTCCTGTTCACATCCTGCCTTAACTGTCCGAGTATATCCTGATTGATATTGGTGACCATCCTGCCCTGAATGATCGTAAGCGTTGTATCAAGAACATACAAAAAGCCTAGCACTCTCAAGGTTTTCCATATCTTGACCCATGCAAGCTCCATCCCCGAGGAAACCTTCTGCTGTATAATATTCAAAACCCTGGCAAGAATAAACGGAGCAAGGACCTCGCATCCCGTGGAGATCACCGCTATGATGACCACGATCAGCATTTTGAGCATCACGCCTTTCTTATAGGAAAAAACCCTTACTAAGGTTCCGGTAAAGTTCTTTACCTCTGGCTTGCCTCCTTTTGCGCCTCCCCTGCCGGAAGCGGCCGCCTCCTTCATCTTTTCCTGCATCTGGCGCTTTTTTTCTTCCTGTCTGCTCATTTCCGCCAGTTGCTCAGGCGTCATATTCTTGAGCATTTCCCTTCGCGCCTTTTTTTCTTCGGGCGTCATCTGGCTCATTTTTTGCAGCATGTCCCTGACCTCCTCAGGCGACATACCTGCTATCCTCTTCTTGAATCCCTCACGCCTCTCTTCCGGCATATTAGCCATCATGGCCTCAAGCCTCTTTTTCATCTCTGGAGGAAGATTCTGGTTTATTTCACTCATGCGCCCTTCACCTCGCTTTCAGACAGCTGTGACATGGCAATCTCCTGGTATACCCGGTTGGAAGCAAGAAGCTCTTCGTGAGTTCCGTCACCGACGACCTTTCCTTCCTCTAGAACAAGTATCCTGTCTGCATTTTTAATTGTACTGACACGCTGTGCAACTATTATCGTAACGGCATTCGTCAATTCTTTCGAAAGCTCTTTCCTGAGCTTTGCATCGGTCTTGAAATCCAGCGCCGAAAAACTGTCATCAAACATGTATATATCCGCTTTTCTTACCAGCGCCCTTGCTATAGCAAGCCTCTGTTTCTGGCCTCCCGATACATTTGTGCCTCCTTGGGCGATGTAGGTGTACATTCCGTACTCCTTTTCATCAACAAATTCACTGGATTGAGATATATCGAGCGCATGCCTTACTTCTTCATCCGTGGCATCTTCCTTGCCGTAACGCACATTATCAATTATTGATCCTGAAAAAAGAAAGGATTTCTGCGGCACAAGCGAAATATGGTTCCTGAGATCCTCTGAACCGACATCACGCACATCCACTCCGTCAATCTTCACAGAGCCCTCGCTTACATCCATGTTCCTGCACAGCATATTAAGAAGCGTTGACTTGCCTGAGCCCGTGCCCCCGATGATGGCTACGGTTTCTCCGGCTTTTGCGGAAAATGAGATATCCGTCAGCACATTCTGCGCCGCACCCGGAAATCTATAGGATATATGTGAAACCTCTATGGAAGCATTTCCGACCTCGGGAAGCCTCACAGGCTCCTGCTTATAGCTAATGGACGGTTCAACATCCCAAATCTCATTTATACGCTCCGCGGCGGCCTGTGCATTCGGAAGCATCATCATAAACATAGACGCTATCATGAATGACATGAGGATCATGGTAGTATATTGTACATAAGCCTGAACGGCACCGTAGGTAGCGAGCCCTTCCTTCATATATTTTGCGCCGAAACCAAGGATCAGAAGATTTGAGGCATTTGCAAAGAACATGATCAGGGGTATAAGGGAATTCATGATCATAAATCCCTTTTTGGCATTATTAGTAAAATTATCGCTGACATCGGCAAACCGTTCTGTCTCGTATCCTTCACGATTGAACGCTCTTATAACCCTCATGCCCGTAAGCGCTTCCCTCATGATCCTGTTAACATTATCCACCTTTATCTGGTTTTCCCGAAAAACTGGACGTGCCAGCTTGACTGCAGCAAACATAACAATGGTAGCTAAAGGAAGCAGAACGATTATGATCCAGGAAAGAGTCCTTGAGGTTCTGACCGCAAGAAAGATACCGGAAATACACATAAGCGGCGCCTGCAACATCATCAAAAACATCTGGACCATGGCAGTCTGGGACGTCTGAATATCCTTGCTCTGCCTGCTTATAAGAGATGCCGCTCCTATCTTGCCCTCGTCCTCCTGCGAGAAATGAACGACCCGTTCAAAAAGGGTATTTCTCATATCTCTTACTGCACTCATTACAACGCCTGATGAAAAATAGTTGCTCAAAACACCTGCCGTAGCGCAGATTACTACATCAATGAGCATTATAATGGCATATTTTACGATCACATCACTATTCTGTGCTATCGCCCCTTTATCGATAACCGACTTGCTGAGGGTAGGAAGCGCCATCGTGGCAAAAGTGAAGATCAAAGTACATAGTATACCAAGTATCACTTTTCCTTTATACTGCTTCAGATATCTTGCATACAATTTAAACATATTTACGAAATCTCCTTCAAAGCGACCCAAATCCGGGTCTAATGATACGAAACCCGGGCCGGGCGCCTTTTATCTTTATATGGTTTCGATCGTAACTATCAGGTCAGCCACAAACACTTAATATTTACGGCGTGTATATAAAGCTACACAGCAAGCACGGGGCGTACTTTAAATACGAATCCACGCCCTGTACATAACTGTTCAGTACCTCGTTCTGAACAGTTACGTTTCGATCTTCATAGTCTCGGTACCGGAAATGGAGAATGTATGACCATCACCAGTCTGAGCAACAAGATCTTCTGCCTTGTAATTGCCATCGCCGCCTTCTATGACAAACACAGCCTCCGAAAGATCGACCCGTCCGCTCTTACAGAGAATAAGATCCTTTGTCTTTGCAAAATCTCTTGCGGAAGTGTTCCATGTCCCTATCTTTATATCAAAAGGAATGTCCTTGACAGCCTGAAGATTACAGCCGAGCTCTGCCGTCACAAACTCATAAGGGCCTGAGCTTGTCACATTGATCTTGCCAGGATTCTCATATTTATGAGCATTATTGTGCTCTCCTCCGGGTATCATCTCGGTATAAAAACCAAATGCAACCGCCCTTTCTGTGGACGCCTCGCTTCCCTCAAGATCTACGTTTATCTCTCCAAGGTTAACAACAGGAGGAGTAGTCAGATCTATATCCGGCGGACAATGCTCATAAACGGCACATGCAAGCGGATCAGACTGGAAGAGAAACGAAACATTTTGTTTGACAAAACGGGCAGGGAAATCGATATTTATCTTTCCGGTATTAAGTACCTGCGTGTCGCCCATTCTCCCGATCGTCATAATCTTTCCTGAGGTTCTTATATCGATCAGTCCAAAGTTTGTTAATGATCCGCCGATCGTCGTTGTCGCTAAGACTCGAACCGTTGAAGTCTCGTCTACGTCAATCTTGATATTTCCGTTATTGATGATCATAGGATCGCTGGCATGTATCGTCATCACACGAGCCTGTGTTTCGGATGATCCCTTGCCCACTAGTTCAATCGTGCCGTTGTTAATCATAGTCGTTTTTTCACCGGCGGAAACTGTCATAATATATACCGGCACATTCTTATCTTCCTGGTCGACATGTATACGGATAGTGCCTTCGTTCACCAAAAGACAATTCTTGCCTCCGCACATCGCATAACACCTTACGAAGTTATACAAATGGGAGCTGTCGTCCTTGTTTTCTTTGATCTTATCCTTATATGCTTCTACCATCTCATTCAGGTAGATCTCGATAATGCCTTCATTTATCAAAGTAGCATTATCCGCACGATGAGTTATTGAAGGATCATTCTCATCCTCTACTACTGCAGCCATCCCGAATAAACAGATGTTCCTGCCGTCCATCCCGCGTGCTACCTCTGCACCGACTTCCTGCATATCGAGCACACACTCTTCTGAAGGCTCACGGAGGATGATATGCTTTTTATTAACGAAATAGCCCCCGTTTCCTACACGGATACCCTTTGTACTCTTTTCCAGATTCTGCATCATATTCCCTCCTTAAAAATCCTTTATAGTAACCTTTTCTCCTGCTTCCTTTGAAGCCGGGATCTGATACACGCATTCATTTTTATCGATGTAGTCCGGCAGGCCACTAAGATCAAATGAAGCGCTCCGACATACAAACAGGTCTTTGGATGAGGTAAAATCACGCTTATTCGTGTTCCAGCTTCCAATTTTTACATTAAACTCATTATTCCCCGGAGCCTGGATATTGACACCAACCTCCGCCGTAAGATAATGTACGGGGCCTTCCTGGGTCACTTCAACTGTTCCGTCATTATAGATAGCATGAACGGGGGACTCCGTCTTGGAAGGAGCTATCTGCATAAGGTAGAAACCGAAAGCGACCGCATTTTCTCCGGATTTTTCGGAGCCGGCAAGATGGATCTTTATCTTTCCGCGATTGACCGTGGGAGCCGGGGGCTCTTCATTCGGAAGAAAATGCTCATAAAACGCACATGCAAGAGGATCGAACTGATAATGGTACGGCACGATGTTCTCAATATAGGTGGAATGTGATATAACATTGATCTCACCGTCATTTTCCATCCTGGTACCCATCAGGGATCCTATTACCATTATCCTGCCACAGGTTTCAACATTGATCTTTCCGTAATTGAGAAGAGACCCGCTCTTTCCCGCAGTATGCAATATCCTTGTCTGGTATGCCCTGTCAAGCTTTACATTTACCGTACCCATGTTTACGGCCTTAAGATCATCCATCATGCTCCCGATACCTCTGACAAAGCTCTGATAAGATCCGTTTCCGATGAAATTGATCTCACCTTTGTTCAGCATGAGCGAACCGGCATTTGCCCACAGCCCGCAGGCGTACAGAGAAACGATCGCCTCAATATCCTGATCTAAATAAACGTTTATCGTCCCCTCGTTGACAAGAAGTGACTGCTCTCCCGCAAGCATGGCAAAGCATCTGACCGTATCAAAACGGAAGTCTTCGGGAGTATCGGTCTTTGATTTCTTATCCATATAATATCTGTAGATCTCATCAAAATGAATATCTATGGTTCCGCGGTTTATAAGTGTTGCATGAGCTGCAAACTGCATTTCATTCGGCCTTTCCGGATTAGGCTCAAGGGCCGCCATTCCTGCCAGGCATTCATTCTGAACCCATACTCCCGGATTATTCGGAACATTAGTGTAGCTGTAAAAGAATCCCCCTTCGCCCTTTGGATCCGAAACATCGATATGACCGTAGTTGATCGCATATCCGCCTTCTCCTACGATCATGGAGGTCTTTCTATTGTAATCTTTGTTTTCCATAAGCTTTATCCTCTCTGTTTACATGGATTTGTTCATGTTGGCATAAACCTCGCCGTCTATTACCGCATCTATTACTACCGGCTTATTAAGCGCTATGGCCTTTGTGAGCGCCTCCTTAAGCTCGTCCTTATTGGTCGCTCTCATGCCGGTCGCGCCACAGGCCTCAGCATATGCCACATAGTCAGGGTTCATAAATGACATATATGCATGCTCGTTAAACATATTGAGCAAAAACCTCTTAATGACATTGAATTCTCCGTTGTTAAAAATGACCCAGACAACCGGGATATTGTTCTGCACGGCTGTAAGCAGCTCAAAGCCCGCCATCATGTAACATCCGTCACCTGAGCCTGAGATCACAACCTTATCCGGATTTGCACATTTAACTCCGATACAGCCGTTGGTATGGCTTGCCATAGGGCCAAAGCTACCGGGATTCTGATAACGTTGATTGCCGGTAAGCTTCATGTATTCCGAAAGCCATAGCATATGAGAGCCCGCATCGCCCATTATGATTGCATTCTCCGGCGCGACCTCGGAAATGACTCTGGCCACGTCTGCCGGATGCATTTTCTCAGGCGAGCCCACATTCGGCATATCAAACCATTTCTTCTTATCCGGTGCAAAAGCAGGCATCAAAGGATCCACGCCACCGTCAAGCTTTTCCATATGGGAAACGATGCTTTCAAGTCCTGCACGAGCATCAGAAATCATCGAAAGATCAGCAGAGTATACTTTATTTATCTCATGAGGGTCTATATTTATATGCATGAGGGTTTTATCATCATAGAGATCCTCTTTGAACAATAAGGTTGCGTTCTCCGCAAACGAATTACCTACTGCAAGCACGACATCTGCTTTATCAAAATAATCCATAGCGGCAGGGTCGCCGGTTGTGCCGTATACGCCCAATGACAAAGGATGATCCTCGGGAAGATAGCCTTTTGCGTCCATTGTCGTAATAAATGGTATCTTGTAACGGTCTACAAGCTTAAGAAGAACCTCCTTAGCGTCAGCCCTGATACAACCGTATCCAACAAGCAGAAGTACGTTCTCCTTTTTTCCCAAAGCTTTAATTAGACGCGCGGCGAATTCCTCAGCCGACTTATCCTTAGCCTTAACCGGCTTAATATCAATATTTATAGATCTGAAATTGGGAACTTCAGCAGTCGTGATATTTTTGGGGACATGCACATGGACCGGCCCCGGCCTTCCGTTAAAGGCCGTGTTTATCGCATCCTCCATGATATCGCATACCATAGAAGCGTCTTCAATGATATATGATTTCTTGGTTGTAGCCGAGAACATCTTATGGGAGTCAGGAGTTCTTGAAAGGCCAGAGGATTCATTAAGACAGCCCTTTCCTCTGACATTTGCAGAAGCGTAACCCGTGATACCGATTATAGGCAGTGAATCAGAATAAGCCACCGCCATGCCGGAAAACAGATTGAAGGCTCCCGGGCCTCCGGTTGCAAAACACACACCGAGATTTCCCGGATTAAACATGGTATATCCGCATGCCATAAAAGATGCCGCCTGCTCATTACGCACCACTATCGTCTTGATCTTGTCAGAATCTCGGAGGGCAAGAAGCATCGATGCATTCACCTGGCCAGTGCTGCCAAATACATGCGATACCCTTCCTGACTCCTCAAGCAGCTTTACGATCGCCTGATTAACATCCATCACTTATTCCACTCCTCTTCATTAAACTTGCCTTTGATGGGGCCAAGCTGTCTTTCCGAAAAAAGCTCTCCGTTCGTTGCCGCCTGGTCTAGCGGATATCCGTCAAAAAACAGATACACCCTGTCCTTGGGCACACCTGTCTCCTCCGAAAAAATATCTATATACTTTTGCGCTATGCGCTTTCTCTGGCTTTCTGCCAGCTCCAAACTCTGTATTGTAATACAAGGCATATGGAATCCTCCTTTTTGTTGGGGTCTGTTATATAAATACCAAAAACGGAGCAAAGCAGTAAAGGAGCTGTTGCTGCCTTGCTTCTTTGCTCCGTTATTATTTAACAGCTAACTACTAACTAGTGAACAAATAAAGCGCAAACACTAAATTAGTTTTTAATCATCAAAGATGAATGTTCTGCTTCGACACATCCTCGCCTGCCACGATCTTGTCAAGAACCTTGACTATAAGGTCACCGTATGCTCTTGAGGACTCAACAGAAGCCGCAGTGATGAAAGGATAAGAGAAGTTAGCCTCAGGATCCTCTCTGCTGGCGTTGTTCCTTGCGATGCAGTTACCGTTAGGGCCTACAGCGTCTCTGATAAGGTCTTCGACGGGATATAAGAAACCAGGCGTGATCACATCCGTCCCCTTGTTATCCTCTGTCGCTCCCCAGAGTTCATAGCCTGCTGCCATGTCAGGGCCGTAGAAATCCCATGCCCTGGGATGAGCAGTGATATTCTTTCCGTAAACAACGCTCTTATAATCCATCTTAGGATCACGGCAGAATACTAACGTTGCAACCGCATAACACAGGGAGCCTATGATCTTTCCGTCATAAAATGCATCTAAGACCAGCCTATGTGTGTTGTAGTCATTTGCAATGTCGATCATTGCGCCAAGGCCGCCAGTCAGCACGAGAGCATCATAATCAGCCATCTTGGCTTCTTTTATCTTAATCGGATGCGCCCATTCATCACCCTGTACGAGCTCCTTGATCCTGTCGCACACCTCGGGCGGATTGGTCTTGTAGTTCTGTACGCCGTCCACGAAATCGGGATCAACGCTTATGGTAAGCGGAAGAGGCTTGAGCCCTTTGGGCGTCGCAAGAGTGAGGTCATACCCCGCTTTTTTCAGGGCATCCCACGGAGCCTGCAACTCCTCTCCCCATGAGCCGTAATTTGTAGCGCATACCAACACCTTTAATTTCTTTGACATTTGAATACCTCCTTTATGATTGTTGGTTTTAGAACCAAACAGCCCTCCGGCTGCATGATTTCTGTTTCAGTGCCCATCTATAAAAGCGGTTTTTGTTCCGCTTTCATATCTTACTTACATATGTCTTCCGTCTAATATGCTATTCTATAGTTTTCAGTCAATCTCTTTCGGAATATCTTCCTTGATCGGATTGAACAGATCGATAGCTTCAGTCTCCCCAAGGGCTATGAATTTATGCTTTACATTCGGCGGCACAAAATAGCAGTCGCCCTCATGAATCTCAAATTCCTCATCATCAAGCCAGATCTTAAATCCGCCCTTGATCACATAGCCAAACTGCTCTGCCTCATGTGAATGCCAGTCAACTATGGCTCCATCCTCCATATTCCAGTGCAGGCCGTTCATCCTTTCACCCCTGCCTAATTCCTGCATCAGTATCCCTTCCGCAGTCTTCTTCTTGCGAAGCTTTTCACGGATTATTATCGCTTTCTCGTACATATGATTCCTCCTCTACTAAAAGCGGTTTTTATGTCGCTTATTATTTCTGACTTACAGACGCAATCTAGCCAGCTCCTATCATAAAATGGGTTTTTCCCTGAAATTTCAGCATGTCTGAAATATTCTATAAAACAGAATGCTTTACTTTCTAATATTCTTAACTATACATTCCGCAAAGGGTGCATGATGTCCGCCGGTACGGGCCGTTATCAGATCATCATCCACATTCACATCCACATCCACAAATTCTATACCCGCATTGCGCACATGTGACAGGATATTGTTATGGCAAGTGACCTTGCGTCCTGCAAAGCTTTCCTTAATAGGACCCGCGATCCACAGCGAATGACAGATAAATCCCTTAATGATGGACTTATCCTCCATAACCTTTGCTAAGAATTTGCAGGCAGGTGATACATCTCCCGGCTTCTCCTCGTATAACAGGAAATCGGATACATACCCCGCCGGAGCTATTATTGCCACATATTCCTTAAGGTCCTCATCGCTTAAGTCCTCAAAACTGTTCTCGGCAGTTATCTCAGCCTGAAATTCAAGGCCTTTAAAAGTCAGCCTCGGCTGGCCCCATAATCTCGTTAACAGGACCACATCAAATCCGGCATTCGCAAAATATGACTGATAGTAGAATATCTCTTTTTCAATAAACCTGTTTTCGATCATTATCCCTATCTTCTTTGCCATAGAATACCTCCGGTCAGATAATGGTCACAAAGTTGTCGCAGCCCGTCATCTCAATAACCTGCATCACGTCCTCGTTCACACCCTTCATGAATATCTGTGTGTCAGCGCCAAGTTTCTGCTTGGTGAAAATGATGACTCTTAAGCCTGCACTGGCAATATATTCAAGCTCACTAACATCAAAGGTGACCTTCTTGATATCACTGCCCTGCATCTTGGCCATTTCCTGATGAAGCTGCGGGGCAACAGTCGCGTCAAGCCTTCCCTTAAGGACTACATCAACCTCGCCTGCATTTTCTGTTACTTTGAAATCAAACATCTTTCTCTCCTCCTTTACGAGTGTTTCTCTTGGCATGCCCCAAAAGAAGCATAAGGCTTCTGGGCATAAGCGTCACGGAATTACCCGCGACTTTGTCATACTTTGCTTTATCATCGCCTGAATAAGCGACAGTCTCCCATTCCAACCCTTCGGGAATAACAGGAAGTTCAAAGGATACGCTCTCCCAAAACGCATTTACCGCGCAATAGATGAAAGAGTCCTCCTTGGTACCATAATCAGCGGCCGCCTCCGCATACATGAAACCAAAAGCTAAGAACGGTGAATTCTCATCAAATTGCCAGGGCGTTGATCCGTGGAAGGATAATTCCGGATAACCGAGGGAGCCCATTCCGGTATAGAAGTCACTCCGCCTTAATATCGGGTGCTTTTTTCGAAACGCTATCAAGGTCTTGAAGAATTCAAAAATATCCTTATTTTCCTTAAGCCTATTCCAGTCAAGCCACGAAATCTTATTATCCTGACAGTAGGCGTTGTTATTGCCATACTGCGTATTGGCAAATTCATCGCCGGATAAGATCATTGGTATACCCCGGCTTAGAAGCAAAAGCGCCACCGCATTTTTGATCTGCCTGCGCCTTAAGCTCAGTATCTCCTTATCCTCTGTCTCGCCCTCAACACCGCAGTTCCAGCTGTCATTATCATTGCTCCCGTCATTATTATTCTCGCCATTAGCCATGTTGTGCTTCTCATTGTAAGACATGAGATCGTGCAAGGTGAAGCCGTCATGGCATGTAACGAAATTGATGGAAGCCTCGGAACATCTGTTGCCGTAGAGATCGGGCGACCCCTTGAGCCTCCATATAAGCTCCGGTCCGCACTCAGCGCTGCTCTTAACGAACTTACGGAGGCAATCGCGGTATTTTCCGTTCCATTCAGCCCATCTGCCCCATGCGGGGAAGCTGCCCACCTGATAGAGGCCTCCTGCGTCCCAGGCCTCCGCGATAAGCTTGCACTTGCCGAGTACGGCATCATGCGCCAGAGCCTCTAAAAGCGGAGGGCTCGTCATCGGAGCTCCGTTCTCATCTCTTGATAGAATAGAGGCAAGATCGAAGCGGAATCCGTCTATATGATAATCGGACACCCAGTATCTTAGGGCATCCAGGATGCAGTTCCTTACGATGGAATTGTTACAGTTCATCGTATTGCCGCACCCGCTGAAGTTATAATAATATCCATCCGGCGTCAGCAGGTAATAGGTCTTATTGTCAATACCCTTATAAGAGATATAAGGGCCCTGCTCATTGCCCTCTGCGGTGTGGTTGAACACCACGTCAAGCATCACCTCTATGCCGGCTTTGTGCAGCTGTTTTATAAGGTTCTTAAGCTCATCCGCCGCAAGCCCAAGTGGCGCCGAAGCGGCATAGCCTGCCTTCGGGGCATAGAAGCAGACCGTGGAATAGCCCCAATAATTATACAGCCTCTCTCCGTCTACCACTCTGCTGTTCTCGAACTCATCAAATTCGAATATAGGCAGTAATTCTATACAGTTGACCCCGAGCTCCTTAAGATAAGGTATCTTGTTCAAAAGCCCCGCAAAAGTGCCCTTAAACCTTACGCCACTTGACTCGTCTTTCGTAAAGCTCCTGACATGGGTCTCATAGATGATAAGATCCTTCATCGGGATCTCTAAAGGCTTGTCGCCCTCCCAGTCGTAATCTTCCAATATGACGCAGCCACGATGCTGGAACGGGTTCTCCCAATCAGGCTCGACACCCCAGACATTCCTGCCGCTTACGAGCTTCGCATATGGATCAAGAAGGATCTTCTCACGGTTAAATCTGTATCCATGCTCCGGATCGTAGGGACCGTCCATGCAGTAACCGTACTCAACCTCTTCAATATCAAGCCCGTAGACTATCATCGAAAAAACATTGCCGATCCTGAATTCATCAAGGAAAGGTATCCTTGCATAAGGCTCCCTCATCCCGTGATGGAACAATAACAGTTCGCAGTACGTTGCATCCTTTGAAAAGATCGAGAAATTGACCCCTGTATTTCCTACGACGCTCGCGCCGAAGGGCTGTACATGGCCGCAACGGTATTGTATGCCGTTTAACTCATGTGTCGGGTACTCGTCGATTCTTATCATACTTATACCGCCTTTAAAGTAACCTTGATCTTGGGTGCCGTATTAGTCGCCGGAATGGTCACTGTAAGCGCATCCGCATCGAACTTATTCCAGGCAGTTCCGTTAACTGTGACAGAATCGATCTTGACCGAGCCCTTGGGAAGTATATCCGGCGATACATGTAAGATGTCATCCCTGAATGCACCCGGCTCCGGCTTAAAGTAAAGATCAAGAGGCTTCTTGGTTATGAGCATGTTGATATATGTTGCCGACAGGTAGCACAGCTCAACCGAATGATAAGCACTCATTGAATGTGACCCCTTCATCCTCTCCGTGCCGAGCAGATAAGGAATCCCATTATTGAGCACGTTGAAATATACGGCTCCGTCATCATGGTCTAAGAAGAATGTATTATAGAATGCCGCTGATTCCCTGGCATACTTAAGATACTCTTCCTTGCCAAGTATCCCGTAAAGGATCTGATAAGCAAGTATGCCCTGCTCCTGCTGCCACCATGCTTTTCTGTCATGCCATGCAAAGCGGTGGAAATCCTCGCCGTCAAAGGTCTTCCGCTCCATAACGTCATACCAGCCGAATCTCTGGATATCCATGCCTACTTCAGGCATCTTCTTAGCTATTGTCTCGGCAAACTTTACATATTCATCCTTAGGCGCATAGCTGTTGATACGCATAAGGTTCCAGGCGATCTTAAGATTATGCCCCACAACGCCCCGGTTCTGCTGCCATCCCCAATGATAGTCATGAGACCAATCCTCGTTGAATTTCTCCTGTACGAAGGGGCTGTTGTCATAGTCCTGGAAATGACCCGCAATGGTATCCGCCGTCTCAACCAGGAAATCCCAATACTTTTTCTCATCAGTCGCAAGGCAGAGATTGATAAGATAGGCAGGCGCATGGTCGCCTACGGAGTTCCAGTTCTTTTTACCCTTGTTGCCGCCTAAGCTTTCCGCCAGAGGATCAAGGAAGATCGGGTCGATATGTGAGTAATAACCTCCCCTTTCCTTGTCGTGGAAATGCTCGAACAGATCCACCGTCATCTTGATATCTCTGTAAACTGAAGGATTACCGGTAATACGATAAGTCTGCGTAAGCCCCGCCAAAGCGTATATCTGCTCATACATAGGGATGGCGTCATAATCATCGCCGAACTCGGAAGCAAAGACCTTATGCTCCCTTCCGTCCTTGACATCTATCCCGTGATACCAATAGACGATATTCTCATCGGTATCGTAGAACTTAAGATGATCCTGCATGTACTTGCATCCCTTCTCGGCGGCCTCTAAAAACCTCTCTTCGCCGGTTAGCATATATGCGGAAGCCATGCCGTAGATCATACGGGATATGGTGTCGGTCTCCTGACGATAAGTGCTGTCATTCCTCTCGCCTGTGAGCATAAGAGAGGTTCTGTAATTATCATAATCGATCTCTCCTTCAGGGAACTGCGAATGCAGGAAGAAATCACATATCTCCTTAGACTGCCTGGCCCACCAGTCTTCGTCCTCAAATCTGAAATCGTCCTTATTCTTTCCCGGGAAATCGATGCATTTTGCTTCAAAAATATAATCATCCTTATTATCACCGTTTGGATAGAATATACCGTATACAAAAAGCATCTGGCCGGGCTTGAGCAGATTCTTTATCATAGCCGTAGCATCCGAATACGGCTCGCCCAGGTTCCTTAACAGCCTAGCATAAAGATTGGCTCCGAGCACCACTTCAAAATCCCTGCCGTCGGAGGTTGTCATAACGAACTTATCCTGTCCCCCGTACTCCTTAACATATCCGGATATCAGATCCGAAAATTCCAGTTCCTTAATCTTCATAGCTCGCTTCCTTTCGTTAATTAAATTGATTAATATATTGTATTATTCAACCTTTTTCTTTATCACAAGGACATTCTGCCCTTTTTCCTGATCATACTCATAGGTTACGCTGTCCGCTATGGTCTTGACCATAAATATGCCGTAACCTCCGATTGTCATCTTAGACGGATCCTCCGTCTCAGGGTCTTCAGTTTGAAGAGGATCATACGGTACGCCCTCATCCCTGAAAACCAGGATAAAATCATCCTCCGAGATCCCGCAGCTTACCCATACCGGCCTATATGAAGCCCCTTCATCGTACGCATAGGTCGCGATATTGACATAAACCTCCTCAACCGCAATGTCAATACTGGCGATCATAGACCTGCCAATCCCGCATTCGGACATGACCCCCTTAACATAGACAGCCACCTCCGGCAGGTTCTCTAACCTCGCATCAAATTCTTTTGTTGTAAGAAACGAAAAATCTTCCATATTCTAATGATTATAATGCTTCTCAAATCGTAATCTCTCAGAATCCTTTTGATTCTTAATAGTTACGCTATCCGTCATTTTAATTTTAATTCCGGAATACTAAAGCCTTGGTAAAAATCGCTCCATAAAAACGAAAATATTTTAACATGTTTTGTGCAAGTTGTCTATTGAATGATTGAATAATTTTCGCCCGGAAAAGCAGCATTTAAGCTATCCGAACGATGAATCTGTGGAAATCGTATCTTTTACTTCATTGCCTTCTTTGATATACTAGTGTCATAAATATGTCCGAACCCTTCAGCCCGTCATAGTGCAAGCAAGATATTTTTAAGGGACACCCCCTTCAATTCAATAGGAATCAACTGGATTGCATATGTACGTCAGAAATAATATGCGGCCTAAAACCGCCTTTATAGAGGAGAATAAGCAATGCTTGGTGTATGTCTTTTGTTCGTCGGGATCGTGCTTATAAATAACGGTATTTGCTCGCTTTGCCGCATCGATCCCAAGGCCGCCGCCGTTATGAACCTGTTTACAGGAGGACTGTCACTCTTTATCAACTTCGTCAACCTGGTACAGGGCAACTACTACGCAGCGGGAACCGGCCTTCTCTTCTGCTTCACCTATCTGTTTGTGGCCTTCAATAACCTGTTCGGCCTTGACCCAAGGCCGTTAGCATGGTTTTCCCTCTTCGTGGCAATAAACGCCGTGATCTTTGGCTTTATGGAAGGGATTTCAGGCAATGAGGCGCTTGGAATGAGCCCGGATCTTCGCTGGGCCGCTATCTGGTGGCTCTGGGCAGTTCTCTGGGCAAGCTCTTTCTTTACCGATATCTTAAAAAAGGACTTCGGCAAGGCTGTGCCTTATCTCCAAATCTTTGAAGGGGTTGTAACTGCATGGATCCCCGGAGTGCTTATGCTTATCGGGAAATGGTAAAATGGTAATTATCAAAAAGGAAAAAAGAATTTACCGGGGCCCTCTTCCTCACCAGTATTTTCATCGCCAGTTGCAGGATTTTCGCCACTGCCAATACCGCCTGCGACCATATTGAGCTCATCATCTGTCAGCTTCATTCCTGCATTCTCGATGAGCCTCTTCGCTTCTTTCTTGCTCTTTACCTTTGATACGCTGTCCCTAAGTCCGCCTACGAGTTCCATATCTGTTTTCCTCCTCTGCTAAAAGGGGTTTTGCCCCTTAAATATTTGATATATTCTCATACATATATATTTATACGAAGAAAGTACGGATCTGGCAATTTGTTATTAAAGCTGTCCTGTGAAAACCTGTCCTGTGAAAACCGTTCCATGAAAATCTCTATTCCTGTATGCATCGTATCATCCATAACACCTCAATCATAAAATAAAGCTGTCAAACTCCCTTGTATCTGAACACAAGCGTCGTCATATCATCAAATTGCGGTGCATCCTTAACGAAGTCTGCAATGGATGCGCGGACTGCGGCGTCTATCTCCTCTACGGAAGCAGAGGTGTATTTATTCAACGCTTCGAGCATCCTCTCTTCCCTGAACATGTTCTCGTCTGCATCCGTGGCTTCGGTAATGCCATCGGTATACTGAAACAGAATGTCCCCCGGGGAAAGCTTAAAGGATCCAGCTTTATATTTGATACCTCCGACCGCTGCTGCAAAAGGGCCATGTACACCATTGTATACCTTGAAGCCATCCTGCCCACTGCAGACAGCAGGGTATTCGTGCCCCGCATTCACATAGTCCACATGTCCCGTCGTTAAATCTACCACACCTAACCAGATAGTAACAAACATCATCTCGTCATTATCCCTTGAAAGCTCCGTGCTGGCCTCTTCCATGGCTCTCGCCACATCTGTCTTATATTTGAACACGCATTGTCTCAGCATGGTCTTTGCCATGACCATGAACATCGCGGCAGGTATCCCTTTGCCTGATACATCAGCCATGACTAGCGCCAGATGGTCTTTATCGACAAAGAAATAATCGTAAAAATCCCCGCCGACATTTTTTTGCCGGAACCATCGATGCGAAGAGCTCGAATTCCTTCCTGTCGGGAAAGGGCGGAAACACACGCGGCAGGAAGGACGCCTGTATCTTAGCCGCCTGCGAAAGCTCCGTATCTATCCGCTCTTCAGCTTCCTTTATTAGCGTTTTTAACCGGTCAACCGTAAAATTGATACCGTCTGAAAGCTCATTAAATTCAAGAGACTCCCTGAAATCCGCCTTTTCATCAAGATCTCCCTCCGTGATCTTTGCAAGCGACCCGTTAAGGCTCTCAACACCATCTATCACTTCACGCTGAAGCAGCCTTGACAGTGCCTTAAAGATGAACACGGCTATCATAGCATCTATCACAAGAAATATCAGAACATCTATAAGCCCTGCCCTGCCGGCTTCTCCTACAGGGTAGCACCCTATAATGCAAAAACTCTCCTCCGTAAGAGCCACGGCATAATACTCCTGGTCAAGGAATTCAAGCTTTTCCTTATTCAACCCGCCGACATTTTCCGGAAGAAAATCCATATATGCAAAAGCTTCTTCTTCAAATAAGTCATTGGTGGAGCCTATGACGTTACCGGTCCTGTCGCAGATGATAACAAAACCGTCAAGGCCGATATTGCGGTTCCTTGCAATATCCGCTACAAACTCATTCATCAGTTCGTCATATAATTCACTTGACACACCGACCTGGATAAACCCTTCAATGTTCTTAAAAGGCATCCCATAATAGTGCATTTTTTTATTTTCATCAAAGGATGTTCCCTGAACATCCTGCGAATAGAACGGCGTTCCGGAAAGGAGGCATAAGAATTCTGCGGACTGTTCGCCCGAGTGCATGTCATACCCGATATAATCGGGATTAGTGGAGTGAATGATGATACCCCTGCCATCCACTATATTAAACTCCGAACAGGTGGACTCGTTAATATCCAAACCTCTCCTGAGCCAGTCATCGATCTCGTCTTCTTCAATATCGGGAAGAGATTTTTCGATCATATCGACAAGATCCGGGGTATCCCGCTTCTCAGTATTTACAAAGGCCTCAGAGATATGCTTATAGGTATTCTCCACACTGTTCTTGACCAGATTAAAGGAGTAATATCTGCGGTACGCCGTTTGAACAATAATAAAGCCTATCAAGGCCACTATAATGGACGCAAAAATAACATTAAACAGCAACCGTTCAATGATGACGCCTATTTTTTCCCCGCTATGATCCTTGTTAATTCTCATATTATCATCTACTCCTCTGTGTCGTACGAATCGGCTGAACCTACGTTGCTGTCAACAATACTGTAGAGTGACTGAACAAGCCGGGGAAACATCAGCGGTATTGCAATGGAAATCAGAAGCTTTGAGATTTGCATCGATTCCATTTTATTGCTGCTTTGCATTACCTTCTTTCCTCAAAACCATGAAAAGACGGTATGCCGGATGCCCTGCACGCCGCCTTTTCAGGTCTTTTACTTTCTTTAACAGTTACTCTTCAATAATGTATACGTCTATGATCTCACCGAAATATCCTCTTCATTGCCACTTCTTCCCCTTATGCTTTGGGCATAGTCTTTTCCGATCTTCCAACGCTTTCCGATCACTTTTCCAGCGGACAGATACTGTGCGCTCTGGAATTCAAACAATACAGAGCCGGTTTTTTCGTAATCGATCTTGCCCTTTTCATTGAGGCACTCTTCCTGAACGTAAGTATGTTCAGGCTTCAGGATATAGTTTATAAAATTTCCAGCTTCCATGCTGTTCACGACACGACACGCCATGCTGACCGGGGCTTCATCAATGATCGGAGCTTTTTCAAGTTCACCAAAATGATATTTAAATAAGCCCGACTTATCTGTTTCGGCACCTTTAATGATTCCACAGTAATCAGCAACCTGCAGCATGCCTTCACTTACAAGGTTCACGGACAGAACGCCATTCTCCTTGATCCCAGCATTTGAAAACTCATGATTTTTAGCAACACTAATAAATAGAGTGCCGTGATCCACTACGCCGACATTAGAAATAGTGAGAAAGTTGACCCTTCCGCCGCTTACAACTCCGACAACCGTAACAGGCATGGGATAAAGCCCCATAACAGTTCCTATATCTTTCTGCATGCTATTACCTCCTGAAAAATAACTTGATTATTCCTTCGACATGTTGTATTGTAGCTTATGCCAATCACAAAGTCAAATACGCCCTTTTCAGGAATATAATTTCCCCAATTTTTGGTTACTATTCACGGAAAATTTGCATTTCAAATAAGCCCAGAGGGTTTAGCCCCTGAACCAAAATACTAAATGATTATATACGAACCTCAGCAACTGATTGAAAAGGAGCCCAAACGCAGCACTCTACCAGGTGATCCAATACTGGTCGTTTACTCCACCTGCGGTTGAAGCGGTAGCAGAACTCATCCAAATACCTTTGGAGATAAG
>JAIKXO010000134.1 GCA_024684065.1 Lachnospiraceae bacterium
CCTTTGAAACCCGTCTGACCTTATATGCCAGACCTGCATCGATCAGCCACTGTATGGCGTTTTCGAATTCCTTTTTGAAAAAATATGCATTTTTGCATTTTTGTCAAGTTAGAAAATGCATTTCGGCATATTTTTGCATCAGAACTCCCTGCAAGATCTGTTTGTCACTCCTCCACATCGTATCCCATGTATCTGAAGTACTCGACCTGTCCGGAATAGAAGGGGTAGTCATGTCCCCCGCCTCTTTTGACAACTCTCATATAATTGCCGAAATTTGCGGTAAGAACCTTATTATACAGAAGAGGTACCGAGACCTCCATGAATTCGAAGGGAAGCTCGATCGTTTCGTAATACCATTCCTTTCTGCGAAGCCCCGGATTATGAAGGGTAACCATATAGGTATAATACGTGACGTGGTCGGCGTCCTCTTCGGGGCACATCATGGCGATTTTGTCAGCCAGCTGGTAAAGCTGGGGTCGCAGGGGACTTGAATGGTCGAAGCTTCCGCCAAGCTGTTTTTCGAGGGCCTCAAGATCCCTCTTAAATGCATCCGTATCATGCTCTTTGTCATAACGGTTTGCGATAACGAAGGCTATGTTGTAAAGGAGCTTCTGATACTGTCTGTCGTTCTCATTCCTCGGTATATAATCGAAGGGGTTTATGTCGATCCCGAGGATGAAAGGGCATCCGAAATACATGTCCATCCGTTCCTTATCATACTTAAGCTCCCGGTCCCTTGTATTGCATATAACGGTATGGAACTGGTTAAAGTAATCCTCGTCATTGTCGTAGATTGTTTTGGCTCTTAAAGGATATGGCAGCTTATGACGGACGGACAGGAATTTCATATAGTCCTTCCTGCTCATGGTTATGTCGATATCGTCATCCCAGGGGATAAAGCCCTTATGTCTTATGACGCCGAGAAGGGAGCCGTAATCGAACCGGTAGCCTATGCCATGCTCCTTAAAGAACTCTTTAAGCTGGCAGACCACCTTCATCTCGGCCGCCCAAGTGCGCTTCATCATGGCGCTTATCCTGAAATCGTCCCTTGTTTCCTCTTCCAAAAATCCTTCGGGTATTTCAAACATTGAAAACCTCTCCCGGTAAAAGCCGTTTATAATTTCATAATTTATCACAAATATTCAAAATCTAAACCCGCAATCCATTTGGGTTTTCATCTTATTTGCATTACAGGCTTCCCGCCTGACGGAATTATTGAATATCCGCCATGATCTTTATGTAGTCCCCGGTCTTATCCCTCATTATGAGAAACCCTTTTTCGAGCTCTTTCAGAGGATATCTGTGAGAGATCACGATTTCCGGCTTTATCTTCTTATCCCTGATAAGTTCAAGTACATATTCCCAGTCATCCTTTTTCGTATCCGCTTCCTGCCTGATACTTTTAACTAAATGGGGATCACTTTCGGCCTGGCAGCTTTGCCCGTAATTTTCTCCGTTTTTCGTCAATGAAGAACAGGAGCCGCCCTTAAACGAGGAATTCCATGTTCCGAAGATCCTTAGCTGATTTCTTAATACCTTCCAGTATATGTTCCGCTCAAGCACCATATCCGAAGCAGGATTTCCCAAAAGGCATATCTGACCGCCCGGAGCGGAAAACTCCACTGCCTGTGAATATGTCCCGCTGCTGCCCACAGCCTCAAACGAAGCCTCAAACCCTTTTCCGGCTGTCTTACCAAGCGCAAAAGCCTTCGCATCCTCCCGTCTTATGTCACAGAAGGAATCCTCCTTAAGCCCAAGCTTTACCGCTCTGTCCTTCTGGATGTCATGGTTTCCGAAAACATACACATCCCTTAAGCCCTGCGCCATCAGAAGCATCAGAATGAAAAGTCCTATGGTGCCCTGACCGTAAACCGCCACCTTCTCATTCCCTGACAGACCGAGTCTTCTTACGGCATGTGCCGCTACCGCCATCGGCTCAAGCATCGCGGCCTGTTCAAAGCTTACCCCGTCCGGAAGCTCTATCAGGTTCCATTCCGGTACAGCTGCGTATTCCGCAAAACCGCCGTCACGCCTCGAGCCAAGGTAACTGTAGCTTCTGCACATTTCATATTTCCCCTCGAGGCAGGGGACACAGTGCATGCAAGGGATCAGAGGGAAAATCCCCACACGTTTCCCGTGACTCAAAGCGTCGCTCTCCGCGCTGACAACCTCGCCGGAAAATTCATGACCGATGATAAGCGGCATGATATGTGCCCCGTCCCTGTAGGCTCTCGGAATGTCAGATCCGCATATCCCGCAGTTCTTTACCTTTACAAGAACCTCATTTTCTCTTATAACGGGTTCTGAAACCTCTTCAAATATAAGCTTTCCCGCTTCCTTAAGAACCCAGGCCTTCAAACCTGCCCCTCCTTATACATAAAAAAAACATACCAGTTACGTCGTTCTTTATCATACCGGACATAACACAGATTCAATGATGACAGATCAGTCCAGTCCGTTGCTTTACATTACTCTGACTCTGACTCAACAACAGCCCTGTACTTCGTAAGATCGTTATCCGTGGTTATCTTAAAATTATTTTCATCGCCTTTTATAATTGCAATATCCATCCCTGCCATGACCGCAGGCTCCGAAGATCCTTTTATACTTAAGATCTTATCAGGAAGCAGTG
>JAIKXO010000170.1 GCA_024684065.1 Lachnospiraceae bacterium
AAGGAGAGTATAAATGGGGAATAGAAAACATCATAGAAAACTGGACGAGGAGACGACCTATTGGCTGTCTTACTCAGACATGATGGCAGGGCTTCTTCTGTGCTTCGTGCTTGTCATTGCGTTTACGATGCTTCAGGCGAAGGTACAGTTCGATCTGGACGAGGCCAAGCTTATCGGAAAAGAAAAGGAACTTATCATCCAGTCCGATGCCCTGGATAAGGAGAGGCAGACCATAGCTTCCCAGCAGAAGCTTTTAGACCAGCAGACCCTTACAATGAGCCAGCAGCAGAAGACTCTTGAGGAACAGCAGGAAGAGCTTATCCGTCAGGAGACCGCGATCAAGATGCAGTCCGATGAGATCGCCAAGCAGCAGAAGATGATGGAGGAGCTCAGGAAGACTCTTGCCGACCAGCAGATAAAGCTCGATAACATCATCGGTGTAAGGGGAGAGCTTATCGAGGATCTGAAGGGTGAGTTCAATAAGTCCAATATGAATATAAAGGTTGATGAGCAGACAGGCGCGATAACCTTTGATTCCAGTATTCTTTACGAATACAGTAAGGATGAACTGAGAGACACCGGTAAGGATTTCCTCGGGGAATTTATCCCCAGGTATTTAAGGATCCTTATGGGGCCTAAATACAGGCAGTACGTTGCCGAGATCATCATAGAGGGACATACCGATGATTCGGGTACTTATTTATATAACCTGGATCTGTCCCAGAGGAGAGCGCTTTCCGTTGCTGATTATATCCTTAATGAGAAAAACGGGGTTATAGACAAGCAGCAGATCGAAGAGCTTGAGGATATACTGACGGTAACCGGTAAGTCCTTCAGCGATCCTATATATAAGAGTAACGGGGAGATCGATCCGGATGCGTCCCGTCGTGTTGAGTTTTTGTTCAGGCTCAAGGATGAAGAGATGATCCAGGAGATGATGGATATCCTTAGTGAGGAGATTAAAGAGTAAGCTTTAAAAAGCTATATATATTAGATTTGTCAGGCGAGGTGAGGTTTATGAGAAAGCGGAGGCATAGGGAAAGACTTATCTTGATTGCAGGACTGGTTGTCGTGGCGCTTATTATCGTTGCGGTGATCCTTCTGTTAGTGTTGAACAGAAAAAAACTTGAATATCTGACTTTGACGCCCACCTTCCAGGAAACGGAGCTCGATGTAAATTCTGATTATGTATTCATGGTTACCACGGAACCGGAAGACATAAAGCTTAAGGATCTTGAGTATTCGGTGGATGATCCTACAGCGGTATTCTCTACGGCGAGCGAGGACAATACGCAGGCTGTGCTGCATACAGGCGCAGAGGGCATGGTAAACATATATGTCAAGCAGGGCGATATCGTAAGTAATTATCTGTCGTTCTCTGTTGTGGATATCACTGCCCAGGCGCAGGCTGAGGCGGAGCTTGAGGCTCAGCGGCAGGCGGAGCTCGAGGCCCAGCAGATGTATGAGGCGGAACAGGCGGCCGCGCCGGTGGAAGAGATAAAGTACTACGTTCAGACAACGAGCAAAGTAAGAGTGAGAAGCTCAGCTTCGACGGCATCCAATGATAATATCCTTTCAATGGTCGAGAGCGGTTCTAAATATGTCAAGACCGGGGATACCACGGACGAAAGCGGTGCCGCATGGGTCCAGATAGATTACAACGGACAGGAGGGATATATCCGGGCTGATATGGTCAAGGATATATCTGAGGAGGAATATACCGGAGCGGCTCCTGCCGATGACGCGCAGACCCAGGAAGCAAGCAACGCTACCGAACAGAAGCCACAGGAAGAGAAGAAGGAAGAAAAGCCTCAGGAGCAGGCTCAGGCACCTCAGCCTTCTGCCGAAGATCAGGCGGCGGCAGCCGCGCAGAAGGCACAGCAGGATGCGGCAGCGGCAGCGGCGGCAGAGCAGCAGGCTCAGGCAGAGGCGGCAGCAGCGGCAGCCGCAGAGCAGCAGGCCCAGATGGAAGCTTTGGCGGCTCAGCAGGCAGCAGCGGCAGCAGCGGCGGCAGCAGCCGGAACGGCCATTAACTGCAAAGACGGTACCTGCTATGTTACGGCGGATCAGCTGAATAAGATCCATGCAACATGGGATTTTGCGGGAGATGCGATTGAAATGGCAGGACATCACACGATCGGCGAGCTGGAGGCCGTGATCGGAGCTACCCAGCACTGATCCGGATAACAGGCTGTGATCTGTATGATGCTTAGATAAAGAAAATTTGAATCCCTCTTATCAGGTTTATCCGGTAAGAGGGATTATTGTAAAGCGGCATATTAACAGGATTTAATTTTCAGATGTTCAGGGAGAGACAGGTATAATGGCACAGTTTGATTATCTTATAGTAGGCGCGGGGCTTTTCGGGGCAGTGTTTGCCTGTGAGGCGGGAAAGGCCGGAAAGAGATGTCTTGTGATCGATAAAAGAGACCATATAGGAGGTAACCTATACACGGAGGATATTGTCGGGATAAATGTCCATAAATATGGGGCGCATATCTTCCACACGAGCAATAAGGATGTATGGGATTATATGAACGGCTTTGCCGTTTTCAACCGTTATACCAATTCCCCTGTGGCGCGCTACAGGGATGAGCTCTATAACCTTCCGTTTAACATGAATACCTTTCATGCCCTCTGGGGAGTGAAGACTCCTTCAGAGGCTAAGGAAATGATAGAGAAACAGAGAGCGGAGGCCCTTTCAAAGATGAGGGAAGAAGGGGTTACGGAGCCGAGGAACCTTAAGGAACAGGCTCTGAGCCTTGTCGGAAGGGATATATACGAAAAGCTCGTGGAGGGTTATACCGAGAAGCAGTGGGGGCGCAAGGCCGAGGAACTGCCCGCTTTTATAATCAAGAGGCTTCCGGTGCGCTTTACCTATGATAATAATTATTTTAACGACAGATTTCAGGGGATCCCGGAGGGAGGATATACCGCGATCATAGAAAAGATGCTTGATAAGGCGGAGATAAGGCTTTCATGCGACTTCTTTGATAAGAGGGAAGAGCTTTCCGGACTTGCGGAAAAGATCGTCTTCACCGGGATGATAGACGAGTTCTATGATTACCGCTTTGGTGCGCTTGAATACAGGAGCCTTAAGTTTGAGACGGAGGTTATGGACACCGATAACTATCAGGGAAATGCGGTCGTAAACTATACGGAATACGAGATCCCTTACACAAGGATAATAGAACATAAGCATTTCGAGGGGACAGAAACTTCCAGAACGGTGATAACCAGGGAATATCCCGCCCTGTGGAAGAGGGGGGATGAGCCTTATTATCCTGTCAATGATTCTGCAAACAGTGCGTTATACGAAAAGTACAGGGAGCTTACGCTTAATGAGGATAAGGTTATCTTCGGCGGAAGGCTTTCGGAATATAAGTATTACGACATGCATCAGGTGGTCGCAAACGCCCTGGAAGCCGTAAATAAAGAAATAAAATGACGGAAGAAAAGACTGATAATAACGGATGCCCGGGCCTGCCACTACATATAGTGGCAAAAGCCCGCAAAGCCCCTATTTTCAATAAATTTCTAAGTTATTTTTGAAAAAAGAGCTTGTTTTTTCCGGATTAATGGTATAGTATATAGGTACATAAGTGGGTGGAGTATATTCATTTCTAAGAGGTCGAATTTTAAGGGTTTTTCGATTTCGTAATTTCATAAAGAAGGATTACGAATGAGACGCAGATTTCCATAGGGATTTGCGTTAATATCATCTTCAAATATAAGCGCATGCTTGCTCACGCACTTCATCGGAAAAGTGGTATGTGATATCACTGAAGCGTAACAAAGGAATGTTTACGATACCGGTGAATAGGAAAAACTGGATTTTCCGAAGCGTTCATTTCAGGGAAGAAAGGAGGGGCGGCAGATGGCAGATCAGATAGCGCTGAACAATGTCTATAACAATTTGACCACGGCTTTCGGTCCGATGATGGGTACCAATACCAAGTATGATACCCATAAGAAGAGCGAACTTCGCGGTGTCTATAATTCCATCGTAGAAAAAAGCAGAGACGACCCCGTATTTCTCCTTGATACAAGCAGAGAGACTAAGAATTTTGCGGTTTCCTTAAAGGAAAGCGCAAGGAATCTTAAGAATACCATTTCCTCGGTGTCCAATGAAACGGAGGAAGAGGAGCTTCTTTCCAAGAAAACGGTCTCCTGCAGTGATTCCGATGTCGTGGAGGTCTCTTATATAGGAGAGAAGATAAACGACAATACTATTACCAATTTCAACCTTATAGTAACGCAGTTAGCACAGACCCAGAAAAACACCGGAAAGTTTCTGCCGGACGAGAAGGCCAACCTTCCTCCCGATACCTACTCCTTCGACATCCACAGCAAGGATACCGATTACGAATTCCAGTTTAATATTGGAGAAAACGATACAAACAGGAGCATTCAGGAGAAGCTGGCAAGGCTGATAAACCGTTCCAATATCGGGATATGGGCGACCACGATAAGCGACGGAGGAGGAAATACAGCCCTATCGCTTGAGTCAAATGACACGGGCTTAAAGAACGGAGGCGAACAGTTCAGGGTTTCCGACGACCACACCAGTAAGAGAAGCGGTGCGGTAGATTATTTCGGAATAGACAATATCGCAAGACCTCCGACAAATGCCGAGTTTTCCATTAACGGCGTTGAAAGGGTATCTGCCTCCAATCATTTTCCGGTCGAGGACACCTACGACCTGACCTTGAAGAACACGACAAGGGAAGGCGAATCGGTGAACATCGGATTGAAGACTGACGTTGAATCACTCACGGATAATATCAATCATTTGATTGGAGGCTATAACAGTTTTATAAAGCATGCTTCCGAGTTCCTGGAAAGCCAGCCCAATTCAAAGGCTCTCCTTCGCGAGATGCACGTTCTCTCGTTAAAGTACGGAGAATCTCTCGGCAAGATAGGCATTAATTTCCAGGAAGACGGCACGATAGCCGTTGATAAAGATAAGATACAGCAAAACGCCCAGAAGGACGATGCGATAGAAAGCTTTGGAACTATAAAGAGCTTTGCGACCAGCGTCCTTGATAAAGCAAACGAGGTTTCGCTTGACCCGATGCAATATACTATGCGTAAGGTCGTTGAATATAAGAATCCTGGACATTCCTACGCTACTCCTTATGTGACGAGCAATTACAGCGGAATGATGTTCTCGGGATACTGCTAGCGGAACCGATATCTTCCTACAACATAGCATAAGCCCTCATGGAGTAATTTCCATGAGGGCTTGCTGTTTGTAAAGGTTATGAAGGCTCCGGTTTTTTACAAATAATTCTTTTTTTTCATTGACTGGGAATTTCAATTATGGTATAGTCGTATAGCAGTTGAAGGGCAGAGCCCTTTTTTTTGTAGTTCAGATTTCCTCACGGAAATGGACCGGCGGATCCATTCGGGCTCACGGGAACTGTGCAAAAGACATTTTAATCTTTGCAGTGATTCCGACTATAATCATATAAGGAGAACAGATCATGCGCACAAGGATAACACTTGCATGTACAGAGTGCAAAAACCGTAACTATGATACGACAAAAGATAAGAAGACTCATCCTGACAGGTTAGAGCTTAAGAAATATTGCAGATTTTGCAGGACTCACACGTTACATAAGGAGACAAAGTAAGAATGAGTGACAATAAATCGAATGCCGGTACCCTTGCCGTTTCCGAAAAGGCCGGAGGGTTTTTCAAGGGTGCTAAGGCAGAATTCCGAAAGATCAGTTGGGAGACCCGTGAAAACGTCACCAAGCAGACTATCGCAGTTGTAGTCGTTTCTTTTGCTTTAGGTGTTATAATAGCTGTTTTAGATATGCTTTTACAGTACGGCGTAGATTTTATAATCAATATCGGCGGCTGAACGGGATTAAATTAAGATAGGACAGGGATATCTATGGCAGAGTATAATAGCAGTGAATCAGGCTGGTATGTAGTGCATACGTACTCAGGCTATGAGAACAAGGTGAAGGCCAATATCGAAAAGGCTATTGAAAACCGGCATCTGGAGGAAGAGATCTTAGAGGTCAGGGTTCCCGTGCAGGATGTCACGGAGCTTAAGGGCGGTTCCAGAAAGACAAGCACCAAGAAGATGTTCCCGGGTTACGTTCTTATCAACATGTATATGAATGATGTAACATGGTATGTTGTAAGGAACACCAGAGGGGTTACCGGTTTTGTGGGGCCCGGAAGCAAGCCCGTCCCGCTTTCCGAAAATGAGATGAAGCCTCTCGGGATCAAGACGGAGAACGTCCTGATCGATTTTGGCGAGGGCGATACCGTGGCAGTTGTCGCCGGCGTATGGAAGGATACCGTGGGCGTTATCCAGAGGATGGATATGGGCAAGCAGATGGCCACCATCAACGTGGAACTGTTTGGCAGAGAAACACCTGTCGAGATCAGCTTTGATGAGATCTCGCGGATGGATTAACGATGATTTTTATGAAATAAATCATCGGAGCCGAAAACAATTATTATTTTTTCGGCATTAATGGATTTATGTCAGTAAATCCTATATTGATCATTCAGATATCAATTTAATTGATATAAACAACACTGGCTCCAAATTCTCTTCGAGAACCTGGAGCGTGCACCAAATTTCCTGATAGGGAAATTAGCGAAAGGCTGGCCTCAAATTTTCTTCGAGAACTTGAGGCGTGCATCAAATTTCCTGATATGGAAATTAACGAAAGGCTGGCCTCAAATTCTCTTCGAGAACTTGAGGCGTGCACCAAATTTCCTAAGGAAATTTGGCGCTGGGAGGGGGGAAGCACCCCCCGCAATTACCAAAAGGAGGATTAAAATGGCAAAAAAGGTAGAAGGCTATATTAAGCTGCAGATCCCTGCCGGAAAAGCAACTCCGGCACCCCCGGTCGGCCCTGCTCTTGGTCAGCACGGCGTCAATATCGTGGAGTTCACTAAGCAGTTTAATGCCAGGACAGCAGACAAGGGAGATGTTATCATCCCTGTAGTTATCACGGTTTACGCAGACAGAAGCTTCAGCTTCATCACAAAGACTCCGCCCGCGGCGGTTCTTATCAAGAAGGCCTGCAATATACAGTCAGGCTCAGGCGTGCCGAACAGGACCAAGGTAGCAAAGCTTTCAAAGGAAAAGCTTCGTGAGATCGCCGAGACAAAGATGCCCGACTTAAATGCGGCATCCATAGAGGCGGCAATGAGCATGATAGCGGGAACGGCCAGAAGCATGGGCGTTACCGTGGAAGAATAGGAGGCGGTATAATGAAACACGGGAAGAAATATAAAGAAGCTGCAAAGCTCGTAGATCGTGCGACGTTATACGAGCCCGCGGATGCGATATCATTAGTTAAGAAGACCGCGACGGCCAAGTTCGACGAGACCGTTGAGGTACATATAAAGACCGGATGTGACGGACGTCACGCTGAGCAGCAGATCAGAGGCGCCGTTGTCCTTCCTCATGGAACAGGCCGTACGACAAGGGTTCTGGTCTTTGCGAAGGGCGACAAGATAAACGAGGCTGAGGAAGCCGGAGCCGATCACGTAGGAGGCGACGAGCTGATCCCGAGGATCCAGAATGAAGGCTGGCTTGACTTCGATGTCGTAGTTGCAACCCCTGACATGATGGGTGTTGTAGGACGTCTCGGTAAGATCTTAGGACCTAAGGGTCTCATGCCTAACCCCAAGGCCGGAACGGTTACGATGGATGTGGCGAAGGCCGTAAAGGATATTAAGGCAGGTAAGATCGAGTATCGTCTTGACAAGACAAATATCATCCATGCGCCTATCGGAAAGGTATCTTTCGATGAGGAAAAGCTCAATGAGAACTTTAACACATTAATGGAGGCTCTTGTAAAGGCAAGGCCCAGCGCTCTTAAGGGCCAGTTCATGAGGAGCATAGTTTTGGCGACTACCATGGGTCCCGGCGTCAAGGTTTCAACAGCGAAGTTCTAAAAGAAAAGATCGATCAACTAATAAAAGTTCTGAGGACCCGGCTCCTCAGAACTTTTTGTTCAATAAGCGCAAAGCGCCTTCAGGTAATATGATAAAGCTCTCAAACGGTAAAAAAATCAAAGCGATCACATGGATACTGTCACTGTGTGTTATTTCTTCCCTTCTCTTAAGCGGATGCGGACTTGTGGATGCTATTTCCGAGAAGCTGTTTCCGGAAGAGAAAGCGGAGGAAAAGGCTGCGTTTGAGATGGAAGACAGCGAAAATGAAGCTACTCCGATAATCGTCATAAACTCAGAGGATATCAAGGTGGAATTTACCGCCGACGTCACTCCGACGCCCGAGCCTGAGCCTTTTGTATATGAGGAGATCTATGACGACGAGAATAAGATCTATTCCAAAGAGGCAAAATCCTTAGACGAAGCGGTGCTGACCTTTATCGGGGATATTTCCTTTGCCGAAGGCTACAGTAATATGAGTGCGCTCTATAAAGAGGGTGACCGCATTCTCGGATGCATCCGCCCGGAGGTGCTTGAAGGCCTTAAGGACAGCGATATTTTTATGGCCAATAATGAATTTCCCTACAGCGCCAGAGGTTCTGCCAGGGCGGGAAAGATGTTTACGTTCCGCGCAAAGCCGGAAAGCGTCTCATATCTTCACGATATGGAGGTGGATATAGTTTCTCTCGGAAACAACCACGCCTATGATTACGGTCCGGATGCGCTTATGGATACGTTTGACATCCTGAATGAGGCAAGGATCCCCTTTGTGGGGGCCGGAAGAAACATAGACGAGGCGATGAAGCCTGTCTATTATAAGGTAAACGGAAAGACTATCGCCTATACTTCGGCGACCCAGATAGAGAGGACCGGAAGTCCCGATACGAAGGAAGCCACGGCGGATTCACCGGGGGTTCTGCGTACCCTGGATTCCTCAAAGATGGTCAGGTGCATACAGGATGCCTCTGCAAATTCGGATTTTGTGGTGGTATATGTCCATTGGGGCAGCGAGAATACTGATCTTGTAGATGAGAGCCAGAAAAAGCTTGCGAGGGATTATGTCAGCGCGGGGGCGGATCTTATCATCGGAGACCATTCCCACTGTCTCCAGGGAGTGGATTATGTGGACGGGGTGCCGGTGATCTACAGCCTCGGAAATTTCTGGTTCAATTCACGGACTATCGATACAGGGTATGTAAGGGTAACGCTTGATACCTCCGGAAATGACGTGTCCATAAAGAACTTTGAGTTCGTTCCCTGCATACAGAGAGGCTGCCATACCTATCTGGCGGATGAAACCGAAAAACAGAGGATCTTAGAGTACTTTCAGGGGATTTCCAATTACGCGCTGGTAGCATCGGACGGCCATATTGAAAGATCCGATGAAAACCATAATAAACAAAACGGAGCGAATACCTCGCCTTCCAGGGAGTTTGTAAGGAAGACGGAGGAGGAAGCGCAGGATGCTGTCGAAGAGGCCGCGCCTGCGGCAGCTGATCCAATGGCTGAGCTTTTGCTTCAGCAGCAGGCGCTTTTGAACGGAGCACCGGGTACGGAGACTGAGAGCGTGCCCGAGACGCCGCCCGAAGTACAGCCCGCGCCGGAAACGCCCGAAGGACAGGGCGAATGAAGATTAAAAATTTCAGGCCGGACGGCTTAAAGCTTGCGGCCTTTGCATATCTGTATATCCCGGTAATTATCTTTTTCATGACATGGCTTAAGTGGTATCTGGCCCTGCCCGCCTGTGCGGCTGTTGCTTATTCGCTGGCAATGCTCTTTAGCCGCGAGGATCATGAAGAGGATAAAAGAGGGGTACTGTTTTGGGCGCTTGCCGCCCTTGTTTTCGTTCTTTGCCTGTTCTGGTGCTGCCTGTCGGGCATCGGGGGCTTCGTTCTCCAGTCAGGGGATTTCCCGAAGCATAACATTATCCTTAAGGACCTGATCAACTGCGGGTGGCCTGTCCGTTACCGGATGAGAGGCCGCGAGGGAGTGCTTTCCTACTATATCGGTGGGTATATCGTCCCGGCCCTTTTCGGAAAGATAGCGGGAGGAAGCTTCGATATGGCCCAGGATGCGCTTCTTGTATGGACGGCTCTGGGGATTTTTATTTCCGTTCTCATTATCTTCCGCTGTATAGAAAAGAGAATGGAAGCCTTCGACTCTGAAAAGGGTATGTCAGATATTTCAGCGGCAAAAATCCCTTTCAATAGAGAAGGAAGTAAAAAGACAGAAATTTCATTAATAGCGGTCTTCTTTGTCCTCTTCACGTTTGCGACTTTTGTATGCCCTTTGTCCGGGATCTTTGCCAAATGGTACCCGTGGGAAGCGGGGGATGGAGTGCATTGGCTCAGTAATACGATCTTTATACAGTATTCTTCAAATATAACACTGTTATCCTATGTTTTTCCGCAGGCTGTTCCCGCTCTTTTATCGGTATCCCTGCTAAGGAGCATGCGCAGGGAATACGACAAATGGGGGCTTATCCTTGCGCCGCTTGCACTGTACTCGGCTTTTGTATTTTTAGGCATGGCGATATTGATGGCGACGATATTTGCTGCCGATGCGATAACTGGAAGGGGAGAGTGCCTTAAGTCCGGGAATATACTGTCAGTTTATAATATCTGCTCGGCTTTCACGGCGCTTTGTCTTGTCCTTAATCTTCTCGGAGTGATCCTGCAGGAGAAGCCCGAGAGCATCGCCATGAGCTTGGAACTCATCGACTACACCGGTTATGTCCATACCCTTGTCTTTTTTGAAGTCTCGTGGCTATTATGGGTGCTTATCCTTTCAAGGCATAAAAGCGTTCTTATCCTGGCAGCTTCCATAAATCTTTTCTTTTATCCGTTCTTAAAGATGGGATATTACAATGATCTCTGTATGAGGGCGAGTATACCCGCACTGCTCATTCTTTGCGTGGAAGCTGCGGAGAGGCTTGTTATCTCGTTTAACAGAGACAGGTGGTATTCTCTCCTTATCGCGGCCTGTCTTGTCATTACGGCCGCGGGCCCGTTTCAGGAGCTAAGCTATTGCTATAACGGCCGCAACACGGAGTCCCGGAATTATTACGAGCTCTATGAAAGCAGCGAGGATTTCTTTTTTTCTTACGATTTCCTGGAATACCAGTATATCGACTGGAATCCGGAGGGGATTTCGAGGTTTGTTTACAGGTGAGAAGAGATTTTCACGGAGTAGCGGAAAATTTTCCACCTGTGCGGTTTTGATTGCTTTTGCAATCCAACCCACCACATACATTCGCAAAACCGCCCGCTTCGCGTGCTTAAAGATTTGCTTCGCAAATCGTTTTGCTCATTTAGAGGTGGGTTGCCCGTGTATGATAATATCTGCCTAGCTGCAAGCAGCATGCAGATATTATCATACACGGCAACTGCGCAGGTGGAAAATTTTTTGTTTGACATGTGTGTTAAGCTGTGATATTTTATACAAGGTCGTTTGACCGTGCCGAAGACAGCAGGTGCTTTTAAGCGTAAGAATCCACAGCGGTTCACCAGCCGAGGAAGAAAAAGGTTATATGGATTGTTTCATTCGTTAATTGTGTGCCTTTCTTTCCGCTTCGGATCGAGGGCTTTTTTATTTATAAAGAGCCTGACAAAATATAAAGAAGGAGGTAAAGGTTCAATATGGCTAAGGTTGAATTAAAGAAGCCTATAGTTGATGAAATTGCGGAGAACGTTAAAGACGCCCAGTCTGTAGTTCTGGTAGACTACCGCGGACTTACGGTTGCCCAGGATACTGAGCTTCGTACTCAGTTCCGTACAGCCGGCGTGGTTTATAAGGTTTATAAGAATACAATGATGAATTTCGCTTTCAAGGGAACTGAATTTGAAAGCCTTTCTGAGAGTCTTGAGGGTCCGAGCGCTATTGCCATCTCCAAGGATGATGCAACCGCTCCCGCGAGGATCATCGCGAAATTCGCAAAGACTGCCCCTGCCCTTGAGATGAAGGGCGGAGTCATAGAGGGTAATTACTATGACGCGAACGGGATGCAGGAAATAGCAAAGATCCCTTCAAGGGAAGAGCTTCTTTCGAAACTGCTCGGTTCCATCCAGTCGCCTATCGCCAATTTCGCGCGTGTTATCAAACAGATCGCGGAAAAGGGCGGCGCAGAGAACTGCGAGGCAGCAAAGACTGAGGAACCCGCGGCAGAAGAGCAGGCTGAAGCAGCCACTGCGGAAGCTGAAGCAGCTCCTGCTGAATAAAGAAACAAAGGTGCCGGCTTAAAACAATGTATGATAAAACATACATTAGTAGAATAAATATTAGTAAATCATAATTTACTATATGCTTATCCCGGGATACCGCATGGGATGAAGCCGGTAAAAGAACGATAAAACTAATGGAGGAGAAAATAATGGCAAAATTATCTACAGCAGAAATCATTGATGCTATCAAAGAGTTAACCGTTTTGGAATTAAATGACCTTGTTAAGGCCTGTGAGGAAGAGTTCGGCGTATCAGCGGCAGCCGGAGTGGTAGTTGCTACTACGGGCGGCGACGGCGCAGCCGAGGCTGAGGAGAAGACCGAGTTTGATGTAGAGCTTTCAGAGATCGGCGAGCAGAAGGTTAAGGTTATCAAGGTTGTCCGTGAGATCACCGGTCTTGGCTTAAAGGAAGCTAAGGACTTAGTTGACAATGCTCCCAAGATGGTCAAGGAAGCCGTTTCCAAGGAAGAGGCAGAGGACGTTAAGAAGAGGCTTGAGGAAGTCGGCGCTAAGATCACCCTTAAGTAATAAGGCAATAAAGGGATTTGTGTTACTGATCCCGCCAAATTATAAAAAAAATATAAAGTGATTGACATTATAAAAGAGTTTGTGTTACCATGGAGAATGCTTTACTGTGGAAACATGGGCTCTTTTATGCTTAGAAGAGCAGCATTACAGTATTCTTTCAGCCGAAATAAGCGCTTTCGGCTCCTCAAGGTTTTGCCAAAAGTCAATATATAGTTCAGTATAGTGTCCTGGAAAAACTTTGGGATCGAAAAGTTCTTTCCATTAGAACTTTTCTGCAATTTATCAATAATATTCAAAACGGGGTGAAACGTCGATGGAAAAAAACAGGATACGTCCCATTTCCACAGGCAGGAATACTCGTATGAGCTTTTCGAGACAGAAGGAGGTTTTGGAGATCCCCAATCTGATCGAGGTTCAGAAGAATTCCTACCGTTGGTTTCTGGAAGAGGGTCTAAAGGAAGTATTTGATGACATTTCTCCAATCACGGATTACAGCGGGCATCTCAGCCTTGAGTTTGTTGATTTCAAACTCTGCGAGGATGACGTAAAGTATTCCATTGAAGAATGCAAGGACAGAGACGCTACTTATGCGGCACCGCTTAAGGTCAATGTCCGGCTGTACAACAAGGAAAGCGGGGAGCTTATAAGCCATGATATTTTCATGGGAGATCTTCCCCTGATGACTGCCACGGGCACCTTTGTAATTAACGGTGCGGAAAGAGTCATAGTCAGCCAGCTCGTAAGATCGCCTGGCATATATTATGCCATAAGCCATGATAAGTTTGGCAAAAGGCTGTTTTCATCGACTGTAATACCTAACAGAGGCGCATGGCTGGAGTACGAAACGGACTCCAATGATGTGTTTTTTGTGCGCGTAGACAGAACCAGGAAGGTTCCCGTTACCGTGCTCATACGTTCGCTCGGTATAGGGAGCAATCAGGAGATCATAGACCTCTTCGGCGATGAGCCGAAGATCATGGCATCTTTTACCAAGGACACCTCCACGAACTACGAGGAGGGCCTCAAGGAGCTTTACAAGAAGATAAGGCCCGGAGAGCCCCTTACCTTAGAGAGCGCGGAAAGCCTTATCAACGCCATGTTTTTTGATGCAAGGCGTTACGACCTTGCAAGAGTAGGCAGATATAAGTTCAATAAGAAGCTTTCCTTTAAGAAGAGGCTTAAGAACCAGATCCTTGCCGAGGACGTTGTAGATCAGGAGACCGGCGAGATCCTCGCGGAGGCGGGAACGAAGCTGTCCGAGGAGCTTGCGGAGAAGATCCAGAATGCGGCCGTTCCTTATGTCTATATTCAGACTGAAGAGAGAAACGTAAAGGTCCTTTCCAATATGATGGTAGACCTCAGGTGCTATGTGGATGTGGATCCTAAGGAATACGGGATCACAGAGCTTGTTTATTATCCCGTGCTTAAGAGGATCCTTGATGAGTGCGGGGAAGACGCGGAGGCTCTTTCCGATGCTCTCCACGCCAACGTCCATGAGCTTGTTCCCAAGCATATCACAAAGGAAGATATCATAGCTTCCATAAATTATAATATGCATATCGAATACGGCATCGGTACGGATGACGATATCGACCACCTTGGAAACAGGCGTATCAGGGCGGTGGGCGAGCTTCTTCAGAATCAGTACAGGATAGGGCTTTCAAGGCTTGAAAGAGTGGTCAGGGAGCGTATGACGACTCAGGATCTTGAGACCGTATCCCCTCAGGCCCTTATAAATATCAAGCCCGTGACTGCCGCTGTAAAGGAGTTTTTCGGTTCCTCACAGCTGTCACAGTTTATGGACCAGAACAATCCATTAGGCGAGCTTACCCATAAGAGGCGTCTTTCGGCTCTTGGTCCCGGCGGTCTTTCCAGGGACAGGGCCGGATTCGAGGTACGAGACGTGCATTATTCCCATTACGGAAGGATGTGCCCGATAGAGACTCCCGAAGGTCCCAACATAGGCCTTATCAACTCCCTTGCATGCTACGCGAGGATCAATGAATACGGCTTTGTGGAGGCGCCCTACAGAAAGATAGACAGATCGGATCCGGAAAATCCCGTGGTTACGGACGAGGTCGTATACATGACCGCGGACGAGGAGGATAATTTCCACGTTGCGCAGGCGAATGAGCCACTGGATGAAGAGGGCCATTTCGTAAAGCGTATGGTTTCCGGACGTTATATGGACGAGACTTCGGAATATGACAAGTCGATGTTCGAATATATGGACGTTTCGCCGAAGATGGTATTTTCGGTGGCTACAGCGCTAATTCCTTTCCTTGAGAACGATGATGCTAACCGCGCTCTCATGGGATCCAACATGCAGCGTCAGGCGGTTCCGCTTCTTATCACCGAGGCTCCTGTCGTGGGTACAGGAATGGAGCCCAAGGCAGCGGTCGATTCGGGGGTCTGCGTTGTCGCAAAGAAGTCCGGTACCGTTAAATATGCGATGTCAAATGAGATAAGCGTGGCCAATGACGATGGAACCAAGGAAGTCTACAGGCTTTCAAAGTTCATGCGGAGCAACCAGTCAAACTGCTACAACCAGAAGCCTATCGTAGAAAAAGGCGAGCATATAGAGGCCGGCCAGATCATAGCCGACGGGCCTTCCACCTATAATGGAGAGCTTTCCCTCGGAAAGAACCCTCTTATAGCCTTTATGACCTGGGAGGGTTACAACTATGAGGATGCTGTTCTTCTGAGTGAGAGGCTTGTCCAGGATGATGTGTATACATCCGTTCATATAGAAGAGCATGAATCAGAGGCCAGGGATACAAAGCTTGGCCCTGAGGAAATAACGAGGGATGTTCCCGGTGTAGGTGAGGAAGCTCTTAAGGACCTCGATGAGAGAGGAATAATCCGCATCGGCGCGGAGGTAAGAGCAGGCGATATCCTCGTGGGAAAGGTCACTCCCAAGGGAGAGACGGAGCTTACAGCAGAGGAAAGGCTCCTTCGGGCTATCTTCGGTGAAAAGGCAAGAGAAGTAAGGGATACTTCCTTAAAGGTTCCCCATGGTGAATACGGTATCGTAGTGGATGCCAAGATCTTTTCAAGGGATAACGGGGACGAGCTGCCTCCCGGAGTAAATCAGTCGGTAAGGATATATATAGCTCAGAAGAGAAAGATATCCGTCGGTGATAAGATGGCAGGCCGTCACGGAAACAAGGGTGTTGTTTCCCGTGTGCTTCCCGTTGAAGATATGCCTTATCTTCCTAACGGCAGGCCCGTTGATATCGTGCTTAATCCGTTGGGCGTTCCTTCACGTATGAATATCGGACAGGTCCTTGAGATACATCTGTCCCTTGCCGCAAAGGCGTTAGGCTTTGATGTTGCGACACCGGTTTTCGACGGGGCTAATGAGGATGACATCGTAAGCACGCTTGAGCTTGCAAATGACTATGTAAATCTTCCTTTTGATGATAAAGAAGCCAAAGAAGAGGCCTTAAAGAACCCTGATTATGATAAGAACGCCGGAACTTTCAGCGGGCTTCATAAGAAGGAACTGAGCGACGAGGTGTTTAACTTCCTTTCGGAAAACAGGGCTCACAGAGCTGTCTGGAAAGGTGTTCCGATCTCAAAGGACGGAAAGGTAAGGCTTCGTGACGGACGGACCGGGGAATACTTTGATAATCCGGTTACCGTCGGCCATATGCATTATCTTAAGCTTCATCATCTTGTTGACGATAAGATACATGCCCGTTCCACAGGACCTTATTCACTGGTTACCCAGCAGCCTCTCGGAGGAAAGGCGCAGTTCGGAGGCCAGCGTTTCGGTGAGATGGAGGTGTGGGCTCTGGAAGCTTACGGCGCTTCATATACGCTCCAGGAAATCCTTACGGTAAAGTCGGATGACGTAATAGGGCGTGTAAAGACCTATGAAGCGATCATAAAGGGCGACAATATCCCGGATTCCGGCATACCCGAGTCGTTCAAGGTGCTGCTTAAGGAGCTCCAGTCTCTTGGCCTTGACGTGCGGGTGCTGAGAAATGACAATACAGAGGTTGAGATCGGAGAGAATGTCGATTACGGCGAGACGGATTTCCGTTCGATACTTGAAGAGGATTCAAAAAAATATCGCAGCAGCTCAGAGTCCCTCAGATCTAACGGTTATACCGAGCAGGAGTTTTCGGAGGACGGTCAGCTTAACAACGTAGAGTATGATGATTACTCTGACGACTCTTCGGATGAGGACGATTATGAGCGGGATTTCCCCGAGGACGGAGATCTGCAGGACATTGGTATGGATATGGATCTGGACCTGGATTCTGATGTGGAGGATTAAACAAAATGCCTGATAATAAACAAGAGACTTACCAGCCTTTGACTTTTGATGCTATTAGGATAGGGCTTGCGTCGCCCGAGAAGATCAGGGAATGGTCCAAGGGCGAGGTAAAGAAGCCGGAGACCATAAACTACAGGACGTTAAAGCCCGAGAAGGAAGGTCTTTTCTGTGAAAAGATCTTCGGACCCAGTAAGGACTGGGAATGCCATTGCGGAAAGTATAAGAAGATCCGCTATAAGGGCGTTATATGTGACCGTTGCGGAGTCGAGGTCACAAAAGCCAGTGTGCGAAGAGAACGTATGGGGCATATAGAGCTTGCCGCTCCCGTTTCCCATATCTGGTATTTCAAGGGCATTCCGAGCAGGATGGGCCTGATCCTTGATATTTCTCCGAGAAATCTCGAAAAGGTTCTGTACTTTGCGAATTATATTATCCTCGATCCGGGACAGACAGACCTCAAATACAAACAGATACTTACTGAGAACGAATATCAGAAGGCTGTCAGCGAATGGGGTCCGAGAGAATTCCGTACCGGAATGGGTGCAGAGGCCATAAAGGAGCTGTTAAGCTCCATAAACCTCGACGAGGAGGCTAAGGCTTTAAGAGAGGAACTTTCGGATGCAAACGGCCAGAAAAGGGCTAAAATAATAAAGCGGCTGGAGGTGGTTGAAGCCTTCAGAAGCTCCGGAAATATGCCGGAGTGGATGATCATGGATGTGATCCCCGTGATCCCTCCCGATCTTCGTCCGATGGTACAGCTTGATGGCGGCAGGTTTGCGACCTCTGATCTTAACGATCTTTACAGAAGGATAATCAACAGAAATAACAGGCTCAAGAGGCTTCTTGACCTTGGAGCGCCCGATATCATCGTCCGCAACGAGAAGAGAATGCTTCAGGAAGCCGTGGATGCCCTTATCGATAACGGCAGAAGAGGAAGGCCGGTGACGGGTCCCGGAAACAGGGCTCTTAAGTCGCTGTCTGATATGCTGAAGGGAAAGTCCGGACGTTTCCGTCAGAATCTTCTCGGAAAGCGTGTGGACTATTCGGGACGTTCGGTTATCGTTGTAGGTCCCGAGCTTAAGATCTATCAGTGCGGACTTCCGAAGGAAATGGCAATAGAGCTGTTCAAGCCTTTCGTTATGAAGGAGCTTGTCGCTAACGGTACTTCGCATAATATTAAAAACGCGAAGAAGATGGTTGAGAGGCTGCGCCCCGAGGTATGGGATGTGCTCGAAAAGGTGATCAAGGAGCATCCCGTAATGCTGAACCGTGCTCCTACTCTCCACAGGCTCGGTATTCAGGCGTTTGAGCCGATACTGGTGGAAGGTAAGGCGATAAAGCTTCATCCGCTGGTATGTACGGCTTATAATGCTGACTTTGACGGAGACCAGATGGCCGTGCATCTTCCGCTTTCGGTGGAAGCCCAGTCGGAATGCAGATTCCTGCTTCTGTCGCCGAATAACCTCCTTAAGCCTTCAGATGGAGGCCCCGTTGCCGTTCCTTCACAGGATATGGTTTTGGGAATCTATTATCTGACGATGAATAAGTACAGGGATTATTCGGCTGATCCCGATTTTAATGAAGAGATAACAGGCTCCTATGATTCCGTTGATGAAGCCATAGATTTCTATAAGAATTATATCGAAGCGGATGAAAGCGCTAAGAAGAAGCTTTCTGAAGTAAGGCTTTCGCAGAACAGCTTTATCAGGGTATGCGTTGACAGTGACCGTGACAGGTGGGTCATCTGCCAGTTTATAGATCTGCTCGGAAGATTTTATCATTCCATGAACCAGGCTCTCCTTGCTTATGAGAATGGTGAGATCACTCTCCACCAGAGGATCAATGTAAGGGTTGAGAAGACAGACAGTGAGGGTAATGTCGTTTCCGGTATTATAAACACCACCCTGGGACGTATGATCTTTAACGAGATCCTCCCTCAGGATCTTGGCTTCGTGGACAGGAGCGATCCGGCGAACATATTAAAGCCCGAGATCGATTTCCATGTTGGTAAGAAGCACTTAAAGCAGATACTTGAGAAGGTTATAAATATCCATGGCGCGACGAAGACGGCGGAGGTTCTTGACGACATCAAGGCAATGGGTTATAAGTATTCGACCCAGTCTGCGATGACGGTTTCGATCTCAGACATGACCGTTCCTGCAGCGAAGTCAGAACTTCTTGAAAGCGCGCAGAATACCGTTGATAAGATCACGCAGAATTACAGAAGAGGTCTTGTTACGGAGGAAGAGCGTTACAAAGGAGTAATCGACACCTGGCAGAAGACGGATAAAGAGCTTACAAGGCTTCTTCTTGACGGTCTCGATAAGTATAACAATATATTCATGATGGCTGATTCCGGAGCCAGAGGCTCGGATGCCCAGATCAGACAGCTTGCCGGAATGAGAGGCCTTATGGCGGACACCACGGGACGTACCATCGAGCTTCCGATAAAGTCCAATTTCCGTGAAGGTCTTGACGTTCTGGAATACTTCATGTCGGCGCACGGAGCCAGAAAGGGACTTTCCGATACGGCCTTAAGAACAGCTGACTCGGGATATCTTACCCGTCGTCTTGTCGATGTCTCTCAGGAGCTTATCATTCGTGAGCAGGATTGCATGGAGGGGCAGGAAGAGCTTGCGGGCATGTATGTCAAAGCCTTCATGAACGAGAAATCGAAGATCGAGACCTTAAAGGACCGTATTCTCGGAAGATATTCCTGTCTGGATATTAAAGATAAAGAAGGCAATATCTTAGTTAAGAAGAATCACATGATAACCCCGAGGCGTGCGGAGCTTGTCCTTGCGAAAGGCGTGGATGAAAACGGAGTTCCGTTCAGGACTGAGGATGAGAGCGGTGAATTAGTCGATAATGCGGCTTCAAAGGGAGTTAAGATAAGGACGATCCTTACCTGCCGCTGCCATAACGGGATCTGCTCCAAGTGCTATGGCGCGAACATGGCCACGGGTGAAATGGTTCAGGTCGGAGAGGCTGTAGGTATCATAGCTGCCCAGTCTATCGGCGAGCCCGGAACGCAGCTGACGATGAGAACCTTCCACACCGGCGGTGTCGCGGGTGAAGATATCACCATGGGTCTTCCCAGAGTAGAGGAGCTTTTCGAGGCCAGAAAGCCCAAGGGCCTTGCGATCATTTCGGAGATTGCGGGTCATGCCGTTATCGAGGATACGAAGAAGAAGAAAGAGGTCGTCGTAACAAACGAAGAGACCGGTGACATGAAGAGGTATCTGATACCCTTCGGATCAAGGATCACACCTCTTATTTCGGAGACCGAAGGCGGCGTGGACATCGAAGCCGGTGATCCGCTTACGGAAGGTTCGGTGAATCCTCATGACATCCTCAAGATCAAAGGCATCGATTCAGTCCAGGATTATATGATCAGCGAGGTTCAGAAGGTGTACAGGCTTCAGGGCGTTGATATCAATGATAAGCACATAGAGGTCATAGTCCGCCAGATGCTTAAGAAGGTCAGGATCGAGGAAAGCGGTGATTCAGAGTATATGCCCGGTGCCCATGTGGATCTCCTTGAATATGAGGATATGAATGAAAGGCTGATCGCCGAAGGCAAGACTCCTGCTGAAGGAAAGCGCATAATGTTAGGTATCACAAAGGCCGCGCTTGCCACTAATTCCTTCTTATCAGCCGCATCCTTCCAGGAAACGACCAAGGTACTGACCGAGGCAGCGATAAAAGGAAAGATGGATCCGCTCATCGGACTTAAGGAGAATGTTATCATAGGAAAACCGATTCCCGCCGGAACAGGCATGAGGATGTACAGGGATGTAATGTTAGATACCAGTATAGCGGATGCTTATGGGCCGAGAATCGAAGAGAGATATGATGACGATGAAGGGGATGACATGATCGACGATGCCGAGGGTTATGATGAAGCCGAGGCAGTGGAGGAGATTCCGGAAACAGAGGATTCGGAAGAATAATCCGTGTAACTGTAAGATTATGCTGTGCCGCCGGACAAAGCAGAATGTTTTTCCGGCGGCATGATCCGGGCTGTAAAACAGCCCGGGCTTATTCGACATTTGCTCCTGCCTGCGCACGTAAAGTGCCGGAAAGCATGCGAATGTCGAATATATTTTTCTTGACATATCTTTTTTGTAAACATATAATAACTAGGCGCCTTTCAGGCGCATTTATAGTGGATTGCAGGCAGAGGGAGGTTCCGAAGGCTGTGAAACATAAAATAATAAAAGAAAGTGAGGTGAAAAGGAATGCCAACATTTAACCAGTTAGTAAAACAGGGCAGGCAGTCTTCAGTAAAGAAGTCTACGGCTCCGGCACTTGGAAAGGGCTTTAATTCCCTGCATAAGCGTGCCATTGATACTTCTTCTCCGCAGAAGAGGGGCGTATGTACGGCCGTTAAGACTGCTACACCCAAAAAGCCTAACTCAGCGCTCAGAAAGATCGCAAGGGTACGTCTTTCAAACGGTATCGAGGTTACAAGCTATATCCCGGGTGAAGGCCATAACCTTCAGGAGCATAGCGTAGTTCTTATTCGTGGCGGCAGAGTTAAGGATTTACCTGGTACAAGGTATCATATCATCCGCGGAACGCTTGATACGGCGGGAGTTGCAAACCGCAGGCAGGCCCGTTCCAAGTATGGTGCCAAGAGACCCAAGAAGTAAGATAAGCCGTTAAAACGGCAGGCCAGGTAAGTTTGTACCACATAAAACTAAATGTTAGCATTCCGACAAAGTTTTTTTGGGCTGTATATCATATGTTTCTATAGCCTGAATTCCAAAAAACTTTGGGACAGAAAACATGTGTATTTTACATGTTTTCGGCAATAATGAAAATCCGTCGGGATTTTCTGCCCCTGTTTTTTGAGTAAGCGACAAAAAACTTTGGTTAGTAAACTTCCCATCAGATATATAAGAAGTTCTTACTGGCGGACACTTAGAATATGTGAGTACCTATGATTTAATTATCTTTTTTAATTTGATTAAGGAGGGAAGATCATTGCCACGTAAAGGACACATTCAAAAAAGAGACGTACTGGCTGACCCCATCTATAACAGCAAGATCGTGACCAAACTGGTCAACAATATCATGCTTGACGGTAAGAAGGGTACAGCCCAGAAGATCGTGTACGGAGCTTTTGAAAAGGTAGAAGAAAAGTCCGGAAAACCCGCGCTTGAGGTTTTCGAGACTGCTATGAACAATATCATGCCTGTGACTGAGGTTAAGGCAAGGCGTATCGGTGGTGCGACCTATCAGGTTCCTATCGAGGTAAGGCCCGACAGAAGACAGGCACTGGCTCTCCGCTGGCTTACGATGTTTTCACGCAAGAGAGGCGAGAAGACGATGAAGGACAGGCTTGCGGGAGAGATCCTTGACGCTTCCAATAACACCGGATCGGCTGTCAAGAGAAAAGAAGACATGCACAAGATGGCAGAGGCGAACAGAGCTTTTGCACATTATCGTTTTTAATCACCAGGGAGGTTAAATTTGGCTGGAAGAGAATATCCTTTGGAAAGGACCAGGAATATTGGGATAATGGCTCATATTGATGCCGGAAAGACGACACTTACCGAGCGTATCCTCTATTATACCGGGGTTAACTACAAAATGGGTGACACTCACGAAGGCACGGCTGTTATGGACTGGATGGAACAGGAGCAGGAGCGCGGGATTACCATAACTTCTGCTGCAACTACCTGTCACTGGACCCTCACAGATCATGCTAAGCCAAAGAAAGACGCAGAAGAGCATCGTATCAACATTATCGATACTCCGGGTCACGTCGATTTTACGGTTGAGGTTGAGAGATCCTTAAGAGTTCTCGATGGAGCGGTAGGCGTGTTCTGCGCAAAGGGAGGTGTTGAGCCTCAGTCCGAAAACGTATGGCGCCAGGCGGATACATATAACGTTCCGAGGATGGCGTTCATCAACAAGATGGACATTTTAGGCGCTGATTTCTACGGTGCCGTTGAACAGATAAGGACAAGACTCGGAAAGAACGCGATCTGTGTCCAGCTCCCCATCGGCAAGGAAGATACCTTTAAGGGAGTTGTAGACCTGTTCGAAATGGAGGCTTACATCTTTAACGGAGATAAGGGAGAAGATATTTCCGTGGTTCCGGTTCCCGATGAGATGAAAGAGGAGGCGGAGCTGTATCATACCGAGCTTGTGGAGAAGATCTGTGAGCTCGATGATGATCTGATGATGAAGTACTTAGACGGCGAGGAGCCTTCGATCGAAGAGCTTAAGGCCGCGCTCAGAAAGGGTACCTGCGAATGTGAAGCAGTCCCTGTCTGCTGCGGTTCCGCATACAGGAACAAGGGCGTCCAGAAGCTTCTCGATGCAGTTCTTGAGTATATGCCTTCGCCTGTAGATATCCCGCCGATAAAGGGCGAGGATCTTGACGGCAATGAAGTGGAAAGGCATTCATCAGACGAAGAGCCGTTCTCGGCTCTGGCATTTAAGATAATGGCTGACCCGTTTGTGGGAAAGCTTGCTTTCTTCAGGGTTTATTCAGGAACAATGGATTCCGGCACATATGTGCTCAATGCCACGAAGAATAAAAAGGAAAGAGTCGGAAGAATACTTCAGATGCATGCCAATCACAGGGCAGAGCTTCCAAAGGTTTATTCAGGCGATATCGCCGCGGCTGTAGGCTTCAAGTCTACGACTACCGGAGATACGATCTGTGACGAGGCGCACCCCGTGATCCTTGAGTCTATGGAGTTCCCTGAGCCGGTTATCGAGCTGGCTATCGAGCCCAAGACCAAGGCCGGACAGAGCAAGCTCGGAGAATCGCTTGCGAAGCTTGCGGAAGAGGATCCGACTTTCAAGGCGCATACCGATCCCGATACAGGGCAGACGATCATTGCCGGTATGGGTGAGCTTCACCTTGAGATCATCGTAGACAGGCTCTTAAGGGAGTTTAAGGTAGAAGCAAATGTAGGAGCGCCGCAGGTTGCTTATAAAGAAGCGATCACAAAGCCTGTTGACGTAGAGGCCAAGTATGCAAGGCAGACCGGAGGACACGGACAGTACGGTCACTGTAAGGTTCGTTTTGAGCCCATGGATGCCAACGGAGAAGAGCTTTTCAAGTTTGATTCCGAGGTTGTCGGCGGAGCGATCCCCAAGGAGTTTATCCCGGCCGTAGGAGATGGCATCGAAGAAGCCACCAGGAGCGGTATTCTGGGAGGATATCCAGTTGTAGGCATTCATGCCACGGTGTATGACGGTTCCTTCCATGAGGTCGATTCTTCAGAGTTAGCGTTCCATATAGCGGGCTCCATGGCCTTAAAGGATGCCCTTCAGAAGGGAGGCTGCGTGCTTCTTGAGCCTATTATGAGAGTTGAGGTGACGATGCCTGAAGAGTATATGGGCGATGTCATCGGAGATATCAGCGGAAGAAGAGGGCGTATCGAAGGAACGGATGACGTGGGGAACGGAAAGGTAGTAAAAGGCTTTGTTCCGCTTTCCGAGATGTTCGGATATGCTACGGATCTCAGAAGCAAGACTCAGGGAAGAGGGAACTATTCAATGTTCTTTGAGAAGTATGAACAGGTCCCCAGGTCTGTGCAGGAGAAGGTCTTACATAACAGGTAACTTATAGTAAACATAGGCAAAAAATCTCTTGAAAATAGGGAGGACTTGCCATATAATGACACATAGTAATCAGTGTATACACATTAGGAGGATTATAACAAATGGCAAAAGCTAAATTCGAAAGAACAAAACCCCATTGTAATATTGGTACCATCGGCCACGTTGACCATGGTAAGACAACCCTGACAGCTGCAATCACAAAGGTTCTTGCAGAGAGAGTTCCCGGAAACGTAGTTACCGATTTCGATAAAATTGATAAGGCTCCCGAAGAGAGAGAAAGAGGTATCACCATTTCAACCGCTCACGTTGAGTATGAGACCGAGAAGAGGCATTACGCTCACGTTGACTGCCCGGGCCATGCTGACTATGTTAAGAACATGATCACCGGTGCTGCTCAGATGGACGGCGCTATCCTCGTTGTTGCCGCTACAGACGGTGTTATGGCTCAGACGAAGGAGCATATCCTTCTTTCCCGTCAGGTCGGTGTTCCTTATATCGTAGTTTTCCTTAACAAGTGCGATATGGTTGACGATCCTGAGCTTATCGAGCTCGTTGAGATGGAAGTTACCGAGCAGCTTGAGGAGTACGGATTCAATGACTGCCCTATCATCCAGGGTTCAGCTCTTAAGGCCCTTGAGGAGCCTTCAGGAGAGTGGGGCGACAAGGTTATGGAGCTTATGAACACGGTTGACGAGTACATCCCTGATCCTGAGCGTGATACCGACAAGCCTTTCCTTATGCCTGTTGAGGACGTATTCACGATCACCGGTCGTGGTACTGTTGCAACCGGAAGAGTTGAGCGTGGTACCCTTCATATGTCTGACGAAGTTGAGATCATCGGTATCAAGGAAGAGACCCAGAAGTCGGTCGTTACCGGTATCGAGATGTTCAGAAAGCTTCTTGACGAGGCTCAGGCCGGTGATAACATCGGTGTTCTTCTCCGTGGTATCAACAGAACCGATATCGAAAGAGGACAGGTTGTTGCCAAGCCCGGCACAGTTACCTGCCATCACAAATTTACGGCTCAGGTTTACGTTCTGACAAAGGATGAGGGCGGACGTCATACTCCTTTCTTCAATAACTATCGTCCTCAGTTCTATTTCAGGACAACCGACGTTACCGGTGTCTGCAACCTTCCCGAGGGAACAGAGATGTGCATGCCCGGCGATAACGTTGAGATGACCATCGAGCTTATCCATCCGGTAGCCTGCGAGCAGGGTCTTACCTTCGCTATCAGAGAAGGCGGAAGAACAGTTGGTTCAGGAAGAGTTGCAACCATCATCGAATAATCGTCGCGTCAGCTCTGAGCAGAGCGCATGACATACAATAATGAAACAGCCCCGTGTGCTTGCACATAAGGGGCTGTTTTAATCTTTACATTCAGCTCGCTATCCCATATTATAATTGTTGGAAACCTGCTTATTAACGGCTTATATATTCTGATCTGAACAGATCCGGTGAACAGGTCTGAACTGATCGGACCGGATCCAGACAGTTTCAAATCAAATCAGATCCAATCGGAGATATCCGCTAGCGCATGGAAAAAAACGTCCGGAATGGTATTAAATCCCGGGTAAAGCCAGATCAGTATGACTTTTCACCCGGAAAAAGGTCATGGAATGGTACTAGATTCTGAGTACAGACAGATCAGTATGACTTCTGTCCCGGAAATAAGTGGCCGGAATGGTACTAAACACATCAGACACATCAAAACATAGCAAAACACATCAAAGGAGGCACATGGAATGCATATCAGGAAAATTAAAAGGGAAATATCTGAGGAGATCGGAAGATTAAGACGAATTGAACAGGATATTGTTAATGATAAGGGGAAGAAAAATAGCAATATTCGAGACGGCAGGGAAAAGGATAAGAATACCGCTAACAAGGACACCAGGAAGAGAAGGTTCAGGTGTGCCAAGAAAGGGAATAATTACCAATACTATTTTGGCAATGAATACCTGAACAGATCGAAGGCTGATCTGGCAAGAGAGGTGGCAAACAGGGAATATCGTGAAAAACTTCTGCGGACGGTACGAATGAAGATCGGAAAGCTGGAACGCTTGCTGCAGGATATTTCATGCTCCTGGGATGGGCCGGAAAAGGTATATGACAAACTCCATCCAGCAAGAAAACGACTTGTTGATCCCATAATTCCACCTGCAGAAGAGTATATTAGAAGATGGATGGAGGAACCGTATGATATTTGGGAGATAAAAGATGAAGAGGTTTCGGGTGTGTATTATACACAAAGGGGAGAACGTGTACGTTCAAAATCCGAACTGATAATAGCAGATACGCTGTTTAGATACGGCGTCCCCTATAAATACGAATATCCTTTGAAATTGAACAACGGAAGAGGGATCATAACCAAAAGACCTGATTTTGTCGCACTGAATATTGAAACCCTGGAGTTGATGATAATAGAGCATCTTGGGATGCTTGATCAGGAAAAATATTATAGGAACAATATCGAGAAAATAGATTTATATGAAAAAAACGGTTATCTGATCGGAAAGAATCTTATTTTGCTTCATGAAACGTCATACAAAGCGTTAAATACAGAAATGGTCGGAAAATATATAGAAGAGTTTTTATTGTGAGTATGCTCTCCGCTGTAAATTATACCGTATAATAATCGAACGGCCCCATAATATACGCGAAACCGTCCGTCGATGGTGGACTGTTTGCCTCGGAAAACGCGGAAAAACAGCCGGTTTATGAAAAAAATTTTTCACTATTAAATAAATTAATTAAGAAAGTATTTGACAACAACTCGAATTAAAGATATTCTATTTACAGATTATATGCATTTCTTAACACATAATCGATACACACTTTAACAGATTAGCGTAAATTTTTTTGTCAACCGGGATTTGGCCGGTAACCTATATTATTTTCAGTAACTATTTATGATCGCAGGGGTTTTGTTTTCTGATAAGAGACAAAGTATTTTGATATTAATAAAACGGTTTAAGTAATACATGATCCGGTAAAGAACCTTTGGGCAGTGAGATAAATTGCCCGGAGAGAACATATCCATTCGAAAGCTTTTCTGCAGGGTAAACCTGACGGAGAGGCGCACACATCAGCCCCCTGAGCGGAGTGATCTGCCGGGGGGTACATTTCGGATCCGGAAAAACAGGGATGACGGAAAACAGGGATAACGGATAAGCAGACAGATATCTCTGCATCATTTATAAAGGATTACCATAGCGGAAGGTTTGACCGGGGATACGGAAACCGGAGTTAAGAAGGGCGCTGTCAAGGTCGTAACCCTTGGCGAGGAAAAAACACCTCTTGCTGCAGCACCCTTCGAGGAAAGCGTTCGTTTAAGCTGGTGGTGGCTGCTTCTCATTGCCGTATTCGGTGCTGCCGGAAAGGCAATGTATGAAAAGCACAAAGAAAAGGTTGAAGCCAGGCAGCAGGCGAGAAATAAGGATAATGAAGACAGATGATCCTGTTTCCTCATTTCATAACATGATGTCATAGACTGTCATGATGCCATAATCAAATATTACACGGCACATAGTGCCCCGGTGAGCTTCACAGATATCGGGATGGAAAGACGGCTTTCCATCCCGATACTCGTGAAAAGAGTATATGCTCTTCGTCATATTATACTTTTGCCCCGGACATCATATTATGCCTTGTAACTCTGTGGTGATTTGTGATATCATTATTGTCAAATCACAGGACGATATGCTGATGTGATCCCTAAAGTCCGGCCACCGTGAAAAGCGGTTTTTTACACACATCGCAGGATCGGTCGGTGTCTGTTTTTCAAAAAATCAGGATAAAAGAGGTACCAAAATGAGATTAGTAACGAGAAGTGATTTTGACGGCCTGGTATGTGCCATGATCTTAAAGGAGATGAAACTTATCGATGATATCAAGTTTGTACATCCCAAGGATGTGCAGGACGGTAAGATCGATCTTTCCGAAAATGATATCACCACCAACCTTCCTTATGATCCGAGAGTTTCATTGTGTTTTGACCATCATGAGTCCGAGCTTTCCAGAAATTCCGACGCGGTTGCCGAGGGAAAATGGATAATCGAAAAGGATGCAAGGTCTGCGGCAAGGGTGGTTTACAATTATTACAAAAAACAGAACAAGCTTGAAAGGATCTCAGACGAGATCATGGCTGCTGTAGACAAGGGAGACAGTGCGGATTTTACTATGGAAGAGGTTAAGAATCCAAAGGGATGGGTTCTCATGAACTTCTTAATGGACGCAAGGACCGGTCTCGGAAGATTTCACGATTTCAGGATATCCAATTATGATCTCATGATGGAACTCATAGATTACTGTCTCGATCACAAGATCGATGATGTACTGAAGCTTCCCGATGTCAAGGAAAGAGTGGACATGTATTTTGAACAGCAGGAACTGTTCAGGGCACAGCTTGAGAGGATAGCAAAGCAGATCGGAAGATGCGTTGTTGTTGATCTCAGGAATGAGGAAACCATTTATACCGGAAACAGATTCCTTATCTATACCATGTTCCCGGATGCGTATTTTTCCCTCCATGTTGCCTGGGGATTCAAGAAACAGAATACAGCCGTGATGATCGGAAAGTCGATATTCAAGGATTCTCCGGATGTTGATAAGAACATCGGCGAGATCTGCCTTAAGTACGGCGGAGGCGGGCACAAGAACGCGGGAACCTGCCAGCTTGAAAATGACAAGGTGGATGCTCTGCTTCCGGATATTCTTGAGTACTTTAATTCTTGATATAGTTGAGTATCGCAGCTCTTAAAAGGATGATTTTATTACGATTATATTGTAATATTTTCATATATTTATCTGTGTTCTGAATAGTATCTTATATTATGAGAATAGCATTATATGAGAATAGCATTATTCACATTCGGCTTATCCGGAATAACAAAGACAGGATGACAGAAAAAAAACAAAAAGGGGGTAGTTACAAAATTGAAAAAAGGTAAAGGACTTGACATGTTAAAGATGCTGCTTATGTTCGGGATCATCCCGTTACTGATAGCAGTTGCCGCGATGGGATTTGAGGCTTATAGCCTCATTGAAGCCGAGGTTGAGGAAATGGTAGAGGAAAAACTGGCCATCGCAAATAAGGAGTTCAATTACTATATAACCGAGGAATATAACGAATGGGGCGAAGAAATCCTGACGGGTGAGAAGAAGAGTTATGATTACGTTGATGCCTATCTCAGCGAAGACGTGGTATTTACGGTATTTTTGGGTGATACCCGTGTGCTTACATCCGTAAAGGATGCCGCAGGACAGAGGGCCGAGGGAACACAGGCCGGGGCAGGGGTAATAAGTGCCTGCTTACAGGGCGGACAGCATTATCAGGCAAAGGATGTGGAGATCATCGGAAAGAAATATTACGTTGATTATCTGCCCCTTAAAGATTCAACCGGTACGATAATCGGTATGACCTTCTCGGGGGAGACCAATGAAGCCGTAAAGGGTGCCGTAAGGACTCTGGTAATGAGGATGCTTATAATCGCAGCCATAGTTGTTATACTGGTCGGAGCCCTGATAGTTGTCCTTGCCATGAAGGTAAGGAAGGCAAGCGTTGAGATCGCGGAGAGTCTTAAGATCATGACGGGCGGTAACTTAAGCGATGAGATCCTTGCAAAGAGTTCCGTTTATGAGAACAGGGTTATGATAGAGAACCTGAAAGAGATGCAGTCTCATCTGGGTGAAACCATAAGCGGTGTCAAGGGCAGTGCGGTCAGCCTTAACGATCAGGCCGGTGAGGTTTCAAGTCTTTCCGATCAGAGTGCTGAATCCGCAGGGCAGGTATCACGTGCCATCGATGATCTGGCAGCAGGTGCCATGAGCATGGCCGAGAGCGTTGAAAGCGTTAACGGCAAGGTTATCGATATGGGTTATAAGGTTAACGAGATCAGCGAAAATGTTCATGCCCTTACCGAAAATGCCGAGAAGATGAGGACTGCCAGCAACGATGCCGCAGGCTGTATGGAAAGAGTGCTTAACAGTTCAAAGAGCACGGTTGAGAGCGTTGACAGCATCAATAAGCAGATCCTCTTAACCAATGATTCCATCAACAAGATAAATGAGGCGATCAATCTTATCATAAGCATCGCAAACCAGACACAGCTCCTGTCACTGAATGCTTCCATAGAAGCAGCAAGAGCAGGTGAGGCAGGAAGAGGTTTTGCGGTTGTCGCCACCAATATAAGCGAGCTTTCTGAGCAGAGTAATGACGGTGCCTCCACCATCAGGGAGATAGCGGAGGAGATCCTTAAGAATTCCGATGAATCCGTTCAGTTATCCGAAAAGATCAAGCTTGCGATCGCGGATGAGCAGAAGGCTATCGTTGATGCTCAGGATAAGTTCGGAGAGCTTAACAGTGCCATAGGCGAGAGTGTTGTTGAGATCGATGCCATCGGAGACAAGACTGGCAGTCTCGATGAGATCAAATCGGCCATAGTATCCGATGTTCAGGATCTTTCGGCAATATCCGAAGAAAATGCCGCCAGCACCGAAGAAGTTACGGCTTCCGTTCAGAGCATAGCGGCAAATATCGGAATGATAGCCGATAAGATGAAGAATATCGACAATATGTCGGATGAGCTTGACGACATGGTAGGTTTCTTCTCATAAGATTGAAAAATCTATAATAATTCCGTTATGGCTTTGACCAGTCTGGGATGGTGTATGACAAAATGAATTGCAGGGGCCGTGTTCTTCGAGATCATGGCCCATTTTTCTTTTAAGATCGTGATCTGAATATTTCTGAAGGAATACTTGTCTCCGTCGAGAACATGGCAGGTCATGCCCGGTGTTTCCGAGGAGACTCTGAGCTCTTTTTCGACATGCTTCATATAACGGTCAAAAGGATACGCGATGTTTTTGTCAATGAAAGTTCCCGAAAGAGCCAGATACGCCGGATGCTCCGTAAAACCCGACTCATTCGGCGTATATAAATATTCTTCCATCCGGCCGCCCTTTTGAAAGAACTGATGCACCAGATCCCTTTGAAAATCAAGAGCTGACCTAAACATTTCCGCATCGCTTTCGGAAAGATCATAGAAGCTGCTGATATCGTCACTCATAAAAGAGGACAGGGTATACAGGGAAGGTGCGGAAAGGAGCCGGATACATTCGCTTTCTTCACTGATCCCTGAAAGCTCTTTTGTCAGAAAATCCCTGTAAGCAAGTGCATTATCGCTGCGATAGGTATTCATCAGCAAAGACGCCTGTCCGAACAATTCGAGGGCCCGCCTGCGATGGATCTCGAGTTCCCCCGGTACTTTGGTCGTTTTGATCAGAGCATTCTCGATATCATTTCCGATACATTCCCCCATGGATGCAATGTTATCCGAAAATCGCAGAAAGTGCTTAAAAACCGGATCGCTTTCTCCGGGAAAATAGTAAGAGTGCACTTTTCCTGTCATATAGATCGGAATCCAGCCCATCAGCCCGGTCAGGATTTCATTATCCGGACGGTCGAGATGATGGATGATGTGAATATCGTGGCCCTTTTTGATGATGACCGCCAGATAGAACATATACTTTCTGTAATAATCTTTGTCCTCATCCATGGTGGTCATCGGCAGTGTGGAATACATATATACCGGAGATCTGTCGGCACTGAAAGCAACAGATCGCAAAAAGTCCAGTTCCGCGCTTTTCATACCCTTAAGCCCGGTATAGGACTTGCTGGAGCCAAGCCTGAAGGGGATGGAAGGCAGATTGATCTTATCAAAATGGATCAGGTTCATATATGCGTTGAGATCAAAACTGTCTATCTGTGACAGGAATTCTTCCGTGGTTTTGCTTTCTATGGTGTCCGATCCGTCTGAAGATGCCCGAACAGGCAATGACGGATCCGTACTTTGATTCAACAGATAAGAAACGATTTTTGCAGACAGATGACCGGAGCCGGAAAGGGCTTTTTTATCCACATCCAGAAGTGTACTGATGACCTCCAGATCGGAATCGGCATGATATGCACTCGCACAGAAATCTCCGACATTTCTCGCAAAAAGCACATAATCCGAAGGAGAGCGTTCTCCTTTGATGATCCTTGAGACAAAACTGGGGTCATAAG
>JAIKXO010000192.1 GCA_024684065.1 Lachnospiraceae bacterium
CTAAGCAAAAGTGACCTTAAGAAGCTTTCCGGTCAGACAGAGCTTAAGGAGCTGAGCCTGGAGCATACGAATATTACAGATTTGTCATGTCTGTCAGGGATGGCAAAACTGTAGGATCTAAATCTTTGGCGATGTACTTTGCAGGATTTGACACCCCTTGCGAATCTTGCGGAGCTTAGGAAGCTTAGCATCAATGCGGATGATACAGATATTTCCGCTCTTTCCGAACTGAATAAGCTTAAAGAGCTTCATATCACGGGAAGCGTGAAGGATCTGTCTCCTCTGAGCGAATTGCCGGAACTTAGTTACTTAGGCCTGAATAACCCTTCCGGCAACCTGTCTGCACTTTCCGGTTTGCAGAATCTGGATACTTTATGGATCAATAGCAGCGAGGATATAGATATATCTGCCGTATCAAAGCTTCATAACCTGGAGAGCCTGACACTGCATACAGATATGAGTGATCTTGAGCCTCTTTCCGGACTGACAGGTTTAAAAAGGCTGGATATTCTTGAGATAACGGATGATCTGAGCCCGCTGTATGGGCTGGAAAATCTGGAGGAGCTTTCTATCCGCGGCGATAATGCGGATGTGAGCGGGTTATCTGTATTAGAGAATCTGTTTTATAAGAGGCTGGCGGAAGGAGATTTCTATCAGAAGCGGAACCTGGAGCATGTACTTAAGGTGCTTGATCAGATCCGAAGGGAGATCAAAGAAGAATTATTGCCGGATCTTTCCTGGTCCGGTTATAACGAATAAAAATGCAGCGGTGCTGACAGAGAGAATTTCAAAGGAGGCTTATTAAGGATGCTCAAGGAGATCAAGCTGGTAGCGAAAGAGGATATTTTTTTGGAATACGAGGACGAAAAGGGTAAGGGGCAGGTCCTCTTTTCGGCTATAAAGCCTTATTGGGATTATTCCTGCGAAGAAGACTATGAAGGAGGCTTTGCCCATATAGTTGATGACAAGCGCGTTCTTGCGGTTTTGTCAGTCGCTTCCGGCCAGGGTGGAGTAGTTATTGTCTGGAACACGGAAACGGGAACCCCGGAGCATATTTCGCAGGCTGATTTCTGCCAGGCAGCAGCCATATATAATGGAGAGGTTTATACCCTGGCTATCGTGCGGCAATTCGGCGCAGAACCCTCAGCGGTCGTTGAAAAATGCAAATATGGTACCATGGATGCCTTCGCGGAATGTGAATCCGTTCAGAGTATTTCTATGGACTGCTTTGATGACTACCGGGGAAATACGGAAGAATTAAGCCTTATAGTTGACGAGAGCGGAATCCGCCTTTTCCTTAAAGATAAAGAAATATAAGGCAGATGCCTTTTGGGAAAGCATTATAGGAATCAAGCGGGAGTTTTTATATTAACATTAAAAAACTTCCGCTTTTTGAATCGAAGAGGGAGGCTTTTATATGGAGTGGAGAAGCCAAAGCTTACGGACTTAAAAAAGTATGATATAATATAAAAGTACCCGGGAATGACGGTGTCTTCGGGTAGTTATGATCCGTATAAAGTATAGGGGGTAATATCCGGCTTGAAAAGCCGGCTGCCGAAGAAGGCGGATCGGGAATTACAGTAAATTAAGGCGACAGTAAATCAAGGCGACAGGAGATCAAGGCAACAGGAGATCAAAGCGACAGGAAATCGGGGATTACAGCAGCTCAAGGCGACAGTAAATCAAGGCGACAGGAGAAAAGGATTATGTCAGAATACAGTGATAAGCTTCGAAGGGAATTTGGAGAGAGTGATAAAAAGAGGGACGCGGGGTTAAAGACGCCGGAGGAGGTTGAGAGATTTGATAATATTTCCTACGGTCCTCATCCCGAATGGAACCTTCTGGATGTGTACCGCCCCCGGAAGGAAGGGAAGAAGAAGCTGCCGGTGATCGCCATAATTCACGGCGGCGGCTGGGTTTACGGTGATAAGAATGTGTACCAGTATTATGGCATGGGGGTTTCAAAACGGGGATTTGCCGTCGTGAATTTCTCATACAGGCTCGCTCCGGATTATAAATATCCCGCAGCGATCGAAGATATCTGCGCCGCTTTTCGATGGATCTTTGAAAACGCCGGGGAGTATGGTCTGGATAAGGATAATCTCTTTGCGGCAGGTGATTCCGCGGGAGCGCATCTGCTTACCTTATTTGCGGATCTTATAACAAATAAAGAATACCTTGAGGATCTAAAGGCGGAATATCCGACGGCCTGCTTTGAGCTTCCCGAAGGGATCCGTTTAAGGGCGGTGGCGCTTAACTGCGGGAAATATGACCTGGAAAAGGATTTGGACAAGGATGCTAATTCGACGAATCTTGTCAGGGATTTTCTTCCGAAGGAAGGGAGTGGGGAGGAAATGAAGCTGGTAAACGGCATCAGGTATGTGACGAAGGATTTTCCGCCGGCATTTGTTATGACCTGTCCGGGAGATTTTCTTAAGAGCCAGGCAAAATATATCACAGAGGAGCTGAATAAGAAGGAGGTTCCCTTCTGTTACAGATATTATGGTAACAAGGAGAATAAGCTGCACCATGTTTTTCATTGTGATCAAAGACTGGAAGAAGCCGATAAGTGCAATGATGATGAGTGCGACTTTTTCAGAGAGTGGATCAGGTAAGCCTGAAAGCATTATAAAAGGTTTGCTTTCGCGGGAGGGTCGGATGATCCGATAAGGGACGGAGTTTAAGGGAAGGAGAGATCAGGAATGGGAAAAACAGAGCGTACGAAAAAGAAAGAGATTCTTTCAGAGGCGGAGAAAAAGAGACTGGAACGCTTCGAGGGTATCTCCGATGATATGACAAAGCAGGGCTATACACGTCATGACCTGACGATAAATATGGGGAAGGCCAATTTATTTGCCGTATTACTGCTGATTCCCCTGGCTGTTATCGGATTTGGTCTGTATTATCTGGTCAATCACGGATTAGAATGGAGAAGGATCAATTTTCTGATCCTTTTGGTCGCGCTGATCATGCTTATAGTCGCGCATGAACTGATCCATGGGCTGAGCTGGAGCTTATTCACTCCCGGCCGTTTCAAGGATGTTGAATTTGGTATTTTGAGGTCATCCCTGACGCCCTATTGCGCCTGCCTTGTCCCCCTTAAGAAGGCACATTACTTTTTCGGGTCTGTGATGCCGCTTGTCATTCTCGGGATCATTCCTATGATCATCGGCATCGTGATCGGGAATCCGTTGATACTCTTTCTGGGGATCATAATGGCGGACTCCGCGGCAGGTGATCTTATGATCATTGCGAGACTTTTGGGCTATAAGAGCAGCGCTGAAGAGATAATCTACATGGATCATCCGACACAAGCCGGAGGCGTGGTATTTGAAAGGTAACAGCAGGCCCTGCCCCCCCTTATTCAGGTATCCGGGCAGGGGCTGTCTTCGTTAAATAAACCCCTTTTTTCGTTTATCCGGCGGGTCTTTGGATACTGCCTTTATAAAGGGCAAAGCATTGGCCATAGGATCACGGAAAGAGATATGAAAAAGTGAGAGATAGTTATGGATCAAAAAGACACCCGGTCTGATCATCTTTTAAAGATAGCCCATCTGATCATTCTGAGCGCTTTTACAATAACAATATTGATCTTTTTGGCGGAAACCTTTATCAGGGGCTGGGACAAGCTGGTTGTTCCCTTTGCTCTGGGACTCTTTGTCTTTTGCTGGTATTTGAATCTGATGCAAAAGTTCACCGCAGCGCAAAGGATAAAGCTCTATGCCCTGTCTATGATGTTCTGCTTCTTTTTTTACGGAATACATGAGACGGGGCTTGAGATACTTTCCGTTTCCGCGGTTGTGATCATACTTCTTTTTCTTATAAGCCAGACAAGGAGCCTGATATGGTTGACGGTATTTACGTATTTTTTTACCGTTTTCTTTAATCTTGCCCAGGCGAAGGGACAGTGGGAAGAGGGATATGAAATTTTGACCTCCCGGCTTGTCCTGCAAGGCTTTTTTGTTTTTCTGGCAGGAGGGATCGCGCATTTCTTTATATCCGAAAGGCATAACAGCTTTCAGCGATACGAGCAGGATAAGATCGTATCAAAACAGCAGGAGGAGCTGGCAAAAGAGCAGATCTGCATCGTGGCAAGGGAGCTTAGCAAGCTCGGAAGGAATGCAAGAGGGGAGCTCCTTCTTCTGAAGAATGCGATAACAAAGGCCGGTCTCAGGGATCAGATCCCCTACGATATGGACCGCCTGCTATCGCTTGAAAAAATGCTTGGTACAGAGCTTACGGACCTGAAGGATTTTTCGGATATGATATCCGGAAAGACGAGGATCCGTAATGAAGCTTATGAGATATTGGATCTTCTGGAACAGAGCAGGCCGGAAGACAGTTCGGAGAAACACAGGGTTGGACCTGATCTTATAATCGATATCGATCCCATGGTTCCAAAGGCTATGGTCGGAGACCGGGAAAAGATCATTAAGATCATCCGTCATCTGGTCGGCAATGCGGTAAGATATACGGAGAAGGGCGGGATACTGGTAAAGATCCTGACCCATTCTTATGCCGATGAGTTTAACCTTTACATAGAAGTAAGGGATACCGGGATCGGGATGGAAAAAAATGAGCTTGAAAGACTGATCCGCCAGCTGGATGAGAAAAGAACAGCCGAATACAGACCCGGCGGGCTGGGGATGGGTCTTTATCTGGTAAGCGGTTTTGTCAAATGCATGGGAGGCTTTATCAGGATCGAAAGCGAATGGGGAAAGGGAACAAGGGTATGCGTCAGTATTCCCCAGAGAGTTTCGAACGCGGTACCCTGTATGTCGCATGACTGGAAATCGGGAGTATGTATCATTTATGAGGATAGTATATATACAGAGGGCGTATTAAACGGGTTTTATGAAGATCTCTTCCGGCATATTTCCGAGAAGCTTCTGATCCCCGCATATGCCGTCAAAAATGAAGAAGAGATAAAAACGCTGATCGGGATCTATCCGAAGGTATGCCTCTTTACGGAGCAGGAGCTTTATGAGGCCAATACAGCCTACTATGAAGGTTTAAAGGAGGTATTTACTGTAGTCCTTACAAAGGGCTATTGTAAGCTTCCCGAAGGGAGTATAGTTCATGTACGGCATAAACCGGTCGCGACCCCGGAAATACTTCGGGTCATCGATCTTGCGGTTAAGAGCGGGGAGCGAAGAAGGAGAAGGGAAGATAATCCGAGGCCGGAAAAGGGGGAGCTGCCGATCGGGATCGAGAGCTTAAGCGAACGAAGGATCCGACAGATCGGAGGTCGTAGGATCATGATCGTAACCGACAGTATGTCAGACCTTCCCCCGGTCATTTCCATGGAACGGGAGATTCCTGTCATACCCTTCAGAATACATACGGAGTCCGCAAGCTTTCTGGATGATATGGAGATATCCCAGGAAGGAGCGTTAAAGCATCTTGAAGAATATCCCGGCATATATTCCACAGCGCCCGAGGAAGAGGAGTTTCGCTCCTTTTTTGAGAGTAATCTCAGGTTTGCGGACCATATTATATATATCAGCACCTCGAGGAAGATCAGCGCCTCTTACGACAGAGCCGTAAAGGCTTCCGAAAGGATGGACCGGGTGACGGTGTTCAATTCCGGACAGGTTTCGGGCGGAGTGGCCCTTATGGCGATCATGGCTGACGAAGAGGCTCGTTTGGGCAAAAACGCAGATGAAATAGTTGATTATCTCAAAAGGATCCGTCCGAAGATAAAGACCTCGTTTCTTATTGATAATCTGGACCATCTGGCTTATGTGGGAAGGGTGGATAAATTCCTTGCCAGGATCTTCCGCTCTTTGATGCTTCATCCCGTAATGGTCATGAAGCGTGATGTCATGGCGCCCGGAGGTGTGTATATCGGAAGGATGGAACGTGCAAGCGAGGCTTATATGCAAAAGATATTAAAACGCGCGGACCGGATCGATAAGACGCGAGCCTTCATAAGCTCCATAGGTATGAATGTGAATTTTTTGAGAGAAGCGGAGCAGCAGCTTAGGGCAGACGGCCTCTTTGCCGATATGATCTCCCGCCATGCCTGCGCTTCTGTGTCGATCAATTGCGGAACTGATACATTTGGCATCATATATGTAGAAAAGTAACGGAGAATTGGGATGAAAAAAAATCCATTTAAATGGTTTTCGGTTTTTCTGATCACTGCGGCTATTGTTTTATCCATCATAGCATATCTTGCTTTCGGCATTGACCGGGAGCATGAATTAAATGACAGGGTCTTAATAGCGGAGACAGTAGATAAGGCGGTTATGGATGATCTGTCCGAGCCGATCACGGTATCGCGGATGATCAGCCAGGATTCCGAGCTCATTGAGATGCTTGAGGATGAGTATCTTTACGATGATGATGAGATGATCCTGAATATGAGGACCTATCTGCATTCCATTCAAAAACAGTTCGGGTTTACCTCGGTTTATGTTATCTCGGAGGCGAGTAAAAAATACTATACTTATGTCGGATTAAATAAGATCATTGATCCGGAAAAAGACTCCTTTGACACCTGGTATACGATCTTTCTGCAGGGCGGAAAGGACTATGAGCTGGAATCGTCCACCGATCAGGTGAACCGTGACAAGCTCACTGTTTTTGTGGACGGAAGGGTTGAGGATGAAGCAGGCACGCTTCTTGGAGTTTCCGGAGTTGGGGTTGAGACGGTTGATATACTTGACCTTCTGGCGCGATATGAGGAGGAATACGGTGTCCGGATCGATTATGTTTCTTCGGATGGTCTGGTTCAGATGAGCAGCAGGACCGACGCGGTTCATTCCTCTTATGTTTCCGGCATCGATCTTCCGGACAAAACGAATGACGACTATCAATATCAGCCATACGGGGTCGACGGATTTGCTGTGGTCAGATACGTCAAGGAGCTTGGCTGGTATATGGTAGTAAGAAGTGAAAACAGTTACGAAACGATGGGGTATAATTACCGCTTCTTTTTCGCGGAGATACTGATCCTTATGTTTACGCTCGCGATCCTTTTTGCGGGGGCGCGTAATATGAGAACGGAATCGGTGATGGTTCAAAACAAGGACAAAAGCACGGACAGCCTGACGGGACTACAGAACAGGGAGTATTTTATCAGGACCTACGGAGAAAAGGGGACGTTAAATACAACGCAGTATCATAGCATCGCAGAGTTTGGAATAGATAATTTTGACAGAATTGAGAACTCGTTAAGAGAGGACAGGATCATTCTTTCCGTGGTAAGAAGCGCCCGGGAAAATTTCGGCCTCAAGGGTCAGATCATACGCTGGAACAGGAGCAGCTTTGTGGTCCTTTTTGAGCTTAGCGTCGAGGAAGCGGAAGAGGCCTGCAGAAGGTTTTGCAGGGCAGTGGAAGAGATCGGCGAGGTTAGTGTGTCCGTCGGACTGACGCCCATCGAGCTGAACGACACCTTAAGAAAGAATTATTATCGCGCTGTTCAGAATATGTATCTGGTCAAAGAGCTGGGCGGAAACAATGTAAAGAGAGGATAATATTATGAAGTCGGTACGAACTAGACTGGTCGCTTCGTTTGCGGGGACCATTTTGGCGGTTTTTCTGATATTGGCATTTGTGGGTATATATTATCTGATCATGGCGATAGAGACCCATTCTTCTCAATCCATGCAGCTTTTAAGTGAAGAAAACACGGCGGAGCTGGATACGTATTTTTCAGGCGTAGAACGAGCGGTCAAAGTAATGGAGGAGCATCTTCTTACAGAGGTGGACATCGTTCAGTATCAATCGGACAGTAAATACAGAGACCGTATTTATAAAGAGATTGAAGGAATTGCGCTGAATTCCTCGAAGATCATTGAGCATGTAGAGGCCGTATATTTCAGACCCGATCCAATCTTATACGGCGGCACGGCGGGTTTTTTTCTTACGGCCGGCGAAAACGGGGATTACAACAGTCTCACACCGACCGATATCCTCCAATATAAAGAGGATGATACCGAACACGTGGGATGGTATTATGAGCCGGTAAAGCGTGGCGCCCCTCTCTGGATGGAGCCGTATTCCAATGAAAACATCAATATCTATATGATATCCTATGTGGTTCCGGTTTACCTTGGAAGAGATCTGTTAGGGGTTCTTGGGATGGATATCGATATGACGCTTGTACATCAGGTCATCGACAATATTGACTATCTAAACAGTACCGGCGCTTTGATCAGCGAGGGGGGAAACCTTCTTTATCACAGAGATCATACCGGCGGGCTGATGAAAGAGGACTTTACGGGAGAGATAGCCGCCGCAAGCAAATTTTATGACCAGAAGTACATTGATACCGGTGAAAACTACAGATATTCGGTTGGAGGTTCCAAATACAGGATCATGATAAGCCGGCTGAAAAACGGGATGCTTCTTTCCATATCCACACCGGAGTCGGAGCTATTCCGGTTCAGGACTAAGATGCTGATTCAGCTGATCCTTATATTTACTGCTGCGCTTGCCTTAGTCATCTTTGTTTCCTTGAGAATGACCAGAAAGATCATCGAGCCGATCAGGGAGCTGACCGATGTTTCTTCACGTATAGCAAAGGGCGAGCTGGAACAGGAGATCGTTTACACGGAACAGGACGAGATCGGTTCGCTTGCGGACAGCATCCGAAAGATCAGCGTAGAGCTGAAACGGTATATTGATTTTATTCACGGGCAGGCATATTTAGACACGATGACGGGACTTAAGAACAAGGCCGCCTATCTGGAGGAGGAGAGCCGGCTCGAACGTCTGATCAAAGAGAAGATGGCATCTTTTATGATCTATATCTTCGATATTAACGGTCTCAAGCGGATGAATGACACGAAGGGCCATGAATACGGCGATATGCTGATCAAGGACGCGGCGTTGATCATAAAGACCGTATTCGGCGCTGACAGGGTCTACAGGATCGGCGGAGACGAGTTCATAGCGCTCTGCAAGCAGAAAACAGGCGAGGAGATCGAGAGGGAATTCGCTTACTTCGATGAGGAGGTAAGGGTGTTAAACGCCAAGAACAATAAGTATGAAGAGGATCTCTCCATTTCCAAGGGATACGCGGTGTACGATCCCGATACCGATCCGGATTACGCCTCGGTATTCAGCCGTGCCGATGAAGATATGTACCAATGCAAAGCAGATTATTACACTACCCACGGAGACAGACGAAGGAGGACCTAGGTCAGGTTTACATAAATTATTCCCTTGATTACAGGGCAAATATGTTATATTAAGTATGATTATCGCTTTTGCCGGGCGGACAGCCCATAGAAGGATACTGTTGACAGATGAAGTATCAGCGGTAGTATCGCCTCAAAAGGGGATAAAAATATCGCATATTTAGAATATGCCAGAAAAGGAGAGAGTACAATCTATGAGAAAAGGAATCATTTTATTGTGTATGGCAGGCTGCCTGACGGTATTAAGCGCCTGCAGCGTGACTGTTCATCCGCGAGCGGACGTGGAGTCTTTAGAGGTGTCAGAGGAAGCTTTGGAAACCGAAGAAGCAGTATCCCCCGAGACAGAACAGACCTCCGAAGCTTCACAGGAAGCAGAAGAAGATCTAACATACTCTGCAGACAATGAGGAGCTTCAGGAAATACTGGATCAGTATGGAATTACTGTTGATACCCTTTTAGCCGATTACGATCCTGTGGATGATCCATACACCTGGGAAGATCATACCTATGAAATAGAAAAAAAATCCCTGCCGATCTATTATGAAGAACCCTCAGACAAAGGAGAGATCGAGCTTTACTTTATGGACAATGAAGCGGGTATTCCCTATATTTCCGGTAAAGATGTTCCTGCACTTATTGACAAATGCGTGGGTGAAGATGCTGAAGGATACAAGCTCTTTGCAATTGAAGACGGATCGAGGACATTTATTATCCGGGAGACGATGTATTCCGTGATGTTTGATTTTAAAGAAGATATTATCAGCTTCCAGGATTTTGATGCATATATCGTTCCTTCAAGTAAAGCAACCTTAATTGATGTGATCGGAGATACAGGCAGGTTCTCCGAAGAAGGGGAAGAGGAGCTGCTTCGGATCAATAAAGAGAGCTCATATAACCGCTATGGCCATAGCATCACGATCAATACAAGGGATTACGGGATAGATCTGATCGAGCAGGATGGCAATCATTATATTCCGCTTCAGGTAGTAAGTGATTTCCTTATGGCTCACGGCTTACAAAAGGGTGTATTATTTAACGGTGGTACTGCTTTTGTTGTAAGCGGAGGGAATGTCAATCCTCTTTTAGGGGTTTTGGCTGAAGGCGGTTCGGAAGGTCCAAGTGAGGCGTTGAACCAATTTAGTTATAATGCGCTGTGTATGGCTTTAGATAGTTTTTATGGATTAAAAGAGCAGCATGGCATTACTTCCTTTAAAGATTTCTTTGCCGAAACCGGATTAAAGTATATGTTCCTGAATAATGATAGTCGGGTCATATCGGATCAGGCGCTTTATGATCTGCTTAAAATTCATCTGGATGATCTTCACAGCGATCTTAAGTGTATGACGTTCTGGGGTGATCCGGCTGAGCTTAATATGTATAACGGAGCAAGTTATACGAACTTAATGAACGAGCTTGTAAAGTATAATGAAAGCAGGTCAAAGTACTATCCCGAAGGAGTCCCTTGCTATGAGGAAGTGGGAGACACTGCATTTATCACCTTTGATAATTTTACCTTTGATAATGAAAAAGACTATTATACGGAAACGCCGGATGAAAATGCGACAGATACAATAAGTATCATAAGGTATTCACTTTCTCAGATCAAAAGAGAGGACAGCCCTATAAAGAATGTGGTCCTTGATCTTTCGCAAAACGTAGGAGGAGCGGTAAATTCTGCGGCTTATACCATCGGGGCGTTTCTTGGAAGCGGAAATATCTGTTTAAAGGATACCTTAAGCGGGGCTGTAGTACGGCAGAGCTTTGAAGCAGACACGAATTTTGATCATATCTTTGATGAAAATGATTCTCTGAAGGGATATAATCTTTACTGCCTTATTTCGCCTTCAAGCTTTTCTTCCGGAAATCTGGTTCCCGGCGCTCTTAAGGCTTCCAACCAGGTCAGCCTGCTTGGAAAGACCTCGGGAGGCGGAAGCTGTACGGTAATGTTTCTGACAACGGCAAAGGGAAATGTATTCCAGCTGTCCAGCCCCTTTCAGTTATCATTCAGCAAAAACGGATCATTTTATGATATAGATCAGGGTATTGAACCTGACTTCAGCATCATAAATCCGGATCTTTTTTATGACAGAGAGTATATAAATGATTATATTCACGAACTCTTAGGAGAAGAATAAAACCA
>JAIKXO010000242.1 GCA_024684065.1 Lachnospiraceae bacterium
CTTACCGTCTGTCATCTGAACTTTGTGTACGGGTTTCTTTTCTTTTGCCATAATAAAAGGCCTCCTTAAGATTTATTTTACCTTAGGAGACCTCGTTCGAATAGTGTTATTCCGTTTTTACAGAGATTTTTTCACACACTCAGACTATGGGCATGGGTCGAGCCGGAAAGAGAATATCAGGAATCAACCATCACATAAAATTTGTGTTTGAAATGGTTTTTTACAGGATGAGCATGAAAAACGACCGGATGCGCAACTTCACTGCCCATGAAGGAAGCTCCTCCGTATAATAAGGCAAAGAACAGAAAACAAGCTCCAAAATGGAGGCGTAGATTAAAACGGAGGATAATATAATGGCAGATAATAAGAATATGGAACTCAACGACGAAATGATGGCAAAGGCCGCCGGCGGCACAGCGGATGCGGATCCTTATGGATTTCTGTGCGAAGCAACAGTTATTTCAGGCCCGGGATCCGCATCAAATGCGGCGGGGACGGATTATTCAGTGAATGCGGACAATGGAAAGTCCTATATTGCTGCATGGCCTTATGCGGAGATCCTGAATATAGGCGACAGGGTGCAGCTGATCCACAATGAGGACGGGTTCTACAGCCTTGAACCGATCCCGAATGAGGGGTAAGCGAAGACAGGCAGGGAAGGGAACAATTATTATGCGAGGCTATGATTAATTTTTCAGGGAGGGGCACAATGAGAAAAACAAGTCTATTTATACTGGCCGCAGCGCTTTTATTAGCAGGATTCACGGGATGCAATAAAAATATTGGGGAAACAGTGGAGCAGATTCAGACAGAGGAACCGTTTGCAGGGATGGCAAACCCGTGGAAATATGACGTATCAGAACAGGATGTCGAGAACCTTACAGGCAGGGCTTTTACAGTCCCCGAGGGGGCTTCCGGGGTGGCCTATGGAATAATGGAGCAAGGGAAGCTTGGGGAAATGAATTTCAAGCTTGACGGGAAAAGCTTCTGCGCGAGGATGAAGCCTTCGGAGGGCTTCGAAGATATTTCGGGGCTTTATTATGAGTGGGATGCAGAAGGCGTTGATGAGATAGGCGGAGCAGAAGCCCGGATTCGCCAGTTCTTTGCCGGGAACATAAGCAATGTCCTTTGGCTTGACGGAAACATGATGTATTCCCTGTATACATCTGAAGGCGATAAGGAAGGCTATGAGGTTCTGGAAGCCGCAAAGCTCATGGCGGGCGTTCCGGAAACCTCTGACGCCGCAGAGTACGACATGTACGGATATGTAGTGGATAAGCTTCCGGAGGAGCAATACTATAACCACTACAATGTCAAGGGTGATAACGATGAGATTTTCATCTGCAACTATAACGGAAACGACGAACTGGCAGAAGGAACCTACGTCGGGATGTGGCAGATCGGCGACGGCTGGACGCTGGAGGTCATCGGGGATGACGGGAGCGGATCCCCCGGGCAGGCGGAGTTCACCGACGAAAACGGAATTACGGTGACGGATATGGAGATAACGATCAATACAACCGATACCTGTTCCTTCGATTTTACGCTGAACAATCCTTCCGGCAAGGACTTAACCTTTGACCAGACAAGGATCACTCTTGAAAACTATGATGGGACAAAGCTTGACCCCTTCGCAGATGACAGGACGCCACTTGATGTCTCGGCACAGGTTGAAAGACATTCCTTCCCTATGGACCTGAGGAATATAAAGAACGGAGATGAGATTTCGGTATATTATGACGGTGAGTATGTGGCGAGCATCTTTGTAACAAGCATCTTCATGACAGGCGAACCCAGAGCCACAGATGGTGATCTCGCCGATCTGGAAAATTTCTTCGAGGGAATAGACATTGAAGAATATACGAAGATGGTAATGGAGCAGGCGAAGGCCGAAGAGGAAAAGAATCCGGTCACGCTTGAAAAGAAGGATTCATCAAAAGATGTGAACCCTGTGGAGGGAGGGCTCTTCATGACGGCGGACAATGTAGAATGCCGCAGCTTAAAGCTGGCCTGCACAGGCGATGTTTTCAGCTTCGGCGTGGAGCTCTATAATAATACCGGGTCTGACAAAACCTTCGACCAGACTAAATTCGTGATCGAGAAAGAGGAAGGCGTATATGTTAATCCCTTTGTATTCGAGCAGGTCAGGGAGCCTGAGACAGTGGGCGGAGACACAAAACGCCTCTGGATGTCATATACGATCTATAATCCCAAAGGCCTTGAGGAAGGCGATGAAGTATCCGTATACTATGACGGAGTATTCATCACAAAGCTTGCGGCAGAAAAGTAAGGGAGCCGAAAAAGTCAGACTATACTGTGTAAATCATTTTTTACCGGATGAGCATGAAAAACGACCGGATGCGCAAATGCGCTGACATGAAGGAACGATCTTCCGTATATTAAGGTAAAGAACAGAAAACAAGCTCCGGAAGGGGAGCGGAGATTTGTAAAGGAGGACAATACAATGGCAGACAGCAGGAACATGGAACTCAATGACGAAATGATGGAAAAGGCAAATGGCGGGACACAGGGGATCGCAGGGCCTAAGTACGAGATTGGTGACAAGGTGCAGGTCAAGGTTATAGATGACAGCGGCATTGCAACTACCGTGGATGGGTTTATCGATGACAGAAGAGCCGGCGCTGACGGATGGGAATACCTGGTCAGGTATGAAGCTGGCCAGGAGGCGAGCGAAAAATGGTTCCCCGAATCAGAAATCTGAAACGCACTACGATTTTTTGTCAGGAGGACAAGAAGTATTGAGGCTTCGGAGATGGCATTCCGAAGCCTTTAATTTTTTTACAATATTTATTTTTACGCTTGCCATATAAATACCTATCTCATCGCTTTTTGAAACTTTTTCATAGGTTGCGAAAAGATAAAACAGAGTGTTATAGCAGTGGGGGGATTCATCTTGCATTGCGGCAGGTTATGTGGTAAAAAGTGAAAAGAGATGAGATAGCAAGTATAAGAGCATAGGTTGGAGCGGATATGAGCTATGAGATTCTGGCCTGTCAGAAGGGTGACGGGCTTTATCCGAAGCGATTTGCTGAAAGAAAAGGGCTTCCGGAGAAGTTTTTTTATAAGGGTGATATATCGTTTTTGAATAATCTCCGGGAGGTGGCGATTATCGGCAGCAGGAATGCACCAAAGGAGGCTATGTTATCGGCCTATGCTTCCGGGCAGTACGCGGCTATGGAAGGATTTGCCGTAGTTAACGGTCTGGCAGTGGGCTGTGATACTGCCGCACTTAGAGGGGCGTTAAGCGAAGGTGGGAGATGTGTTGCTGTACTGCCGTGCGGGCTTGATATGGTTGTGCCTTCTGTGAGTAAATTGCGGGTTAAGGCGGCGCTGACTAAAGCTTCCGATGATATATGAACGCCGCCGCAATGAATGAGTATCTGGCAGAGGAGATTCTTGAGAACGGTGGATGCCTGATAAGCGAGTATTTCGCTGGTACTGAACCGGAGAAGTACAGATATGTCCAGAGGGACAGGCTGCAGAGCGGATTGAGCGAGGCTGTACTTGTAGTTCATTATGGAAAGGGAAAAGATAGCGGGTCTCTAAAGACTGCGGAATTTGCCAGGAAACAGGGAGTTAAGGTGCTCAGGTATTCGGATGCGGGGGAGGACGAAGATGGTATTCTGCCTTTTGCTGACACGTTGGACGATCCGGAGGCGTTCAGATCGTTCCTTAAGAATTATGTTCCCGGAGAAGCAATGGTTTACGAGCAGTTAAGGCTGCCATTTTTATAGGGTATATTTCCACAGTGGAAATGGAGAACAGTATGAAGACAATTTATTTAGCGGGAGGATGCTTCTGGGGGCTGCAGAAGTTCATAGATCAGTTTGATGGCGTTTTAAGCACAGAGACAGGATACGCCAATGGCCCGGATCATGCACCGAGTTATCAGGATGTTTGCAATGACAGCGGACATGCGGAAACGGTCAGGATCGATTATGACGAGGACAGGATAAGCCTTTCGGAGCTTCTGACCTATTACTTCATGGTAATCGATCCCATGTCGGTAAACCGGCAGGGGAATGACCGGGGAATACAGTACAGAACCGGTATCTATTACACAGAAGAGGGGCAACTGCCCGAAATACAAAAAATATACAGTAAAGAAGAGAAAAAGGCGGGAGGGAAGCTGGCCGTGGAAATAGGGCCTCTTCAGAACTATTTTCCTGCTGAGGAATATCACCAGAAATACCTGGATAAGAACCCGGGAGGGTATTGTCATATCCCGGGGTCAATGCTCCATCTTACGGATAAACATTTCGGGAAAAAGGAAACCGCAGGAGACAGTGGAAAGTAAAATGTATCCGATCCACGAAAAAAGAAGATTTCCGGATTCCTTTGAGCGGTTGGACATGCTATGGGAAGGACATCCGCAGTATCGGGAAATGGGTATTTTTATAACTCTGGATGAGCTGCTTGAGGAGCATGATTCCTACCAGGAAGGGTTTGACGAGCTACGTGACGAGTATATCCGGAATGAATATGAAAAGTTTCTCATCCAATTATCCTGGTCTGACCTGCCGTACCGTTTCGCTACAAAGAAGCTTATTGAGTCCGGGGGGATGATGCCTGAAAATGCATATGTAGAGGCATTTATGGATCAGTTCCGTGATCTTGATACAGATGTGAAGGCCTGCTTCCTTTTTCCCGAGAGCTATGTATCCCAGTTTTTTGTTGTTATGGAAGCGTGCAGGAATGCTGAATCGCTGTATCCGGTAAAAAGCCTTTTCCCTGATGAGGCGAAGCTCCATTATCTGGCTGTTTTTGATAAGGAGGATATGGAGGATGTACTTTTAATGTATCATCTGCTGTATACGAATGCATCGCAGGAGGTTTACGGCGGATATTCTCTTTATGATTATTCCCTTCCCTGGTATCAGAACCATCTGTGGATTGACGGGGTGGTGCTACGGTCGCCGTATCTTCCTGATCAGACAGCCAAATATCTGGGAAATCTGCCATTTTACCATAATCCTTCGAAGACTGTTTATGTAAGACGGAATATCCGGCACATTATTGAGTGCGGTTATTTCTCGTCAGAACTGGAATTCTTTCTCAGTCTTACCAGACAGATCATGCCTGTGTTTCAGTGGTGGTATGAGGATCTTTACCTGTATGAGGAAAAGGACGGCTTCAATACTGACTGGAGGCTGAGGCGTACAGAGATCCGGACGAGACTTACGGCTGAAGGGATCATAAAGCCGAAGTGGAAGCATGAGCTTTCATTATTCCAGAGAGTGCATAAGAAGTATCCGGACACGCTCTATCAGTACCGTCCCCAGTGGCTTGGACGCCAGAGCCTTGATATATATATTCCATCGTTGAAGACTGCTATAGAATTCCAGGGAGTGCAGCACTATCACCCTGTCGATTTCTTTGGAGGGGAGGAAGCCCTTAAGCAGAGACAGGAGCTGGATGAGCAAAAGAAACGCCTGTGCATGGAAAATGATATCCGGTTGATCGAGTGGCCGTATGATCTTGAGCCGACGGATAAAAACCTGAAAAGAGTATTAGACGGATGATGAGGGCGGATGAATGAGGTCTCAATCTTTGTCCACAGCCGCAGGGAGTCTGCGGTCAGGGAAATCTGCTCAAGCTTGCGTTTGATATTCAGGAAATCAGGGATTTCTTCTTTGACGGATTTATAGCAGATATCCTCGTACAGTCAAAGATAGGAAAAGCTCAGAGACAATGTGACGATGCGCTCAGGCAGGTCAGACAGATCCACGGACAGTTGCTGGCATTGGCATAAAGAATATGGTTATAAATTTGGATAGGATAGAGGGGCTGTAATCATTGAACAGCCCCTGTTTTTTTGATGTCAGATATTTATCATGGCATACAGTATACAACATATTGTTCTAAATTCTGAAATCGATGGCTTATTTAGTATGAATCTGGTATCATAGTCCATAATCCTTAGTTCCCGACAGTGTTTTCTGTCTACACATTTTTGTACATTGAAAACTTGATTCTACGCAACTTCTTTAGAATCAAAGATTACATTTTCGAACTGTAGGCAGAAAATGTAATCGGGAAGTTAGGTACATTCATAAAGACAAACACCTGAACAAAGCTATGAATGACCTGATAAAACTGATAATGGACGTGAATTGAAAGAAATATACAAACCGGGATTGTATCCTATCCACTCTCCTCCTGTCAGGAACCATAATAAGGTACTATCTCTATAATCCTTTGGGATTCGGACCCCACTGGTTTTCGCCGGGCTGGGAATCTTTAATAAACCACAGCATCATAAATATCTGTCCTGCTATCGGGATAACGCAGGGA
>JAIKXO010000251.1 GCA_024684065.1 Lachnospiraceae bacterium
AAGACAAACATATATGAACAACATATTTGCCAAAGAAATAGAATGCCCGAATTGTGGTGCCGCTTTTACTTACAACACAGGAATGCATCGAGTTTTTTGTAACTACCGCGGTAACAGTTTTAAAAAGGAATAACACACGCAGTAATACGCTGATGAAACAATCTGGCTCAATAAAATAGGCTTTTATAGAAAATATAGGAAGTAGATATAAATGACAATTGCTTTTGCAGAGCAGGAAGAAGAATGGCTTGAACAAGAGCCTTACAACGAGCATGTTAAAGAAGGCTGCCCGGAAGATATCAGGAAGACGCTTGAAGCCAAGCTTGAACGCCTCAGACCGGAAAGTGAAGAAATCTTGCTTGAAATGCGTGGGATGAGAAGACATTATGGGCCGACTCCCTGCGGAGGGGCATATTCGGACATTTGGCTTTTAGACCATGACCATAATGTTGTGATGTATGAGGAGTGTGCGGGGATTGAAATTCATGAATATTCTAAAACAGGGGATTTACTGATGGCCACACATGGAATGATAGAGCCAGATGTCAAATAACGGCAGGAGGGCAGAAATAAAACGCTCACAGGTTTAATATGACCGGTGGGCGTTTGTTTATGAACTGTCCCCGGATGCTTGGACAGTGAATTGCTTTCCCCGTCCATTTTTCTTTCGGAGGCTATTCCATTGCTGATTAGCATAAGCATTTTTCGCCGTCATTATTTAATCCTCTTGTGCCGGAGATTTTAAACGCCTCATCGCAGCATCTGGCATGCTGTTTAATTTCAGCAGATCAGCGAGATCGGCGCGGGCCATAAGTATGTGCCCTCGTACTTATTATTTTCTTATTATCCTATGCCTGCTGTGTTTTATTTGGCAGATGCGTAAAAGGATTTTTCCTTACCATAATCCAGGGATATCCTGTTCATTATACGATCATGTTCTTTTCTTCATGATATGCTCATCTTATATATCGGCCGCCCATCATTATGGATAGTCCAAATGCACTGACTGGCCTTGGATATGGCAAGAGAAATAGATTCGCTGTCCAGTAGGCCGGACAGTAAATTATTATATATCTTAAAAGGTCGTCGCATGTGAATTCCATATCTGAAAAAATCAATGACGCATTTCTGATTTGACGTTCAGCTGCGCATATATACTACTTCTAGCTCGTGCAATAAAGTCACCGATACGCACGCAGTTTTATAACGGGGTCATTTATTATGTATTTCTAGTCATAGCGATAAATTGACCGAATGAGTCAGTAACAAATATACATGAGGATAAATCGGATGATTGCCTGTATTGCTGGGATATACGCAAAATAACGCATGCATTATTCTAGGAAATGGTTATAGGGAATGGGCGGTTCATTAAAATCGCAATCTTCTCTTCCAAATTTACTACGCAACTGGAAACGGCTCATTGATACCCCGGGAAGGCCCGTGGGATTCATGGCTGAGATTCTTATGGCAGGCCCCCCCTGTCCGTAGTAGAATGGAGGAGTATTATTATGGACGAATTCATGACCCCGAAGATGGTAAGCAAGACTTTGCACATCGGAATGAACAAAACGTACAAGCTTTTCAAGCTGAAGGATTTCCCGTGCGTCAGGATCAGCAACCAGTGGCTGATCAAAAAGGATGATTTGATAAAATATATGGAGAAATATCGAGGGAGCCATATCTGCTTATGATCGCTACGCCGGAGATCTATTAAAAAGACTCGTTACTATGCGAAGAAATCTATTTGTTAACCCCATGCTTAACGATACGGGATATTGGGGGCAATAAATTTGATTTCAGAGCTCTCATCTATGGACAATGACGCGAAGATCACCGTCCATGGGGATGGACACATATAATTCATTTCAAATTGTAGATGTGGAAAGAGGAAAGCATTCGCTGTCCAGACATATGGCCGGTGAGTGCTTTTTTAGTCCGGATTAAGTGGGACTATATGATTATAGCCTTGCAGGTAACGTCATGAGAATATTACGGGTTGGAATATTTAAAAATGCGAATGATACAAGCTGGGTATTATGATAACAGGTGAATAAGCCCGTCAGCCGCTTGGTCAGCGAATTAATTCACTGAAGCTTCCCTGATATGAAAATACAATGCAGGACATAAGAATGATAAGTACGAGGGCACATACTTATGATTATGCTAAATCTGCTTAGTGGTTGAAACGTGTCAGTATGCCTGATGAAACAAATAGGAAAGGAGGAGCTCTGCAGCAAGTACGCCATAGAAAATAGACCGGCAATAGATAGGGGCGCGAAAAATGAAAGATAGCCCTTTTATAATGGACTGAGAGACAGGTAGCACCGTCCACGCGGAAGGACAGTAAAAATATCAAGCATGGCCATATGCAGGGACAGAAAAAGCGGTTTCAGTGTCCATGGATATATTCTGTTTATGTAAAACAGGCACGGCACTGCCGGTTAAGGCGCCTCTTGATTTCGTTGAAAAACAACGGGTTTTATGATAGAGTTGGGGTGTAGCGCCATTGGATTTCAAATCGTTTTCTTTAGCTGGGGAGAGCTGTATGGGCATATATCTAAATCCGGGATGCATTTCATTTGAAAATGCGGTAAACTCGGAAATATTCGTTGATAAAACAGAAATGTTGCTATACATTAATTCTGTTGTCCTGACAGAGCAGAAATATGTCTGCGTATCCCGTCCGCGAAGATTCGGGAAATCGATCGCCGCAAATATGCTCTGCGCATATTACGGAAAACCAGACAGCAGGGCACTGTTTGAAAAGTGCGCGGTGTCAGGGCACGAAGGCTGGGACAGGCATCTTGGAAGATATGATGTGATAAGGGTTGTAATGACAGATTTCTTCAGAGAGGGGAGAGACGTGGAAAGCTCCCTCATCGGTATGCAGAAACGGGTTGTCAGGGATCTAAAGAAGGCATATCCGGATGTCGATTTTTATGATGAGGACGACCTGATCGGATCGATTGCCGATGTGTATCTTGAAAAAGGGCTGTCTTTTGTCATAGTCATTGACGAGTGGGATGCGGTTTTCCGTGAGTGCAAGGGGGATGCGAAAGGGCAGACAAGGTATCTTGATTTCCTCAGAGATTGGCTGAAGGGCAAAGATTACATAGCGCTCGCCTACATGACCGGCATTCTCCCAATTAAGAAATACGGAAAGCATTCGGCATTGAATATGTTCGATGAATACTCGATGATCACCCCGATGCAGCTTGCGCCGTACACCGGCTTCACGGAGGAGGAGGTAAAAGGGCTGTGCAGCGCATATGGGCGGGATTACGAAAAGATGAAGGCCTGGTACGACGGGTATGACGTCAGTGACATTATCCCGCCTGACCCGAATTATGAAATGCAGGAAATGACCGGCAGGGAGCGGCCTGCAAAGCATTACCCGCTCTACAGCCCGCTTTCCGTTGTGAAGGCCGTGACGACAGGGTATATCCAGAATTACTGGAACAAGACCGAGACCTATGAGGCGCTGGCGGAATATATCCGCATGAATCTTGACGGCCTGAAGGATGCCGTGGTGCTGATGATGGACGGAGGCAGCGTCAAAGCCGATATTTCAACCTACCAGAACGATATGACCACCTTTGCCTGCAGGGATGACGTGCTGGCGCTCCTGATAAACCTGGGGTACCTAAAATACAATATGGAGACTAAAGAGGCGTCGATTCCGAACAAAGAGATACTGGACGAATTCAAGGCGTCGACAAAATCGGATGAATGGGTGGACGCTTTCAAGACCTTCAAAGCCTCCATGGAGCTCCTGGAAGCCATATGGTCTTCAGACGAGGAGAAAACGGCAGAGCTCATGGAGCTTTCCCATGACCGTGCCGCCAATAAGACATACAACAGTGAGGCTGCCCTGAGCTATGGCATCCAGTATGCCCTTTACGCCGCCAGGAAATACTATACGGCCATACAGGAGCTTGACACGGGGAAAGGGTATGCGGACCTGGTTTACCTGCCTTCGCCGAAATATCCCGGGAAGCCTGCCCTGCTGGTGGAGCTTAAATACAACAAGGATACGGAGACGGCGGCGGACCAGATAAGGTCCAGGAATTATCCGCAGATACTGGAGCATTATGAGGGGAACCTCCTGCTCGTCAGCGTGAACTATGACAAGGAAGCCGGGGGCGGGGGCTTTAAGAGGCATAGCTGCAGGATAGAGAAATATTAGCCGGCAGGCGATTTCAAATAGGGTAGAAAAATAGGGTAGAGACAATTACTTGGTGCCATAGATCAAGCAATAACGCGGTATATGAGACTTTATGCACCGCATTGGTAGTGCGGGGGTCTCCAGTTCGATTCTGGACATCAGCAGAGCGGCCTGCCTATGGTGGGCCGTATTTTTTTGTCTGAAAAATATAATATAAAAAGATTGCGAATAGAGAGAATGGGAGAGCCGTCGCCTGGGCTGAAAGGGCCTGGGAATCAGGTAACAGGAACCGGCAGATCCTATGCCTTGGGTTATAACTTAGCCCTCAGGTATCTGGAGGCAGGCGATACTGTAATAGCTACTATAAGAAAGCCTTCTGCAGATATAGTTTCGTTTGATATTCAGGAAATCAGGGATCTCTTCTTTGGTTATCCTGCTGTCCGCTCATTCTCGATCTTTTCTATCCGGTCCGCTGAAATAAACTCCATAAGCTCAGAGGCATGCTGGCGTGTGAGCCCGGCCTCTTCCCGGCTGTTTTGATACGCATTCTTGTTTTCCTTAACGGATTTCTTGCCCATAATCGACTCCCGTTATTCTTTTTCTATCTATCCGAAACTGATGTAATACTCGTCGGAACAAATCAATCAATGGAAAACAGATAATAATTGATCCGATGAATATTACAACGGATCCGCCTGGTTCTGAGTGGTTCATATTTGGGTGATTTTGGCGAATTAGAACCCTTTAATTCGCTAAATCCGAGGTTTATCACGAACAGATTATAGCATATCATATCTGTATCATAAAGAACATGGAGCGGTAAAAAGGGGGACAGACCAATGGATGTCAGAGAACGGATCATGAAGATCAGGATCATAGAAAAGATGAAGGAACCAGAGCTTAAGGCATACTGCAATAAGCTTGGTATCAAAGATATGTCATATACACGTGTTGCCGGTGACGGAGACCCCGGCATCCGGAAGATAAGATAGGTGGTGAGGATGATGATCATGAGCATAATAATGTTGGTAATAACCTTTTGGGTGATCAAGGCGGCTTTTCGTTTTTCCTGGGGATTGCTTAAGCTCGTGGCCGGCCTTATGCTGTTCCTGGCATTTCCCGCGGCATTGATGATTTTGATGACAATAGGGATTACAGCTCTGCTGCTTATACCGTTCGGCATGTTTTCTGTCGGGCTGCCGCTGTTTAGGCGCGGGAGCGTGATTTAGGGAAGAAATAGAGGAAGAAGGTGAGAATATGAATGCGATAGATAAACGTGAAGCAGATGAAGCCATATCTGCGGCCGATGATGCCATTTATTATCTGGAGAAAGCCAGAAAATCCCTTTCAAGCGCAGGGAACTGGGGGCTGTTAGATATCTTTGGCGGAAATACGGTATCAGGCCTGTTCAAACATATGAAGCTTGGAAGTGCTGAAAGTGATATAGAGGCCGCCAGACGGTCTCTCAGGAAATTCAGCAGGGAGCTTCGGGACGTAAAAGGTATGGATTCTGTTGAAATCGGTGGGTTCCTGACATTTGCGGATTTCTTCTTTGACGGATTTATAGCAGATATCCTTGTACAGTCAAAGATCGGAAAAGCTCAGAGACAATGCGACGACGCGCTCAGGCAGGTCAAACAGATTCGCGGACAGCTGCTGGCATTGGCATAAAGAATATGGATATAAATAGGATAGAGGGGCTGTAATCATTGAACAGCCCCTGTTTATTATGATTCGTGAGTCTATAGGGGCTTGGGGTGCGCCGGCACCGGAGATTAAGACAAACTGTTCTTAATATAGAAATTGTAGTGAAAAATCGGGAAGAGGTGTTCTGAAGGTTGTTGAAATATAAGAACGAGAAGCACTCAAGTCTGAAGAAAATGGTTACATAGAATAAATGAGGTAAATAAGCAGGGGATTGGCAGGTAATACAGGTAAAAAAAGCGTTTCAACAGTCCGATTGCCCATCAGGTGTTATATTGTGTTACTATGAAATCTTTCCCTTGTTTTTTCCCTTATCAGCACTCGTAAAGTGCTATGGGACAATATAACACAAGGGAAATCATAAGGGAAAGTAAACCATCTGCAAATTTGGTATTTACAAGGGTTTACGGATAATGAAATAACAAATTGTAACGAGTTATAAAACCCTTGGGAATGGTTCATTACCAATCGGGATTTGCAGGGGGATTAATGAAGATACTTGTTATTAGACATGGAGAAGTTTGTTATACCTGGAGTAGGTGGTGTACTTCAGAAGAATTTGACAAAGAGTGCATTGCGTATGACCAAGCTTCGATAAAGTATACAGCATATAAATTACC